>JBEVKV010000271.1:0-12348 GCA_040509515.1 Pyrinomonadaceae bacterium | reverse complement strand
CGCGCGCGCCCGGTGTGGGCGCGCGCGGCCGGGGCCGGCGAGGAGACTACTGGAAGATTTTACCGGACACGTTGAACAGGAGCGTCTGGATGGTGTTGACGCCGGGGCCGCCGACGTTGGGGCCGACAACCTTGAAGAGGTTGTTGCTCGTCGGGCTGCCCGTGACCCTGTGCGCGACGCTCGGGTCGCCGAGGTAGCCCGCGGGGGCCGCCGGGAGGAACGCCGGATCCCAGCGGAGGAAGACGTTGTTCCCGCCGTTCATCGACATGCGGAAGTCGCAGGGCGACCCGCCGCAGCCGATGTCGGTCGTCGTGTTGATCTCGCCGTCGGCGTCCGCCACCAGCGTCAGGACACCGAACGGGTGCGTCACGGTGTAGGTCGCGCCGGGGGTCAGGGCGTCGATGCGGACGCGGATGCGGTCGAAGACGATCTGCTCGCCCACCGCCGCGTCCTCGGTCGTGAAGGCGGCCTCTTTGGCGAGCACGAGGAGCGCGTCGTCGCCGACGTTGCGCGGAATCTCGGCCTCGGCCGACCAGTAGAACGCCTCGCCGGGGAAGTTGATGCCGGCGGTGGTGACCGACGGCGTGCCCACGACGTTGCTCAGGCAGAGCGTCGCGCTGTCGAGGCACAACTGGAGTTTGCGGCCCTGCTCGTCCTGATGCCAGAGCGGGAAGCCCGTGCGCGCGTCAATCGGCCCGACGGCCTCGTTCGCGATGCTCGGGTTCAGGCCGACGCCGCGCAGCGGGACGAGGTGCTGGCTGCCGTTGGCCGTGTCGGTCACCGTCAGGTTGGCGCGGCGGAAGCCGACGGCGAGGGGGTTGAATCTCACCGTCGCGGTGCACGTCCCCACCGTCGTGAGCGTCGCGTTGATGCAGGTGGTCGAAACAAGCGTGTAGTCGCCGGCGTTCGTCCCCGTGATGGTAACGTTCGTGATGGTGACGGTGCCCGACGTGCCGCCGTTGGAGATGGTGATGACGGTGTTCGGCGAGAGCGTCCCGGTGTTGAATCTGCCGAAGTCGAACAGGCTGAAGTTGCTCCTGAGCGTCAGCGTCGGGGGCACCTGAGCGAGCGCGGCCGCGCCGAAGGCCGCCACGGCGCAGAGGGCGACGAGCAGGCGCACGGCCTTGTTGCGAAAGTTGGTGTAGGGAGTTTCGTTGTGTGACAGCATTGGGAATTTCCTTTTCGTAAGGGACTGTTGCCCTCTATTGGTTTTGGGATTGTTGAAGAGGTCTAAGGGTCAGAGCCGGTAAGACGTTCGCCCTGACGCGATGCTCGACCGCCGCAGAGTGGGAGATGACCGGGAGAGTGTTACTTCCTTCTCAACTTTCCGAGGCGGAGACGCGCCCCGAGCGAAGGCTTCCTCCGAAACGAAAAGTCACGGCACGAACTACGGCGAGCGAGCGACTCGCCAAGCAACCGTCATACCTCAACGCGCCGCGTGAGCCCGAAGGCTCGTCAGGGCGCGCCGGGCGCGCGTGCTGTAGTGCGGCCCGCGGCCGGCCGACACTCGCCACCAACGCGCCCCCGGTGTTTCACCGTAAATCAGTCCGCCGTCCAACCTGTTTCACTTTGGTTGACGGGCGATGACGCCGACGCTCTCGGACGTGAGCCCTTCGGACACGCACGCCTTCCGCCGCCTCACTCTTCGGCGCGAGCTACGACAATAGAAACAGCGAGCGGCCGCCGTCCCCTCTGACGCCGAAGGAGTTTGTGCGCCGGCCACGGTATAGCTGTTGCTCCGACTCCGACCGACTCACCTTGTTGCCCCAGACGTTATTCGCGGGAGGAATCTGTTCAATCACGGGGCGGCCCGGCGCGCCCATTATTAGTTCTTAACTTACACCTCCGAGCCGGCCGCGCTGCTCAAGGCCGGCGACATCCGACCGCGCGCCAACGTCGCGGCCCGAGCGGTGTTGACGCCTTACGGCGCGCGCCGTGTGGGGACACGTCTGTCTCAAATCGACGCCCGGCAACGGGGTTTCGGTGTGAACAGGAAGAGAGTTTCATTCGATGTATTTTCGCGAGCCGCCCCAACTCTGTTGCGTCGTGCCCTTAACCTCATCGCCGCCGTCCCGAGACACCAGCTCACAGCAAACGCCCGAAGCCGGCGCGGACGTGAACGTTGTTTCGGCAGCAACCACAAATGTCTTTGTATCCCACTGGAGTAACGTATGAGTCGCTTCCTTTTAAAGTTCACCGCCTCTTCGCTGGCGCTCGCGCTGTGCCTGGCCCCCGCGTGGGTCGGCGCGTCGGCGCAGGTGGCTCCGCCCTCGGAGCCCGGCCAGAGTTACGTCGTGATTGATTTAACCCCGGCCGGCTCGGCCAACTCGTCGGCCGCCGGAGCGTCGGGCGCGCAGCAGGTCGGCAGCGCGGGGTTCGCGGCGGGGGCCGGCCAGCCGGTCGTGAGTCGTGCGATGTTGTGGAACGGCTCGGCGGCCGGCGCGATAGACCTCGGCCCGGGGACGGCCGCCGCGGTCGGCGACGGCCAACAGGTCGGGACTGCGAACGACCGCGCGGCGTTGTGGCTGGGGACGGCGGCGAGCCGGATTGACTTGAACCCGGCGCAGTGGGATCAGTCGGTCGCCGCAGGCGTGGCCGGCGGGCTGCAGGTCGGCTCGGCGACGCGGCGCGTCTTGTGCACCACGAAAAAGGGGAGCTGCCCCGACGGCAGGCGAACCGAGTTTCATCCGTTCCTGTGGTCTGGGTCGGCGGCGAGCGCCGTCGATCTGACGCCGCTCGGGCTCGGCTTCGGGGCCGGGCGCGCGCTCGGCACGGACGGCGTGCAGCAGGTCGGTATCGGTTTTGAGGTGATAGGCATCAACGCCTTCACCGGGCCGTTCGCAGTCCTCTGGTCGGGCTCGGCCGAGAGCGCCGTCAACCTCAACCCGTTCGACGCCGCCACGTCGCAGGCCAACGCCGTCGCGGGCGGGCAGCAGGTCGGCTACGGGTACACCCCGAGCCGCGCGCTGCTGTGGAGCGGGAGCGCCGAGAGCGTAGTCGATCTGCACCCGGAGGGTTACACGTCGTCCGAGGCCAACGCGACCAACGGCTCCAAGCAGGTCGGCTACGGCTACATCTTCGACCCGGTCACGCAGGTCAGTCACAGTCACGCGCTGGTCTGGACGGGCAGCGCCGCGAGCGCGGTAGACCTGAATCAGTTCTTGCCGGACGGCTACACGGACGCGGCGGCTACGGGCATTGACGCGGAGGGGAACGTCGTCGGCTGGGCCGGCCGCGGTTCGAGTGACCCCGCCAACGTCCACGCGGTGATGTGGAAGCCGGTCGCGGCGGACGCGGTGCTGGCCCGGTCGCTCGTGCTGAGCCCGTCGAACGTCGTCGGCGGCGATGCGGCGCGGGCGACGGTGACGCTCACACGGCCCGCGCCGCAGGGCGGCGCAGTCGTCACTCTGGCGCGCGCCATCGCCACGCCGACCGCCGGCTCCGCGGCCCCCGTCACGGTCGAGATGCCGTCCACGGTCAACGTCGCCGAAGGTGAGACAAGCGCGAGCTTCGACATCCAGACCGGCGTGACGACCTTGAACGGATTCAGCCGCGCCGTGCTCGTCGAAATTCAGGCGGCCTACGGGGGCACGACGCCGACCGCGACGTTGACCGTCGCCCCGCCGCTCTCGCTGTCTTCACTCTCCGTCACGCCGGGCAGCGTCGCGGGCGGGGCCAACGCCACGGCGACCATCGCCCTCAACGGAGTCGCCCCCGCGGGCGGCGCGCTCGTCGCGCTCACGAGCGACAGCCCGGCCGCGGTCGTGCCGTCGAGCGTCCTCGTCCCGGAGGGTCAGACAGGGGTGACGTTCGGCGTCAAGACGAACGCGGTCACGACCTCGACCACGGCGACGCTCGCGGCGACCTACGGCGGCACGCTCACGTCCAACGCCACGGCCAAACTGGTCGTCAACCCTCCGCCCGCGCAGGCGGCCGACACGGTCGCGATTCAGAGGGTCGAGTACGTGACCTCCAAGCGCGAGCTGTCGGTGCAGGCGACGAGCAGCAACGCTTCGGCGACGCTGACGGTCTACGTGGCGGCCACGGGGCAGGTCATCGGCGTCCTCAGCAACAGGGGCGGCGGTCGGTACGACCGTACTTTCAGCGTGGCGACCAACCCGCAAAACGTCGTCGTCAAGAGCAGCCTCGGCGGCTCCGCGAGCCGCGCGGTGTCGTTGAAGTAGTTCCCGGGCCGGCGGCGCGCGTGTTTCACCATGAGCCACGCGCCGCCGGCCAGTGATTCAAACTGAAAGCGCCCGCCGCAGCCGACATCGCGAAAAGCGAGCGGGCGCGGCGCGACGCGCAGAGGCATGACGATTGCCAGCCCGAGACGACTGCGACACGTTAATCCTTCGGCGACGGCTTCCGAAAAGCTCAACCCGCGAAGCCGTCTCCGCTGGGCAGTCACTCTCAACACCGGGACTCTCTCTCAGGAGAGAGCCGTCATCCCGAACTAACACCGTGCGTGTCCCCGCGCGCCGGAATGCTTTACCAACGCACCGAATTGACCTGAGCGCCTCCGTGCGTGACCCCGCATTCGGCGGGTCTGCCGGCACGGCCAAAGTCCAGCACCAAAACACACATTCAAGGGCATGATGCGCCCGGCATGCCCCCGGCTCCCGAACGACGCTGGGCGCGACGAACACGCCTTTGCACCGTAGCCTCAAGGGTTCAGTTCCTGTCCCCAGAATGTTTCAGAAGGAGAATCGTTAATGGCAAACATCTCGAAGAGAGATCGAACAAAGGATAAACGGAGCCAGCTCGCCGCAAAGAACCGGCGCGAGCTGATCGCCGAAGGCTTCAAGCGGCGCGACCTGCTGAAGCTGGGGCTGCTGACCAGCGCGGGGATGCTCATCCCGAAGTCGGGCTTGAGCGCCCGGCCGCTGACCAGCGCCGGCTTCGTTTACGACGACACGCCGGAGAGCCGCCCGACCACCCCCTTCGTCGAGGACATGCCGCGCCTCGTCGAGAAGCCGTTCTTTACGTCGCCGACCGGCCTGACCGGGCCCGCGCCGACGGTGGCCCCCAACACGGCGGCGGGCGAGAGCCGCACGATCAACCACCAAGCCTTCACGAGCCAGCCGCCGCAGAAGTACTACGAGATTCACCAGAAGGCTTTCCAGGCCAAGTCGCACCCGCAGTTCTCGGCCCCCTCGACGCTGTGGGGCTATGACGGCATCTTCCCCGGCCCGCTCTTCAAGGCTTTCTACGGCGAGCCGATGCTCGTGCGGCAGTGGAACGACCTGCCGCTCCAGTCGCAGAACGGCGGGTTCGGCAAGAACTCGACGACGGCGCACTTGCACAACGGCCACACCCCGCAGGAGTCCGACGGCCACCCCTGCTTCTTCAACGACAAGGGCAAGTTCTACGACCACCACTACCCGAACGTGCTGGCCGGCTTCCAGTCCACACACCCCGGCCTCAACGCCGCGGGCATCCCCGGCGACCTCAAGGAGTCGATGCACACGCTGTGGTATCACGACCACCGCTTCGACTTCACGTCGCAGAACGTCTACAAGGGGATGGCCGGGATGTTCAACCTCTTCCACAAGAACGGGCAGTTCGACGGCGGCGACGAGACGACCGGCTTCCGCCTGCCGAGCTACCCGAACTTCGACATCAACATGGTCTTCAACGACGCCGTCTACGACCTCGACACCGACCAGCTCGCCTTCGACCTGTTCAACCTCGACGGCATCCTCGGCGACAAGTTCCTCGTCAACGGCAAGGTGCAGCCGGTGTTCCACGTCAGCCCGCGGCGCTACCGCTTCCGCTGGCTCAACATGGGGCCGTCGCGCTTCTACCAGTTCTGCATCCTCGACCCGACCAACAACTCCAAGAGGGCGTTCTGGCAGTTGAGCACCGACGGCAACCTCCTCGACCGCCCCGTCAAGGTCACCGACGTTCGCCTCTCGGTCGCCGAGCGGACGGACGTGGTCGTGGACTTCACCGGCCTCGCGGGCAAGACCTTCTACATCGAGAACCGGATGGAGCAGGACGACGGCCGCGGCCCCGACGGCGACCTGTTCAACCCCGGGCAGGGCAACAAGATTCTGAAGATCGTCGTAGACCAGCCGGCCGTGGCCGACAACAGCGTCAACTTCGACGTGGCGATTCCGGCGCTCCCCGCGGGCACGCCCTACTTCTACGGCTACCCCACCACGACCGACCCGGTGCGGGTCACGCGCACCTTCAAGTTCGAGCGCAACAACGGGCAGTGGGCCGTCAACGGCAGGTTCCCGGACTGCATCGAACCGCCTCGCTTCTCCGTCAAGCTCAACACCGCCGAGAAGTGGATTTTCCAGAACAACTCCGGCGGCTGGCAGCACCCAATCCACATGCACTTCGAGGAGTTCCAGACGCTCAAGATTAACGGCCAGGCGCCGTCCAAGACCGGGCTTATCACGGCGGGGCGCAAGGACGTGTTCAGGCTTGAGCACAACATGTCGGCGGAGGTCTACTTCCGCTTCCGCGACTTCAAGGGGCTGCTCCCGATGCACTGCCACAACGTCGTCCACGAAGACCACGCCATGATGGTGCTCCTCCAAATCAACGACACCGGCGACTTGAAAACGAATCCGTAGAAAGGATTGGTCGAATGACGAAGAACATTAGCAGAAGGAACGTGATGGCACTGCTCGGCGTCGCCCCCCTTGTCGGCGCGGCCGTGGTGCGGGGCGAGACCCCGAAGCCCGCCGGCGCGCCGAGACCCGAGGACATCGCCTCGCGCGAGAGAATCCAGCGGCGCCACTTCCCGAACGTCGAGCTCACCACCCACGAGGGCAAAAAGGTGCGCTTCTACGACGACCTGATCAGGGATAAAATCGTCGTCATCAACATGATGTACGCGAAGTGCGAGGGCATCTGCCCCGGCATCACGACGAATTTGGTGAAGGTGCAGAGGCTGCTCGGGCCGCGCGTGGGCAAAGACATCTTCATGTACTCGCTCACGCTCAAGCCGGAGCAGGACTCGCCGGAGGCGCTGGCCGAGTACGCACAGATGCACAAGGTGGGGCCGGGCTGGCAGTACCTGACCGGCTCGCCCGCCGACCTTGAGCTGTTGCGGCGCAAGCTCGGCTTCACCGACCCCGACCCCGAGCGCGACCGCGACAAGTCGAACCACATCGGGAACGTCCGCTACGGCAACGAGCCCCAACAGCTCTGGGCCGCCTGCCCGGGGATGAGCAACCCGAAGATGATCGTCGAGTCCCTAAGCTGGCTTGAGCCGGCCGAAGACCGCGCGCTGGCGAAAGGAGATAGTAAATGACGACTCAGATGCGAAAAGGTAGACGCCTCAACGGCGCTCTGCTCATCATCGCGCTCACGCTGCTCTCGGCGGCGGTCGCGTCCGCGCAGACCTCCACCACGACGAAGACGGTGGCCCCCACCGACACGATTGACACCACCAGCGTCGGCCTCGACGCCGGCGTCACCAGCATGGCCGGCGACTCGAACGGCAACGTCTACGCGTCGCTCCAGTTCTCGAACAAGGTCGTGAAGCTCAACGGCGGCGGGACGGTCGTCGGCACGTTCACCGTCGGTCGCAACCCGACCGGCCTGATCGTCGATAACGCGAACGGCCTGCTCTACGTGCTCAACAACGCCGACAACACCATCTCGAAGTTGCGGCTCGACGGCACGGTCGTCTCCACCTTCAGCGTGGCCGGCGACGGCCCCGTCCACGCCGCGCTCTACGGCGGCACGCTCTACGTCGCCTGCGAGCGCAGCAACACCCTCGTGCGCCTCGCGGCGGCCGACGGCACGGCGCTCGGCTCGACCGTGGTCGGCGCGCGCCCCGTCTGGGTGGTCGTCGGCATCACCACGACGAGGTACTCGTCCTTCAACGGCGATTCGATCTCCACCATCGGCGGCTCGACGGAGCCGACCCTGACGGAAGAGGGCAGCACGACCATAGATGCCAGCTCCGAAGAAGCCCCGACGGCAGGCGGCTCGACGCCGACCGGCGGCAGCGGCACCTTGAGCCCCGATAGCGGCGCCATCTCCTCCCCCTACAAGACGACCAGCACCGTCAGCATCTACGTCGCTTGTAACAAGGAGAACCAGGTCTGGAAGCTCTCGAACGCCGGCGGCGTCGTCGGCAAGTTCATCACGGGGCGCGGGCCGTTCGGCCTCGCCCTCAACACGAAGGGCGAAGTGCTCGTGGCCTGTTTCTGGGACGCGGTCGTGCAGCGGCTCAGCAGCAGCGGCGTGGTGCTCTCGAAGACGGACGTGGGCGACGGCCCGGCCGGCATGATCCCGTACGGCAACACCGTGGCGGTCATCTCCAACGGCGCCAACAGCATCACGCGGCTGTCGGTGACCGACGGCACGTTCATCAGCAAAGACTTGGTGGACAGGTCTCCGCTGATCGGCGCCGCCACGCCCTCGGCGCTGTGGGTCGCCTGCACGGGCACCGGCACCATCGCTCGCCGCGCGCGCTAAAGGGCGCGGCCGGGCATCCACACGAAGCCCCCGGCGGGAAGGGTTCTCCCCCCCTTCCCGCCGGGGCGATATTCTTTGAGACGGCCGGGTAAACATTCCTCGCGCGCGATGTATTTACGGGCGCGTCAGGAGACACTGTCACAGGAGGGGGACTAAACACAGATGCTACAAGCCAGTGAACTGTTCAGGCCGCGCACACGCCGGGCTTCGTTACTCGTCGCACTAATCCTGCTCTGCGCCGCGGGGGCCGAGGCGCAGACGACCGCCACCTTCGCCGGCAGGGACTACCCCATCATCGGCAACCGACACATCGCCGCCGACTTCAACGGCGACGGCCGGCCCGATCTGGCCGGCGCGGGCATCGACGTCCGCGTGGCGCTCAACAACGGCGACGGGACGTTCCGGCCTTACGTCGAGTACCCGGCCGGCGGCTTCACGCAGGACGTGGCCGCGGGCGACCTCAACGGCGACGGCCGCGCCGACCTTGTCGTGACGAACGAGAGCGAGCAGACCTCGCTGACCGTGCTTCTCAACAAAGGCGACGGGACGTTCGGCGCGCCCGTCGGCTTTCCCAACGCCGGCGGGTTCGACGGGCCGTCGGTCATACTCGCCGACTTCGACCACGACGGGCGTCTCGACGCCGTCGTCGCGCACCAGTTTTCCTGCTTCAGCGCGGGCTGCGCCGTCGGCGACTCGGTCTCCGTCTGGCGCGGCGTCGGCGACGGGAGTTTCCAGTCGCCGCAGGAAATCCGCGTCGGCTTCGCCCCGTACAAGGTGGAGGCCGCGGACTTGAACAACGACGGCAACCTCGACTTCGGCGTCGCGGGCGGTAACGGCGGCGTCTACATCCTGCTCGGCGCGGGCGACGGGACGTTCCGGCAGTCGCCCGACCTGACCGTCGTGCCGGGCGTGGACAACACCGACCTCGCCTTCGGCGAGTTCAACGGCGACGGGATAGCCGACTTAGCCGTCGCCGCCGACGCGGACAACAGGACGGTCGTCGTGCTCGGCAACGGCGACGGGACGTTCCGCCCGTCGGCCTCCATCCGGGACGCGCTGGGCGAGCGCCCGGGCGAGTTGGCCGTCGGCGACCTGAACGGCGACGGGTTTCAGGATGTCCTGCTCGGGATGGCCGGCTGCTGTACGGTCAGCGGCGACGGGATGCTCGGCGTGCTCTACGGCAACGGCAACGGGACTTTCAGAGCCGTGACGCGCTACCTCGTCCCCGGCTTCGTCGTCCAGAGGGGCGGCGGCGCGCTCATCGCCTCAGACTTTAACGGCGACGGCAAGCAGGACGTGGCCTTGCAGGTGCGCGGCAACAACCCCGGCACCACCGTCCTGACCAACACCACGGGCGTCGCGCCCGCGGCCTTCGCGCTCGGCAGCGTCCAGATTACTCCTTCGAGCGTCGTCGGCGGCACGCAGGCCGAGGTCAACGTGCTGCTGGCCCCCGGCGCGGTCGCCCCCGCGGGCAGCCGCGCGCTGACCGTGACGAGCAGCAGGAGTTCCGTCGTCCCCGCGCCGACCGGCATCCGCATCCTCGCGGGCATGACGAACGTTAGATTCAAGCTCGACACGGCGAGCGTGACGACGACGCAGACCGTCACCATCACCGTCTCGGCCGGCAGCGGCGCGACGCGCAGCGCGACGCTCACGGTCACACCGGCGGGGGCCGCCACGCTCGGCTCGTTGCAGACGCAGCCGTCCACCGTCTTCGGCGGCGCGGACGCGACCGGCGTCGTCAACCTTTCGGCCGGCACGGTCGCGCCCTCGGGCGGCGCCGTCGTCTCGATCACCAACGATAACCCGTCGCTCGTCACCACGCCCTTCAACGTGACCGTCGCCGCCGGGCAGTCTTCGGCGACGTTCCCCATCCGCACGCAGCAGACGGGGCTGACGACCGCGGTCAACATCACCGCCAACTACGCGGGCGTGACCCGCAGCGCGACGCTCACGGTCGCCGCGCCCTCCAACGGCGCGGTGGTCGCCGCCGTCACGCTCACGCCCTCGACCGTCGTCGGCGGTTCGACGCAGACCGTCAGGGCGCAGGTCACTCTGGACAGGCCGGCCCCGACCGAGGGGGCGAACGTCACCCTGTCGAGCAGCAATCCGGCGGTCGCGAGCCTGCCGCCGTCGCTGGTCATCGCGCCCGGCGCGTCGGGCGGCTTCGTCGACTTCAAGACCGCCGCCGTCAGCACTCCGACGCAGGTGACGGTCAGGGCCACATACGGCGGCTCGGCGCAGACGGCGTTGTTGAACGTCAACCCGCCGCCCGCGCCGCCCGTGACGCTGACGGGCGTCA
The DNA here is from genome assembly GCA_040509515.1 of Pyrinomonadaceae bacterium. GTDB lineage: Bacteria > Acidobacteriota > Blastocatellia > Pyrinomonadales > Pyrinomonadaceae > QHXN01. The sequence continues at coordinate 1,604 of JBEVKV010000271.1, read as the reverse complement.
CGCTGAACCCGACTTCCGTCACGGGCGGCGCCGCCTCGCAGGGGACGGTTACGCTCAGCGGCTTGGCGCAGTCGCCGACGGTCGTCAACCTTTCGTCGAGCAGCGCCGTCGCGGGCGTCCCGGCGAGCGTCACCGTCCCGGCGGGCGCTTCGTCGGCGGGCTTCAGCGTCACGACCACATCGGTCGCCTCGGCCACGAGCGTGACCATCGCCGCCGTCTCGGGCGGCGTGACGCGCACCGCCACGTTGACCGTCAACCCGGCGACGCCTGCCGACACGGTCAGCGTGTCGAAGGCGCAGTACAACTCGTCGAAGCGCACGCTGGAAGTCGAGGCTTCGAGTTCGCGCGCGAACGCGACGCTGCAGGTCTACGTCACCTCCACCGGGCAACTGCTCGGCAGGCTGACGGCGAAGGGCAACAAGCAAACCGGGCAGTTCGACGTGAACACCAACCCGCAGAACATCACGGTGCGCAGCAGCTTCGGCGGCTCCGCGACGAGGGCCGTGGCCTTGAAGTAAGCCGACGCGTCGAAGGCTCCTGCAACGGAGTCTTCGCGTGAACGGCTCGAAAGCGGAGCGGGGTCGGAACTCCTGCCTCATGCGGGAGTCCCGACCCCGCTCTGCTTTCAACACGTCCGCCGCCGGGCATGTTTCGTCATGAAACAGCGGCCCCGCCGCCGTGTCGCAGGGTGGACACATCAAACGGGCATTCCGCGCCCCGACCGGGGTAGTTCGCACGGAATGTAAGTTGCAGTTGAATTGGGGACAGGCGTCAGACGACTTGCGACCACCACGGGCATCGCCCCGCTCTTACGACTTCTTAAAGACTAACGTCCGTGAAAGAGGATTCCTCCGTGCACAAGAAAATCATCTTACCGCTCACCCTCTTACTGGCGACCCTCGCGCTGACGCCTTCGCCGGCGGCGGCCGCGCACGACCACGACCACGACCACGACTCGCACGCGGCGCACGCGCCGGCGCGGCATCGCGCCAAGCCCAAGCCCCGCACACGACGCCGCCCGGCGCGGCGAAGCCAGAAGAAGCAGCAACAACAGCCGCAAGAGCAGCAGGCCATGTACACCTGCCCGATGCACCACGAAGTCCGCTCGAAGACTCCCGGCGACTGTCCGAAATGCAAGATGGAGTTAGAGCTGGAAGAGACGACCGCCAAGGCGAAGTCGGAATAAACGTCGGAGCCGCCCGCTTTCAAGCGGAAGGAGAAGAAAGATTATGAATCACGTTTTGGGTCTCGGAATGCCGGGCATGACGGAGATGCTCCTCGTCCTCGGCGTCATGCTTCTCATGTTCGGCGGCACGCGTCTGCCGCAACTGGCGAAGGGCCTCGGCTCAAGCATACGCGAATTCAAGAGGGGCGCGGCCGGGATGGACGAAGCCCCGGCGCTGGGCGAGCCGGCGGGCCGGGCGGATCAGCGCCTCGATTAATTAGACGGCGGCGCGGCCGGGCGGTGCCCGGGCAGGAAGGCGACAAATGCACCAACTTCTCTTCTTGGAATTCATCGGCACGTCTGAGCTGATGGTCGTGCTCGTGGTGGCGCTCATCATCTTCGGCCCGCGTAAGCTGCCCGAGTTGGGGCGTTCGCTCGG
>JBEVKV010000270.1:0-4343 GCA_040509515.1 Pyrinomonadaceae bacterium | reverse complement strand
ACCGAAAAGGTCTTTGAGGATGTGGCCGTCGTCTATGAGCCCGATGGTGTCGAGCAGTTCCGTGTATTGGTTCGGGGCCGGCTCGTCTCCGTACTCCGCTGCCGCCCGGATGAAGAGGAACGTAAACAGTGCGTCGTTTGGCGAGCCGACCATGAGGCCGTCGCTGGACGCTTCGAGCACTTCATCGACGCAGCGCATGAAGCCGTATTTGTAGTCGGTGCCGGCCGCCTCGTCGCGCTCCCTCTGCGCGTTCCAAATCTCGCCGCAACGCCGGGCGACACCCGCCGCCTCCGGCGCTGCCCTGTAGGCGCGCAGGGCGTCGGCGTGCATGGCCGACGCAAACGCCTGCGCCTCGTCTTCCGTGGCCGTAGCGCCGGAGGCGGCGACCGTCGTCACGGTGACGAGCGCGAGCGCCGCGCCCGTGATGAAGTCTCGGCGCGCGAGTCCCTTGCCCTCTGCCGCTCCCTGTGTTCTCTTATCGTCGGTCATGGTCTTGAGCCTCCTAAGTCTTCAAACTGTGGCCGAGGGGGCGGGCGGTGTGTCGAGCACTACCCACCCCCGCTTCACTGCTACGTCTTGCTGAGTGACCGGCGAACATTCTCGGATACCTCGTCGCTCACAAGCTCGCTGCTGAGAGTGATGAGAATTTCGGCCGGGGTGATGCCGCTGCCATTTCGGTAGCGCCACTGCTGGAGCAGGGCGAGCGGCAGCATGACGCGCATCACTGTCGGCGTCGTCCAGGTCACGTCCGAGCCGTCCAGTACGTGCTCGGTGAAGATGACCCCGAACGCCTTTCGGAAGCCCTCGGTGCATCCTTCGTGCTCAAGCGTGCGCGCGAGCAGTTCCGCGTCCCGGATGGCGTCGCGGGCTTCGTCTGCGCTGACGTTCTCGTTGACGACGCTAGGGAGTGTGACGACCATGTGAACGTCGCCGGGCTGCGTCTCGTCGTAGACGACCGCGAGGCGCGAGAGCGCGAACGGGTCGGCGAGGTTGGCTTCATAGTGCGCGAGCGCGGCCGCGTACGCGGTCTGCGCGTATTCGACGGCCTCACGCTTGAACGCCTCGGCCTCGGCTTTAACTTCGGCCGTCGGCTTGCTCTTGCGGCTCGCGCCGCGCTTCTGTACCTTCTTGGTGGTCATTGGCTTTCTCCGTCGTGCGTAGAATCGTTGGTGGCCGTGGGGCGGCGGGTGTCGGAAGCACCCGGCCGCCCCGTCTAGCGTTTCGGTTAAGCCCTCCTGAATCGAGCGGATCGTCTGGCCGTTTTTGACGAGCACCGACGCGGGGAACGCGACGTAGCGCCCGCCGCGCCCGACCTGCCAGAGCTGGCGCAGGTACATCTCGACGAGGCGCTCATCCTTGAGCACCGACGTGAGCACTTCCCTGCTACGGGCGTAGGCGTCCGGGATGGCAGGGTCAATCCTCGCCTTCCTGAGAGGGATGTGTCTGATGCTCCCGAGAGGTCGGACATATCTGACGGATGAGGGTGTCACCCCTGTCACATCTGACAGACCCTCTCATCCGGCCTCGGCGACGCCGACGTCATGCGCGTCGCACGGCTCAGGCGCGAGCGCCGGGCGTCCGCCGGCGGGCTGCGGAGGAAGGCCGTATGAAGGCGGAAAACTTTTGGGGTGGGGATGCGAAAGGGGCGGGTCAGTGATGACCCGCCCCTTTTCCCCTGCCGAACAGGTGAGAGTGCCGCCTAGCGGTGGTCAGATTGGGCCTGCGGGGGATCGTTTATAGGACACAAGCCACAGTTCGAGCACATGCACTCTGAGTACTCTCGCTGGCAAGCCTTGATACACCCCCCTCTACCGTTACACGACGCCTCGCACCAGTTGTACTGGGTCGCGCATGTCTCCTCCCCGCAGTAACGTGCCTCGGTGGGGCTCCCCGTCAGGAGCGTGATGAACAGCGCCGCCGTCAGGACGGTAAGGGTAAGAAGCTTTCTTAGTCTCATGTGGCCTCCTTGGCTTGGTAAGTTAGCGGACATGAAGAGGCGGCGGGACGATCACGCGCCGCCCCTCCCTCATGAAAAGTCTCCGTCCTGCCTCAAATGTGCCTAAGGTCGGAGGGGTTATGAGGCAAAAGGGACTTTCCCTACTCCTCGGGGCGCGCCCCTCAGAAGCTGTTCAACACCTCGACCTCTTTCTCGGCCGGCAATTTGCCCACCCACGACTCGACCACCGCGCCCGTCCGGTCGGCCATGATGAGCGTGGGAGTTCCCCTGACCTGGACGGCGTCGAGGCCGGCCTGCTTGATGTCGTCGACGGAGACGCCGAGGCCGTTTAAGTACTTTTGTGACTCGTCGACGCTCTGGGGCAGGACGGCGACGAGGCCCACCCCTCCCTTCCGAGCCTTCTCCCGGGCAAGTCTTTGGTAGAACGGGGAGCTCTCCGTGCAGAAGTGACAACCTGTCGAAAGTACCAGCAGTAATGTTCGCTCGTTCTTACCCCATTCGACCCCCGGCACTGAAAGTTTAGTCCCGGGCTGAATCCGGGCTTGAGCCGGCGTTGATTCGGCTTGCGGCCACAGGTACCGCTTGACCAAAACGCCGCCGATGAGAACGGCGACGACGATGATCGCGACGTTGGCAAGCTGTTCGAGTCTTTTGGTTAGATTGTTCATAAGGCTTCCCCGTTGAGAAAACGAAAAATCAGAGATGAAGGCGCTGTAGGGAAGTCGGCGACTAAGACACATGCGCCGACGAAATAAAAAAACTTGCGCCGAATGTGCCCATGAGGAGCAGGGCCGAAGCCCCGCCCCTCTCATTGAAATCCTTTCCTTCGTATGCCCTATCAACAGGCGGTCGCCATACAACCCGCACCCGTGCAGCAAATCTCAACGCAAGTCCCATCCCACGAGATTTCCCGCTGGAAAAACGGACCTATTTTCGCAGACGCGGTGGGGGCGGACGCCCCCGCCACGAGGATGGCGACGAGCATGAACAGGATGGACAGGCGGCGGGCGAGTCGGTGTTTCAGCATGATGTTCTCCTTCGTTGTTGATGACTTAAACATTTGAGGTCGAGGGGACGCGGGCGCAAGGGGGAGTTTCATTTCGCGACGCGGAATGTAGCTGTAAGGGTGGTTGAAAGTCTTGAAATCAGGCTTGAAAGACATCAAATTTTCTTGAAAGGATTTATGAAAGGATTTATGAAACGGTGAATAACGAAAAGAAAGCGCGCTATTTCAATTTTCGGGGCTTTGCCTAAAAATAGCCCTCTGTCAAAAATTAAGAATCCTGCCCAAACAAATCACCCTTCGGAGGGGATTGTTGCGCGCCGAACCGCTCGCCGGCGCCGGCAGGATTCTTGTCCAATATTCTTTCTTTTATTAAAAGAATACTGGACACCGAGCCGTATCCGGCAAAGCCGGAAGCGGTGGCTCCCTAAAAAGTCCGGCGCGCCCGAAAAGTAAGAGGGGCAAGGCCAAAGCCCCGCCCCTTCCGTTAAACCCTTCCCTCGCCGCCCTTAATTTACTAGCAGTACGACCAGGTGCAGTGGCCGCCGGGGGCCACGGGGCAGCAGAGCCAGATGCACTCCCCATTTTCGTTGTACGTTTCCTGGCATATCCTAGACTGCGTAGACCGCATGGGGGCGGCACCCACGAGGCCGGCGACGAGCACGAACAGTATGAGGAGTCGACGGACGAGACCCTGAGTGTGACGTTTCAACATAATGTTCTCCTTAGCTGTGAGTAGCCTGTAGCCTTGAGGTTGAGGGGCGGGGAACACGGGAACGATACGCCCGGCGGGGTGGGGTGTCAATTTACTTCCCAAGATTTACTTCGGCGGGTAAAGTGGCGGCATGAGTGACGAGCCCCCGGACGACTACTTCGAGGCCGCGGCCGGCGTGATAGAGGCGGCGCGCGAGCTGGACGAGGCGCGCGCAACTCACAAAGCAGCTCGGGAAACCGTCCTCGAAACCTTCGGGCGCCAGTCAGAGGCGGAGAAGAAGTTGAGCGACGCGATTGAGAGGCTGAAGGGGGCGGGCACGGGGAGAAAGAAAGGCGGGAAGGTATGACTAGAACTCTAACGGCGACGATCTGGCGCGAGGAGGACGGCTACGTCTCCCTCTGCCCCGAGCTCGACATCGCCTCCCAGGGCGACACAGTCGAGGAGGCGCGGGCGAACCTTCAAGAGGCGGTAGACCTCTTCTTCGAGGCGGCCGACCCTTCCGAGGTGGCCGAGCGCCTGAAACCCGAGATGTACGTTGAGGTAGGCTAGAAAAAGTGGACGCCATCAACCACAGCTTTCAGCATGATGATTGGAGGTGTCCATGATGGAGAAGCTACCCCGTCAAGTTTACACGAGTGAGTTCCGCCGGCAGGCCGTCGAGATGGTCA
>JBEVKV010000269.1:0-8717 GCA_040509515.1 Pyrinomonadaceae bacterium | reverse complement strand
CGCGCTTATCGTTAGAAATTGACCTTAATCGCGAACTGCACTTTGCGCGAAGTGCTGGCGGTCGAGCCGAGCACCTGCCCGAAGGAGCTGCTGGTCGCCACCAGGTTAGCGTCGGGGACGGCGAACGAGGGCGTGTTGGTCACGTTCTGCGCCTCGACGCGGAACTCGACGTTGAAGTCCTCGTCGAAGCGGAAGCGCTTGCTGAGGGTCGCGTCGAGGTTGAAGAGGCTGGGGCCGGTGAAGAAGTTCCGCCCCGTGTTGCTGAACTCGCCGGCGGCGGGCGTGAAGAACTGCGCCCGCTGGTCGGCGTCGAAGAAGGTGTTGCGCCCGCCCTCCAGAATCACGCGCCCCATGTCCGGCGTGCAGCCGTTGCAGCTCGCGGGCACGAAGTTCACATTCGAGAGGGTGTGGTTGCCGCTGAAGACCGTGAACGGCCTCCCCGAGTACATGCGCAGCACGCCGCCGACCTGAAAGCCGCCGAGGAGCATGTCGGCCGCCCGCCCCCCGTCGCGGCCGACGCGGCGCCCGCGCCCGAGGGGCAGCTCGTAGAGGGCGTACCCCTGCAGGGCGTGGCGGCGGTCGAAGTCCGAGCGCGCGTAATTCAGCTCGCGGTTGCGGATGTCGAAGGGCGTGCTGGAGGCCGACTGCCCGGCCCTGCCCGTCCCATTGTCGCCGAAGCGGCCCGCCACGGCGAAGGCCGGGTCGAACGAGCGCGTGTCCTCGCTCTTGGCGAGCGTGTAGCTCAACTGGAATCCGAGCCCGCGCGTGAAGCGGCGGCTGAACTGCACTTCGAGCGCGTTGTAGCGTGAGCGGTCGTTGTTGTCGATGACGTTGACGGCGCCCGTGAACTGCGGGAAGGGCTGGAAGAAGAACGGGCTGAAGCCGTTCAACTGGAAGTTCGGCGTGGCCGAGTTACCCGCGCGCGTCCCCTGCGCGACGATGAACGCCGCCTGCGCGACGCCGCCCGCGTCCACGATGTTGGTCGCGCGCGTGCCGTTGGCGAGGGGGACGCCGATGCCGAGCGCCGTCTGCGCGATCAGGAAGTTCGCACCCGTCCGGCCCTGGAGGCGCGAGTCGCCCGCGAGCAGGCGGTTGATGAGGAAGTTCGGGTCGTTCGCGACGCTGGCCCGCGTCGCCGGGTCTTGCAGCAGGCGGAAGGCGGCGAGGAAGCCGTTGTTGATGATGTCCACCTGGTTGGCGTCGTAGCCGCCGAAGAGCTTCCGGCCCTGGCGGCCGACGTAGCTCACTTCGAGGACGGTGTTCCAGCCCAACTCGCGCTGGACGTTGAAGCCCCACTGGTGCGTGCGCGGGTAGGTCAGGTCGGGGTCGACCACGGTCAGGCTGTTGGTCGAGAAGGCCGGCGGCGTGCGGAACGCGAGCGGCGTGGTGTCGGCGGCCGTGAGCTGCGGAATGCCGTTGCGCAGGAGCGCGTTGTTGGCTCCGTTGAAGCTCGCGCTGCTCGCCGTCCGCGTGATGGCGCGCGTCAGCCCCGGCGCGCTCTGGAAGATGAAAGACGAGAAGACGAACGTGTTCGTCCTGTCCCAGGCCAGCCGGTAGTTGCCGCGCACCGAAGTCTTGCCGCTGCCGAACGGGTCCCAGGCGAAGCCGACGGTCGGCGCGAACTGCTTCCACGAATCCTCGTAGAGCTTACCTTCCGAGAAGCTGATCTGGTTGGTCGGGGCCTCGCCGAAGGCGACGCGGTTCGAGGGCCGCAGGACGATGTTGTCGGTCGAGCGCGGGCTCAGGCGCACCTCCCACCGCAGGCCGTAGTCAATCGTCAGGTTGGGCCGCACCTTCCAGGTGTCCTGTCCGTAGAAGTCGTATTCCGGGTACTGGGCGGTGTAGTTGAAGCGCGTGCCCGGAGGGCCGAAGGCCGAATCGTCCGTGGCGACGAACGACTGCTCGACGCGCCCGATGCGACCCAGGATGTCGTTGATGTAGTTGTCGAGACGGCCGCGGTCGGTGCCGTTAATGCCCGTCAGGACGGGGGCCTGCGTGGCGCTCGTGCCGAAGGAGGTCGGGACCGGGTTCTCGGTCGTCCCCAGACGGACGGTCGGCACCGTCAGGAGCCCGGCGACCGAAGTGCGGTCGTCGAAGTGATTCTGGATGCGGATGTTGGTGCCGAACTTCAGAGTGTGCGCGCCGCGCTGGTGCGAGAGGTTGTCAACCAACTGCCAGGTCGTGATCCGCCGCGCGTTGTTGAGCGCGGCCTCGCGGTTCAGCGGGTCGGTCGGGAGGTTGAGGATGATCGGGGGGTTGGTCGAGGCGTTCGGGTCGGGGTTGAGGAAGCCGAAGGTGAAGCGGTTGAAGCCGGCGACGAACTCGTTGACGGTCGTCGGCGTCAGCGTCGCGCGGTAGTTGAAGGCCCCGTTGCGCGGCGAGCGCGTGGTGTCGACGAAGCAGGGAGAGTCGGGAAAGCGCTGGAGCCCCCCGTTGGCGTTGTCGCAGAGCGTCGTCTGCTCGCCGCGCGCGTAGCGGACGAAGATGCTGTGGCGCTCGTTGAAGGAGTGGTCAATCTTGGTCGTGAAGTCGTACTGCCGCTCGGTCTGCGGCGCGATGAAGCTGAAGCCGGCGGTGTTCAGGCCGTCGCCGATGGTGAAGTTGTTCGGGAGCGGCAGCAGGCTGATGAGCTGCGCCGTCGTCGGGTCGGGCGTGAGCGGGATGTTCGGGTTGCCGACGACGTTGAAGCCGCTGATGCACTGCGTCGTCACCGCCCCCCCGCAGGCGGGGAGGATGGGCTGGCCCGCTTCGTTGATGACCTGCGTGTTCGCGCCCGTGACGGTGGCGTTGGCGTTGGCGCGCCCCACCGCGTAGCGGAAGAGGCCGTTGCGCGCCGCCTCGGTGTAGACCGTGCGGTTGACGAAGAACGCCTGACTCGTCCGCAGCAGTTGGAGGTTGACGAAGAAGAAGGTGCGGTTCTTGCCGTTGTAGAGGCGGTCACCGCCCTCGCCGAACTTGGGGAAGTAGACGGGGCCGCCGATGCTGCCGCCGAAGATGTTCTGCACAAACTGCGGCTTGTCGGTCGGGACCCGCTGGCCGTTGACGATCCGCGTGTTGATGGTGTTGACGTACTCGTTGGCGTGAAAGCGGGGCGTCTGGTAGAACTCGAAGAGGGTGCCGTGGAACTCGTTGGTGCCGCTCTTGGTAACGAGCGAGACTTGCGCGCCCGACGAGCGGCCGTTGTCGGCGGTGAAGTTGCTGGTGACGACCTGGAACTGGGTGATCGAGTCCGGATTGGGGCGGATGGGGGTGAAGTTCGAGCCGCCGGCGCTCGTCTCGTTGATGTCGATGCCGTCGAGCGTGAAGTTGAAGGCGCGGTCGCGCGCGCCGTGGACGTGGATGCCACCGCCGGTGTTGGCGCCCGTCACGACTCCGGGCTGGAAGTTGACGAACTCCAGCGGGTTGCGCCCGCGGTTGCCGACTATGGGGAGCGCCTCCAGCGGGCGCTCCTCGACCGTGTTGCCGAAGTTGCCCGAGGTCGAGGTCTGCACCAGTTCGGCCGACCCCTGCACCGTCACCGTCTCGGCCACGGCGCCCGTCTCCAGCACCACGTTGACCGTGGACGGCTGGTTAATGTTGACGGGGTTGCCGGTCGAGATCGACTTCTTGAAACCTTGCATCTCCACGGCCACGGTGTAAGTCCCGACCTGCACCGAGTCGAAAGTGTAGGTGCCCGTCGAACTGGTCTGGGTCGTGAACGAGACGTTCGTGCCCTCGTTGGTGAGCGTGACGGTGGCGCCCTCGACGGCCGCGCCGTTGGCGTCGAGCACGGAGCCCGTCACGCGTGAGGCGGTGCCCTGGGCGACGGCCGCGCCCCCGAAGTTTAAGGTCAGGGTCAGGAGCAGGGCCAGGAAGTGCAGGTTGTGTTTCTTCATCATGGGAGACTCCGGCTTCATCAGAGTTGGACGGGCTACGGCGGCGACCGCCGCTTGAGCCAGCTCGCCCGGACGCCGCACGGCGGTCGGACGGCTGAGCGGCGAGCGAACGCGCCCCGGCCCGAAGGAACGATCAATAATTCCCGGCATGAAAAGGTAAGAGACCCGCGGCCCGCCCGCACCCTTGCGGAAACTCAGCCCCGCTTTCCGGGGGCGAGTGTTCAGACACAGGGCTTGTAAACTGATGAAGGCGAAAAGGACGGATACGCCTTCGGTTGCGAAACTTGCGGCGTATTCTAATGAACCCGCCGTCAATAATCAAAGCTAAAAGATTTTATCATTGGAATAAGCATAGTTTTTGGATAATTTCACGGCGCGCGGCGCTCATCGACGACCACCTCGACCCAGCCGCGCACGCCGTTGACGAACCAGACGCGCGCGGCGCGCGCCAGATCGCCCTCCGTCAGCACGCGCTCCGCGACCTCGCCCCGGCGCAAAAGCTCGGCGCGGAACGTCCCCGCGAGCAGCCCCGACTCGCGCGGCGGAGTCCAGCGGCGGCCGTCCAGTTCCTCGACGACGAGGTTGCCGTTGGTGAACTCGGTCAGCTCGCCCCTCTCGTTCCACAGCAGCACGTCGAAGAGCCCGGGCCGCTCCGCGCGCCGCGCTTCGTAGACGCCGCGCCGCGTCGTCTTGTGAAAGAGGAAGCGGTCGGAGCTGTCGACGGGCGTGAGCGCCCGCGCGACGCGGCGCGGCTCGGGCGGCGTCTCTTGAAGCGGCTCGCCCTCGACGCGGACGCGGCCGTCGGCCGAGACGAGCAGCCGCACGCGACGCGCGCCGCCGCCGGCGTGCTCTTCGGCGTGCCGGCCGAGCGCCGCGCGCGCGTCCGCGACCGAGAAGGGAAAGTCGAAATACTCGGCCGACGCTTCGAGGCGCGCGAGGTGTTCTTCGAGCAGGTGATACCCGGCCGCGTCGAGCCGCAGCGTTTCGAGCAGCTCGAAATCCGGCGGGCGCTCGGTCAGCACCTTCGTCTTGTCGAGCGCCTCCTCGTACTCGCCGCCGGGCGTCGAGTCCCATGTGACGCCGCCGCCCACGCCGTAGACGGCCCCGCCCGTCTCGGAATCGACGACGACCGTCCTGATGGCGACGTTGAAGGCCGCGTCGCCGCCCGGCGCGACGAAGCCGACCGCGCCGCAGTAGACGCCGCGCGGCTCGCCTTCGAGCGCGGCGATGATGCGCGACGTGCTCACCTTCGGCGCGCCGGTCACCGAGCCGCACGGGAAGAGCGCGGCGAACACGTCCGGGAGCGTCGAGCCCTCGCGCAGCTCGCAGGCGACGGTCGAAGTCATTTGAAAGACCGTCGGGTAACGCTCGACCCTGAAGAGTTCTTCGACGCGCACCGTGCCGGTCTCCGCGACGCGCCCGAGGTCGTTGCGCAGCAGGTCGACGATCATCAGATTCTCGGCGCGGTTCTTCACGGACGCGGCGAGCCCCGCGGCGATTGCCTCGTCCTCCTCCCCGAACCTTCCGCGCGGGGCGGTTCCCTTCATCGGCCGCGTCTCGACCCGCCGGCCGCGCCGCCGAAAGAAAAGCTCGGGCGAGGCCGAGAGCACGCGGAAGCGCCCCGCGTTCAGGTACGCGCCGAACCGCGTGCGCTGCGCCGCGCGCAGGCGCTCGTAGAAGGCGAAGTCGTCGCCCCGGAAGCGCGCGCGCAGCCTCAGTGTGTAGTTGACCTGATACGTGTCGCCGCGCGCAATCGCGTCGCGCACGGCCTCGACGCTGCGCTCGTACGCGTCACGGCCGACCGACGGCTCCCACCCCGAGACGCTGAACTCCCCTTCAACGCCCGGCCCCTGTTCGGACGCGCCGTCGAAGACGCCGAACCAGACGAGCGGCAGGCCCGGCACGCCCGGCCCCGCCTTCAGCGCGCGGTCGAACGCCGGCGCGGCCTCGTACGCCACGAAGCCCGCGGCGTACATCCCGCGCGCGGCCGCCCGCTCGACCTCCGCGAGCGCCGGGCGCACCTCTTCGAGCGTGTGTGCGTTGATGATTTCGACGGGTCGTGTGAAGCGTGCGCGGCCGACGGGGCCGAGGTCGTCCGTGAAGTCGAGGACGACGGCGGCTGTGTTCGACGTGCGGCCCGCGCCCATCCGAAGATTGTCCTAGAGAAGTCTGGACAGCGACTTCGCGTCGACGCCGTCGGGCACGCCCTCGACGATGACGACCGCGCCGCCGAGCAGCTCGACGATGACGCCGCCCTCCTTCGTCTTCCAGAGCTGGCGGCCCGACTCGGCCGTCTCCGAAGGCTCGACGCCGTAGCGCTTCGTCGTCCGCCGCACGTACGCGTCGAAGAACTCGCGCGCGTCCGCCTCCGTGTCCCACACGGTCTTGTGCGCGACGACCACGTCCGTCGCGCGGTTCGGCCCGAGGAAGAGCGCGTAGCGGTCACCGCCCCAGCCCTCGGCCGCGCGCTTCGACACGTCGGACGCCTGTAGGAACTGGTCGAGCAGGAGGTAGAAGCCCCACTCGCCCTCGACGTCGTGGTCGGCCATCCGCCAGCCTTTGCCGAGCGACGCCGACACGTCGCGCAGCGCCACCTTCTGCGGGGCCTCGCCCGCCTGATACTTGTCCGGGTGGAGCACATGCTCGGACGACTGCGGCAGCTTCTTGTAGGCCGCCGTCACCGCCTCCCAGCCGCCGCTCTTGTAGACCTGCGTGACGAACGAAGTCCCTTGCATGTACGGGAACAGCAGCGTCTCGCGCAGCACGCGCGGTGCCTTCTCGATCTGTTCGCTCGAACTCGCGCCGCCCGTCATCATCGACTTGAGGAAGGCGAGCTGCCGCGCCGGGCTCTGCGTCACGTACTGCACCATCAGGAACGAGGCGTCGCCCTCGACGAGCGCGTGCGCGGCCAGCTCGGCGTCCGAGTCGTGCTTGGGCCAGTCCTCGAAGCGCCGCAGGTTGAAGTGCTGATCCTGAAGCGCGTGGACTAGTTCGTGAGCCATGACGGGCCGCTGGCCTTCGATGTCGATCCAGTCGGCGAGGTGGAATTCCTGCGTCTTCGGGTCGTAGTAGCCGGCGACCTGTTCGGTGAGCAGCTTGATGATGAAGGGGCGGAGCTGGAAGTCGGCCGCGACGAGCCCGAGCTTTTTGAGCGTCGCCTCGGAGGCGGCCATCTCCTCGGGCGTCGCGCTCTCGTTGAGGTTGCGGACGAGCATCTGTTCGATCTCCGCGCGCGACTGCGCGCCGCTGCGCACCTGTCGCAGCACGGGCAGCTTGCGGAGCTGGCTCGTCTCGCGCAGCACCTCGGCCGTCGCCTCGCGCACGGCGGCCGTCTTCGGGTTGACGGCGGACGGCTTGGCCCTCTGCGCCGTGACGGTCGTCGCGGCCGCCGCGCCGCCCAGAACGGCGGTCAGCGCCGCCGCCAGCAAATTCCTCGGGCTGATTCTCTTTGACATCTAGAACCTTCGCTTTTATAGTCCGCTGACACCGGAACGCTCTCGCAAACCTTTCGGACAAGAATTTTCGAGTTACAGAAATGCAACCGCTGGAGGCAGACGCGCTCTTCGAGGACTGGCACGAGACGACCATCCGCGTGCGGTACGCCGAGACCGACCGCATGGGCGTAGTGTACCACGCGAACTACCTAGTCTGGTTCGAGATCGGCCGCACCGAGTTCTGCCGCGCGCGCGGCTTCGCCTACAAGGACATGGAGGAGAACGACCGCGCCTTCCTCGTCGTCGCCGAAAGTTACTGCCGCTACAAGGCGCCCGCGCGCTACGACGACGAACTCGTCGTCCGCACGCACATCACGGAGTTGCGCCGCCGCTCCGTGCGCTTCGGCTACGAGATTCTCAACGCCGCGGACGGCCGCGTCATCGCCGAAGGCGAGACCGGCCACGTCGTCACCGACGCCAACAACCGCGTCATCTCGCTCCCCGAGAGCTACCGCCTCGCCCTCAGTTCCCCGCCCCTCGCGCCTTCGTCCGAAGGCGAGTAATCAAGCAGACATCAGGATTCGTGCGGGAGGTTGAGGCGCGAGATTTCGCGCGCGCGGCCCGTGGCGTCGTCCACATCGACGAGCGCGGCGCAGATGCGTACGCCGCCTTTGGAGTGGTCGGGGCGCGCGGCGGCGGGGCTGAGGAAGCGCGCGACGGCGCCGTCCTTCTCCATCCCGATGCACCCCGAGTGGCTCCCGGTCATCCCGAGGTCTGTGATGAAGGCCGTGCCCCCCGGGAGCACGCGCTCGTCGGCGGTCTGCACATGCGTGTGCGTGCCGACGACCGCCGAGACGCGCCCGTCGAGGTGCAAAGCCATCGCGACTTTCTCCGAAGTCGCTTCGGCGTGCATATCCACGAGCCTGACCTTGACTGAAGAATCGAGCCCCGCGAGCAGTTCGTCGGCGGCGGCGAACGGGCTGTCGTGCGTCGGCGGCATGTAGACGCGCCCCATCAGGTTGAGGACGGCGACGCGGAGGCCCCCGCGGGCCTCGCCCACCCAGAGCCCCGCGCCGGGCGTCCCCGCGGGGTAGTTCGCGGGTCTCAGCAGACGCGGCTGGCGCGCGATGTAGGGGGCGGCCTCGCGCTTGTCGAAGATGTGGTTGCCCGAGGTCATCACGTCGATGCCGGCGGCGAAAAGCTCCTCGCACATGTGCGGCGTGACGGAGAAGCCGCCCGCGAGGTTCTCGGCGTTCATCACCGCGAGGTCGACGGCGTGCTGCTCGCGCAAGTCCTGTATGCGCTCAAGCACCGCCACCCGCCCCGGGCGCGCCACCACGTCGCCGATCATCAAGATTCTCATAGGCAAACGGCGAAGAGCGTGAACCGTAAACCGTAAACCGTGACA
>JBEVKV010000268.1:0-9314 GCA_040509515.1 Pyrinomonadaceae bacterium | reverse complement strand
TCTGGAGGTCGGTCATCCCCGACACACCCAGCTCGTCGAGCCGCCCCGCCGTCCCGAAGGCGCGCACGAGCACCGGCGCCGTGTTGTCCCTGAAGAAGCCGTTGCGCCGCGAACGCACCAGCGTCCCGTCGATGTCCCAGAGGATGACGCGCAGGTCTTCGCCGCTCATTCAATCACCACGAGCACGTCGCCGGCGTTGACGGTGGAGCCGGGCTCTGCGCGGAGTTCGACGACGGTGCCGGACTTGGGCGACTTCAGCTCGTTCTGCATCTTCATCGCCTCGACGACGACGGCCGGCTGACCCGCCTCGACCGCCTGCCCCGCTTCGACCAGCACGCGCACGACCTTGCCGGGCATCGGCGCTTTAATCTGAGCCCGCCCGCCCTGCTCGCCGCCGGCCGCGCCCGCGCCGCGCAGGTGCTTCGGGTCGGTCAACGTCACGCCGTACTCGCGCGCGCCCACCGTCACGCGCAGACTCCCGCGCGCGCCCGCCCCCGCGCCCGCCTCCGCCCCGACGCGGCACTCGTAGACGCGCCCCACATGCGTCAGAAGGTACTCGCCCTCCCCCACGCGCCGCGCCTCCAATTCGTACCGACGCCCGCCGACCTCCGCGAACACGCGCCCGCCCTCGCGCCTCACTTCGAGCGCCACCCGCTCGCCTTCAATCTCAGCGTTCAGTCTCATCTGTCAGAAAATCCGAGTCCTCTTTAAAGCCTCGACCCGTGCAGCGCGGCGCGGCCGGCGAGTTTCCAGCGGCTGGGGGGCGCGGCCGGGGTGTGTGTTTGGGGGTTGTTGCGCGCGGGCTCTGCGTAGGCGAGCGCGGCGGCGATGAGGGCCACGTCGCGGCGCGCGGTCTCTTCGGGGTCGGCTTCGGTCTTGGTGCCGGCGGCGGCGGCGCGGCGCTCGTTGAAGCGGGAGATGAAGCCCGTGTCGAGCCGCCCGGCGACGAACTCCTCGTCGCGCATCACCTCGCGGAAGAAGGGGAGCGTGGTCTTGATGCCGCCGACCGCGTACTCGTCGAGCGCGCGCCGCATCCGCTCGATGGCCTCCGCGCGCGTGCGCCCCCAGGTGGCGAGCTTCGAGATCATCGGGTCGTAGTAGATCGAGACCTCCGCGCCCTCGTAGACGCCGCCGTCGTCGCGCACCGAAGGCCCCGAGGGCACGCGCAGCGCCGTGATGACCCCCGGGCTCGGCATGAAGTTCTGCTCCGGGTCTTCGGCGTAGACGCGGCACTCGACGGCGTGACCCGTCCAAACCACCTCCCGTTGCGTGAACGAGAGCGGCAGCCCGGCCGCGACGCGTATCTGCTCGCGCACGAGGTCGAAGCCGGTGACGAGTTCCGTCACCGGATGCTCGACCTGCAGGCGCGTGTTCATCTCAAGGAAGTAGAAGTCGCGCGACACGTCCG
The DNA here is from genome assembly GCA_040509515.1 of Pyrinomonadaceae bacterium. Lineage (GTDB taxonomy): Bacteria > Acidobacteriota > Blastocatellia > Pyrinomonadales > Pyrinomonadaceae > QHXN01. The sequence continues at coordinate 7,906 of JBEVKV010000268.1, read as the reverse complement.
AGACGAGGAACTCGACGGTGCCCGCGCCGACGTAATTCGCGGCGCGCGCGATGCGGACGGCGGCCTCGCCCATCGCCTCGCGCAAGTTGGCGTCGTTAATCGGCGACGGGCACTCTTCGATGACCTTCTGATGTCTGCGCTGGATGGAGCACTCGCGCTCGCCGAGGTGGACGGTGTTGCCGTGCGTGTCCGCGAAGACCTGTATCTCGATGTGGCGCGGGCGCTCGACGGCCTTCTCGATGTAGACCGACGCGTCGCCGAAGGCCGAGGCCGCCTCGGAGCGCGCCGTGTCGAAGGCCGAAGGCATCTCCGCTTCGGACGCGACGAGGCGCATCCCTTTGCCGCCGCCGCCGGCCGCCGCCTTGAGCATGACGGGGTAGCCGACGCGCGCGGCCGTCTCGCGCGCCTCGTCCACCGAGTCGAGCGGCGTGTTCGTGCCCGGCACGACGGGCGCGCCCGCCGCCTCGGCCGCGCGACGCGCGCTCGTCTTCGAGCCCATCAGCTCCATCGACTCGGGGCTCGGGCCGATAAAGACCAGCCCGGCCTCGACGACCGCGCGCGCGAACGCGGCGTTCTCCGAGAGGAAGCCGTAGCCCGGGTGGATGGCCTCCGCGCCGCTCTGGAGGGCGACCTCGATGACGCGCTCCATCCGCAGGTAGCTCTCGGCCGAAGGCGCGGGCCCCAACAGGTAAGCCTCGTCGGCGAGACGAACGTGCAGCGCCGCCGCGTCCGCCTCCGAGTAGACCGCGACCGGCGAGATGTCCATCTCGCGGCACGCGCGCAGAACCCGCACCGCTATCTCGCCCCGGTTGGCGATGAGAATCTTTTTGAACATAGGTTAGAAAGTGATAAGTGATGAGTGATGGGTGATAAGAAAAGCAAGATTCTTTCTTATCACCCATCACTCATCACTCATCACTAGACCGATGCTATCACACGACGACCGAATTACCGGGCTGGCGTGGGTTGAAGCGGACGGTGACGCGCGCGCCGGGGAAGTAGTCGGCCGAGCGCGTGCGCTGTTCGTTGTCGAGCGGCTGCGAGGACTCGTACTCGACGCCGTTGATCTCGTAGTTGTAGAAGACGTGCGTGATGCCGCCGCCTTCGTCCGTGATGACGTCGAAGATGGAGCCCTCCGTGATGCGGCCGGCGCGCAGGAGCGCGGTGCGGCGCTCGGCCTCGCCGTCGGGCTTCTTGCGCTTGAAGATGTCGCGGAGTCCCATAAACGTCGTCGGGTGTTCGTGCGCGCCGGCTCAGTTGGCGCGCCGCAGCGCGGGCGTGGGCGAGGCGGCGATGACCGCCCCCGCGCTCGCGGCCGGCGTCGGCGCGGCGTCGAGGATGCGGCCGTCGCGTATGTAGAGGTCGTCGGCCGTGCCTAGTACGAGGTCGCGGCCGGGCAGCGCCAGCGCGTAGTTGGTCAGAACCAGCCCGGCGTCGGGCGCGTCGACGGCGGACGACGAGGCGCGCACCGCGCTGACGCGGCGACGGCCGCGCGACTTCCCGCGCGTGGCCGAGAGCGAGGCGAGGTCGGTCTCCGGCTTGTACTCGCCGGGCGCGACCGTCGCGAGCAGGCGCGCGATTGAGCCGTCCGGGTCTTCGAGCCTTCGCAGGTCTGTGAGCGCGGCCGGGTATGTGCCGAAGCGCCTGCGGTAGCGCATCAGCGCGATGTCCGTCTCGTAGAGCAGGGCGTTCTCGGCCGAGCGGCGCGCGAGTTCCCGCATGCGCAGGCGCTCGGGGACGGTCACGCCGACGAGCACGGGCAGCAGCAGCGAGACGGCGAAGGTCAACGCCACACCCGCCCGCGCGTGCGCGTGGCCGACGAAGCGCGCCGGCTCGCGACGCATCCGCGCGCGGAGCCAGAGGCAGGCGGCCGTGAGCGCGAGCCCGCCCGGGAGCGCCGTCCACTTCAGACGCCACGCGGCGGTCTCGGCCGCGCGCAGAAGCGTCTTCGCGTCGAGCGAGAACTCGTCGAACTGGAGCAGCGAGTCGGCGGTCGAGCCCGCGAACGCGAAAGCCATCAGGAGCCCCGCGGCCGAGATGGCCAGCGCGTGGCCGTAGCCCGGCAGCACGCGCTCTGGTCGCGCCAGCGGCGGCCCGACCGCGCGCGCGCCGCACGCGCCGCACCCTTCGCCGAACCCGCCTTCACCACTCGCGCCGCAGCATGGACAGATGTTCAAGGCGCTCACTCCTTAGGGAGTGATAAGTGACGAGTGACGAGTGATAAGAAAGAGAAGCCGGGCCTTGTTCTCTCATATCACTCATCGCTCGTCACTTATCACTTTCCGAAGTCACTCCCCCTTGGTCAGCGCGGGGCTGGGGCGCGGCTCGCCGCGGTGGCGTGTGCGCCCGGGTCGCCCTGCGTCGGTGTTGGATGCGCCCGCGGGCGCGGAAGGTGTGCCGTGCGCCGCCGATTCGTCGCCCGCCGCCGTGAGGCTCTGCGCCGGGACTGCGGCGGCGGCGGCCGGCGCGCTTATGCGGTTCAGCTCGCACCAGGTGTGGTAGACCCTGTAGGCGAAAGTCCAGAACGAGCCGACCGCCAGAATCCAGAGCACGGCCGGCATCCGGTTGGCGAAGATGCTCTCGGAGCCCGGGTGCGTCGAGAGCCCGCCGATGATGAGCAGCACCACGCGCTCGGGGCGTCGCAGGAAGCCCACGTCGCACTTCGCGATGAGGCTCTCGGCGCGCGCCGAGGCGTAGGAGACGAGCACCGAGCCGACCATCGCGAGCCCCGCGAGCAGGACGTTCAGGGTCGAGTGGTGCGCCGTGTCGCGCGCGTAGAAGGTCATCAGGCCGACGAAGGCGGCCATGTCGGAGATGCGGTCGAAGGTCGAGTCGAGGAAGCCGCCGAAGGGCGTGACCTGTCCCGTCCGGCGCGCGACCTGACCGTCAAGCATGTCGAAGAGGTTGGCGACGATGAGGACGACGCCGGCCCAGAAGAAGTGGCCGAGCCCGAAGAGCACGCCCGAGAGGACGTTGATCGAGACGCCGATGACGGTCAGCAGGTTCGGGTTGATGCGGCGGCGCGCGAGCCCCCGCACCATCGCGCCAATGATCCGGCTCGCGCCGCGTCCGATGCTCGCCCCGAACAAGTTTTAAACGCCCCTCTCTCGCCGGAAAACATTAAGGGCGCGCGCACGGCCCGCGCCCACTGAATGACGGTTCATCATAGGAACGCGCCGGAAGGCTTGTCAAGGAAGTGCCCGAATCACCCGTTTAATTCGAGCGACGGCCCAAAGACATTCACGACAGAGAACACGAGAGACACAGCTAATCGCCTTAGCTGTGTCTCTCGCGTCTCCGTGGTGAATTCTGCCAGCGCGGCTCTCAACCGCCTTCCGGCGGCTGTTCGTCGTGAAGGGTGGTGAGTTTTTTGATCTCGAAGTTGCGCGCGCCGGCGGGGGTGCGCACGGTGACCTCGTCGCCCTCCTCGCGCCCCATCAGGCTGCGGCCGACGGGCGAGGTGGTCGAGATGAGGCCGGCGTTGGGGTCGGACTCCTCGGGGGTGACGAGGCGGTAGGTGACCTCCTCCTCGCGCTCCGCGTCGTAGAGGACGAGCGTCGAGCCGTAGGCCGCCTTGCCGTGCGGAACCTTCGAGAGGTCGATTGAGGAGACTTCGCGCAGGCGCTGGCGGAGCTGCTGGATGCGCGCCTGTACGAACTGCTGGCGCGCGAGCGCGGCGTGGTACTCGGCGTTCTCGCGGAGGTCGCCCCACTCCTTCGCCGTCTTGATCTGCTGCGGCAGAACGACGCGCAGTTCCTGATCCAGCTCGTCCAGCTCGTGCTGTAGCTTCTGCTTGACGGCCTCTGTCACTTCACAAACCCTCCGTTCCTGTTTCTTCCTCGCGCGCGATTATAACCGAAGTGATGAGTGATAAGTGATAAGTGATGAGAAGGAAGAAACGGGGCTTGTATTTTCTCACCACTCATCATTCGTCACTTCCTTCACTGCTCGCAGCCCTCGTCGTGGTGGTGCTTCTCCTCGTCGGGCGCGGCGAAAGAGACGCCCACGTCGCGCGCGGTGCGGACGAGCTGGCTCTCGGGCGGGACGGTCTTGAGGTTGGCGATGGCCTCTTCGAGCGGCACCGTGCGGACGTTGGCGGCGTGGAGCCCCACCATCACGCCGCGCTTGCCGCGCGCCAGCGCGCGCACCGCCGCCGAGCCGAAGTTGGTCGCGAGCATCCGGTCGAAGGCGTTGGGGCTCCCGCCGCGTTGCAGGTGGCCGAGCACGACGCAGCGCGCCTCCTTGCCCGTCAGCTCGGACAGCTCGGCGGCGAGGTGGTGGCCGATGCCGCCGAGGCGCGGCGCGCCCTGCCGGTCGCCCTTGTCCACGTAAATCTCGTGCCCCTCGACCTCCTTCGCGCCCTCTGAGACGACGATGATGGTGAACTGCGAGTCGCACGCGTCGCGCTGCCGAATCTTGCGCGCGACCTGTTTGATCGAGAAGGGAATCTCGGGGATGAGGATCACGTCCGCGCCGCCCGAGAGTCCCGAGTGGAGCGCGATCCAGCCGGCGTGCCGCCCCATCACTTCGAGAATCATCACGCGGTCGTGCGACTCGGCGGTCGTGTGCAGGCGGTCGAGCGCCTCGGTCGCGATGTCGAGTGCGGTCATGAAGCCGAAGGTTAGCTCGGTCGCGCCGAGGTCGTTGTCGATGGTCTTCGGCACGCCGACGACGGGGAAGTCGCGCCGGTGAAACTCGTAGGCGATGGCGAGCGTGCCCTCGCCGCCGACGGCGACCAGCGCGTCGATGCCGAGCCGCGAGAGGTTGCCGAGCGCCTCTCTGAAAATCTCGTCGGGCTTGTCCGAAGTCCCGTCCCCCTGCCGGACGACAAAGCTGCCGCGGTTGCGCGTTCCCAGAATCGTCCCGCCGCGCGGGAGCAGCCCCCTCACGTCCGACGGCTTCAGCTCGCGCGTGCGCGTCTCGCCGAGCAGCCCCTCGAAGCTGTCCTCGATGCCGACGACGCGCATGCCGTACTCGCCGACGGCCGTCTTGACGGCCGCGCGGATGACCGCGTTCAGCCCCGGCGCGTCGCCCCCGCCGGTCACGATTCCGATGGTCTTCATAGGTAAGTGATAAGTGACGAGTGATAAGTGATGAGATAAGAAGACCGGCTCCGCCTTTTCTTATCGCTCATCACTTATCACTTATTACTGGCCTTTGCTCTTTACCCTCGTGGGCTCGTACTGCTCGCCGTAGTCCGCGTACTCGCGCGTGACGAACTCACCGGGGCGCGTGTTCTGCGTGAGCAGTTGCAGCGCGTCGCGCAGGACGGCGCGCTGCAATTCGCGCATGCCCGGGCGGCCGAGGCTGTTGCCGATTTTAAAGCCCTTCGGGTAGAAGGCGCGCGGTGGCCGCATCTGCGCGGAGACTTCGGGGCTCACCGTGATGAGCACCGTCGGGATGCCGCGCATCTCTATCTCGCGCTGGACGGCGACGACCGTGCGGTGGCAGACGTTCGGGCAGCCGCCCGTCAGCACCACCACGTCGGCGCGCGAGCCGCGGTCGATCTCGTTGGCGATCTCGGGCGCGGTGCCCTCGTACATCGCCTTGAGCTGCATCGTGTAGCCCATGTAGCCGACGTGCTTTTTGGCGACCTCTTTGACGAAGCCCTCTTCCTTGAGGTCGCGCAGCACGTCGAGCGGGAAGACGACGTTGATGTCCCGGTCGGCGTCCGCGTGGTCGTAGTGGTGGTGCGAGACCATCAACTGCGACGTGTCGGCGTCTTCGGGGATGATGCGGAACGAGAGGTCGCCCAGCTCGTCGGCCGTGTTGAACGGCTCCTGGTCTTTGAGGTGGACGCCGCCCGCCGTGACGATGGCGACCGTCGCCTTCGACAGCTCGCCGTCGAACGGCGTGAACGGCACACACTTTCTCGAAAGCGTCATGACTTCTACCCCTTACTGTCCTCTTTGCGCCGGAGGTTAGCCCAATTTTGTCGCTAAAGCGTCACGGGCCGCAACCCCTTCGGGCGCGTGCGCCCCGAGGGAATTGCGGCCCGCCGGTCAATGGTTTAAAGCCTTGCCCCCGCCGCCTAGAGCTTGCGGAGCACCTCGAAGAGGTCTTCGTTGTCGGGCTGGTCGCCGATGTCGTGGATGTCCACGTAGGCGAGTTTGCCTTCCTTGTCCACGATGAAGAGCGCGCGCTCCGAGATTCCGTCGCCCGTGCGGTACGCGCCGTAGAGTCGTGCGACCTCGCCCTTCGGCTCGAAGTCACTCAGCAGGTCGTAGGTGAGTCCGCCGAGCGACTTGGCCCAAGCGGTGTTGCAGGGGACGCTGTCGACGCTTATGCCCAAGACCTGGGCATCATACTGCCTGAACCGATCAAGGTCGGCTTCGTAGGCAGGCATCTGCGCCGTTCAGACAGGCGTCCACGCCAGCGGGTAGAATGCGATGACGACGTTGTTCTTACCTCGGAAGTCCGAGAGCTTCACCTTCTTGCCCGGGGCAAGATTGCTCGGCAGCTCGAAGTCCGGGGCCACGTCTCCGACTTCTGGCATCAGAGTTTTTCCTCCGTGACTGGAATTTAATTTCGGTTGAACCGACGCCTTAAGGCTACAACTCGGCCCGGCTGATTTCAAGCCGGGCGGCGGCGCTTCGTTGAACCCTTGTACGCTCCCGTGCTTCAATGAGCCGCAAAGGAAAACAGAATGAGTCAGGCTCAAGTCACCATCACGAGGCGCGGCGCCGAACGCGCGCGCGAAGGCCACCTCTGGATTTACCGCAGCGACGTGCGCGACGACGGCGGCGCGGCGGAGGGCGGCTCGGTCGTGCGCGTGCGAGACGACCGCGGGCGCTTCGTCGGGCAGGCGCTCTACAGCGACCGCTCCGAGATAGCGCTGCGGCTTCTGACCGCGCGCGACGAGCCAATTGACCGCGAATGGTGGCGCGCGCGCCTGCGCGCCGCCGCGTCGCGTCGCGCGGGCCTTGAGAGGGAGGCCGAAGCCTTCCGCCTCGTCTACTCCGAGGGCGACCTCATGCCCTCGCTCATCGTCGACAGGTACGCCGACGTGCTCGTCCTGCAGACGCTCTCGCAGGGGGCGGAGGCGCTGAAAGGTTTATTCATCGAGCTGCTCGTCGAAGAGTTCGCGCCGCGCTCAATCGTCGAGCGCAACGACGTGCGCGTGCGCGCGCTCGAAGGTCTGGCGTCGAGCGTGGGCGTGCTCCACGGCGAGGAGCCGGGCGAGCTTGAGGTGACGCAGCACGGCGTCCGCTTCCGCGTCGCGCCGCTCGGCGGGCAGAAGACCGGCGCGTTCTTAGACCAGCGCGAGAACCACTCGGCCGCGCGCCGTTACGCGCGCGGGCGGGCGCTCGACTGCTTCACCTTCAACGGCGGTTTCGCGCTGAGCATCGCGGGAGTTTGCGAGAGCGTGCTGGGGCTCGACGTTTCGCCCGAGGCGGTCGCGGCCTCGCGCCGCAACGCCGGGCTGAACGGCGCGGCCAACGTCGAATTCCGCGAGGCCAACGTCTTCGACGCGCTGCACGAGATGGAGTCGGCCGGCGAGCGCTTCGACACCATCGTCCTCGACCCGCCGGCCTTCGCCAAGAACCGCGCGAGCGTGCGCGCGGCGGCGCGCGGCTACAAGGAGATCAACCTGCGGGCGCTCAAGATGCTCTCGACGGGCGGCCACCTCGTCACCTGCACCTGCTCCTACCACATGACCGAGCCGCTCTTCCTCGAAGTCCTCGCCGAAGCCGCGCGCGACGCCCGCCGCCGCGTCCAGATCGTCGAGCGCCGCACACAATCACACGACCACCCCGTCCTCCTCGGCGTCCCCGAAACCCTCTACCTCAAATGCGTCGTGGCGGGGGGGGGGGGGGGGACTCAAGAGCGCCCGGCGCCGGGGGAAGATAGTAGGGAGTGGAGTTGGAGAAGCCACCCCCGCCGAGGGCGAGGGGGGGGGTTGGGG
>JBEVKV010000267.1:0-24098 GCA_040509515.1 Pyrinomonadaceae bacterium | reverse complement strand
CGCGTGCGACGGGCGTCGTCCTCGCCCGCTAGAATTGGTAGCGGAGGGCGAACTGCATGACGCGGCCCGCTTTGGTCTCGTTGAGCGGCGTCTGCGTCGAGGTGAAGCGGCCGAAGTCGGGGTTGGCCTCGGGCTTGAAGACGAACGGGTCTTGCGGGAGGCTCTGGTCGGCGAGCGTGTTGCCGTCGAACCTCTGCGTGTTGGTGACGTTGAAGACCTCCCAGCGGAACTGGATGTTGTGCCCCTCCCAGGGCAGGCTGAAGGTCTTGTAGAGCCCGGCGTCGAGCGAGATGTAGCCGGGGCCGCGGATCACGTTGCGGTCGCCCGCCTCGCCGGGTCGCGCGTCGCGGAAGCTCTGGAGCACGGCGGTCGGGTCGGCGAAGAGGTTCGGGTCGCCGGGGCCGCGCGTCGGCGACTCGGTGACTGGGTTGACGCGCACGCCGTTCGACTGCACGTTCCAGTTCGTGGCCCAGCGGTCGGCCTCGAAGAAGCCGCCCAAGACCGGCAGCCCCGAGTTCCAGCGGAAGATGCCGGTCAACTGCCAGCCGCCGAGGAAGGCGTCGGCGACCTTGTTGAAGTCACGCCCCAGCCACCGGCCGCGCCCCACGGGGATGCCGACGAGCCAGTTGGCGTTGACGATGTGACGCACGTCGAAGTCCGAGCTGGCGTAGTTCGACGAAGGGTCGAGCGGGTTGACGATGAAGGCCGTGCCGTAGCCCGTCGAGCTTTGCAGCCCCGAGGCGTCGTCGAGCGAGTGCGAGAGCGTGTAGTTGATGTCGAAGACGAGGTCGTTGCGCAGCCGCTGCCTGAGCGAGAACTGCGCCGAGTTGTAGTTCGAGTTGGCGACGGTCGAGAAGACCGACAGCGCGCCGTACTGCGGGTGGAAGAACGTGTTGTTGAAGCGCGACGGGCCGGGGCAGAAGTTGGCGTCGCGCGGGACGCAGTTCTGGCTGTCGTCCCAGACGAGCTGCCCGAAGGTGTAGTCGGTCGAGTTGCGCCCGCCGACCGAGGCGAGCGCGAAGCGGCGGTAGGCGGCCTGCGTCGCCGTCAACTGCACGCTATTGCCGAGCACGTCGAACGTGCCGGCGAGGTTCGGGAACAGGTTCTCGAAGAACGGGATCGGCTGCACCGAGCTGATGGGCACGGCGGCGTAGCGCAAATCGACGAGCCGGTTGGCCGCCTCGTACCAGGTCATCAGCGACTGCGGGTCGCGGATGTTGTTGAGGTGCATGATGTCGCGCGTCGCGAGGAGCTTACGCGCGAAGCGCCCGACGTAAGAGGTCTCGAACGAGAGCCCGTGACCCAGCTCGCGGCCGTAGGAGACGTTGATGCTGTGGTTGTAGGGCGTGGTGATGGTGTCGTCGAGCGACTGCTCGATGCGCTGGTCTTCGTTGGCCGGGGTCGTCAGCGGGAAGCTGAGCGAGCCGGGGATGTCGAACCCGCGCGCGATGAGAAGCGGCCGGATGTCCGCGTTCGGCCCCGTGAAGAGCGGCCCCAGCCGGTCGCTGACGTTGAAGGTGTTGGCGGCAATCGCGCGCTCGGAGCTGAAGCCGAGCGAGGAGTTGAGGTCGAAGTTGACGGCGAGCTGGCTGCCGATGCGGTCGTAGGTCAGGCGGTAGCCGGCGCGGATGACGCTCCGGCCCCCGCGCCCGACGAGCCGGCCGAAGAAGTTGTCGCCGAAGTCCGGCGACCACGCGAACGAGACCGTCGGCGCGAAGTTGTTCCAGTCCTGCCTGTAGTAGCCGGGGCGGTCGTTGCCTTTGCCGGCGAGGTCGAGCGTGATGAGCTCGTTGAAGGGCACGCCGTCGGCGGCGCTCCCGACGCGGCGGCGGAAGAAGTCGCCGAGGCTGACGGTCGGCGTCACCTGCACGCCGTTGCGCTCGTAGACGGGCGTCGAGGTCGACCAGCGCAGGCCGTAGTTGACCGTGAAGTTCTGCCGCCAGCGCCACGAATCCTGCAAGTAAACCTCGTACTCCTGCGTGGCGAACGAGCGCGCGGAGGGCGAGCCCGTCGGCAGCAGTTGGCCGCCCGCGTCGTACTGAAGGTTGGCCGAGAACTGCGAGAAGCGGCCGATGGCGGCCGTCAGCGCGTCGCGCAGGTCGGTCTCGGAGCCGGAAGAGACGTCGGGAAAGATCGGGTCGCCGTTGTCGTCGAAGAGGATCACGTCGCCCGAGGCGTCGTAAAACGATGGGTTCGTCACGGCGCGGTCGAACGAGGCGGCGAAGGAGTTGCGGTTGTTCGTGATGAGACGGACGTTGCCGCCCGCCTGCAAGGTGTGCGTGCCGCGAATCCACGAGAGGTCTTCGACGAAGTTGTGGACGGGCGTCGTGCGCTCAAGCGTCCGCTTGAAGCCGACCGGGCTGAGGATGAAACGGAACGTGGTGGAGTTCGCCGTCGAGTCGCCCTGGTCGGTGAAGGCGGCGCGCGTGAAGCCGTAGGTGAAACGGTTGACGAGGTTGTTCGACGCCGTCCATGTGTGGCCGAAGGCGACGCCCCACGGGTGGTTCCAGAGCGTGAGCCCGGGCGTGTCTGGGAAGCACTGGATGTTGTCGCCCGCGGCGGCGCAGTCGGTCGAGCCGTAGACCGAGTGCGTGACGTTGTCCTGCTGGTAGTTGCCGCGGACGAAGAGCGTCTGCCGGTCGTTGAGGTTGGCGTCGAACCGCGTGATGTACGTGTTCAGACGGCCGGGCGTGCGCGCGTTGAAGCGGAAGCCCGAGGTGTTGAGGCCGTCGCCGACGCCCGGGTCGTTGGCCGGGTAGCGCGAGGCCGCGCCCGCGAGCGCGGCCAGCGCCGCCGGGTTCAGCCCGGGCGTCGTGCCGTTGGCGGCGGTGTAGGCCGCGTTGATCTGCGCGGCGTTCAGGCAGGCGACGCCCGCGGGCGTGCCCGCCGGGCAGTTGGGGTCGCTCTCGCCGCTCTCGGTTCTGTAACGGATGATGCCCTGCCCGAGCGTCGGGAGCGGCACCTCGCGCAGCACGGTCGTCGCCGTCGCCTCGCGGAAGCCTTCGTATGTGCCGAAGAAGAAGACGCGGTCTTTCTTAATGGGGCCGCCGACGGAGCCGCCGAAGATGTTACGCAGGAGCTGCGGGCGCTCGACACCCGCCTTGTTGTTGAAGAAGTCGTTGGCGGTCGTCACCGTGTTGCGGTGGTACTCGTAGAGCGAGCCGTGAAACTGATTCGTCCCCGACTTGGTGACGAGCGAGACCTGCGCGCCGGAGGAGCGCCCCTGCTCCGCGTTCGCGTTGGTGGTGATGACGCGGAACTCTTGCAGGCTGTCGGGCGTCGAGCGCAGCACGCTGGCGAACGCCTCGTCGGTCACCACGTCCAGTCCCCGCTGCTGTTCGTTCACGTCCACGCCGTCTAAGACGACGTTGGCCTGATCGGCGCGGCCGCCGTTGACGTAGCCGCCGCGCGTCACGCCCGTCTGGAGCGAGAGCAGGCCGACGACGTTGCGCGCGTTCAAGGGGAGTTCCGCGATGCGCCGGCTCTCGAAGGCCACGCCAAGCGTGGCGTCCGAGGTGTTGAGCGGGGCTTCGGTCGCGCCGGTGACGGTGACGGTCTCGGTCTCAAGGCCGGCCTCCAGTTGCACGTCCACGTCCACGGGCGTGTCCACCAGCGCCTTGACGGTCTCGACCGACACCTTCTTGAAGCCCTTGGACTCGACCTCGACGCGGTAATCTCCCGGCGGGACGGCGGCGAAGGCGTAAGTGCCCTCGTCGCCGGTCGTCTGCGTCCGCGTGAAGTTTTTCGAGGCGTCGGTGAGCGTCACGGTCGCGCCCTGAACGACGTTGCCCTGCTGGTCTCTGACCGCGCCGCGCACGGTCGAGCGACCGGACTGTGCGACAACGGCGGCTGACGCAAGGAGGCAGAGCAGGATGCCGCACAGTATTCGCGCGGCGCGCGGGATAAGAGTGTTCCGGGTTGTCATGTGCTCCTCCAGAGGTAGAACCTCTTGCAGTTCGTAACGCGTTTGCCGGACTCGACGGACTGAATCCGGGGGATGAGTGCGCGTCTAAATTTCAAACTGACGGAGAGGGCGGGACAAGATGAAATGGAACGATCAAAAATAGCCGGCCCGGCAGTCGCTCGAATGAAGACTACCGACTGACGAACCTTACTAACGACCGGAATGAAATGACGCTTCTTACAGGAAGCCTACCCTTGACCGAAGACCTTGATGTTAATTCACAGGCAACCATCATTCCATCGAGAGAGGCGAGACTCCCTCGCACCAAAGGCCGTAGATTTCCCGGCTTTAACAGGTAGAAGCTTTGCGAAGGCGCGATAATATCAAAAAATCTAAATCGTATATCCAAAAGTTCCGAGATACTCAGAGCGTCTAACCGGTCACGACCCTTTTTAAATCTTGAATTATGTAGAGTGCGGGTGTAGAGTTTCGGCCGTCAACTGACTCGTTGACGCTTCCGAAGAGAGACGCGCATTGATAATCACCTGACCTGAGACGTCTCTGAAGTTCACTGCCCAGACCACGCCGGCCGCTTCTGTTCGGCCGGCGAGCGGCCTCCGCAGACCTCATCTCTGACGCCTTCGACGCGAGCAATCGCCGGTCATTATCTTTTGCGCCGTCCCCTCTACACAGCGCACTCCGGCGCTAACGCGAAGGCGCGGCCGGCCTCGTCTCAAAGGGAGGTTCTCACAGTGGAGCAGGCGCTACTCACCGCGGTCATCGTACTGCTGCCCCTTATCCTCAACAGTCTCTGGCTCGTCCTCTACCAACTGTTCAAGCAGCAAGGGCGTGGGCGCGGAGAAGATTCTTGCCCTCGCGGATGAGGCTTTATCCACAGGAAAGGAGTCTGAAGATGTCCGAACTTTTCGATGACCTTGCGCGCATCGTCGGCAGCGGCGTGCCGCGCAGGCGGATGTTGAAGCTCATGGCAGTCGCCTTCACGGGCGGCGCGCTACCCGTGTTGCGGCCGGCGTGGGCCGGAGCCTTCGAGGTTTGCAATCAGACATTCAACGCAGGAAACAAGGGTAAGACCACCAGCCTTGACTGTGATCCGAGTGAGTCTGCTGATGATTTAAAGAACAGATGTAACCCGACTTACTTCGAGCTCTTGACCTCTCTTATCAGCATTAATGCGTCGCGTTGCCCGTCCACCTGCCCGCCCTTCGTGGATTCTTACACGGAATTCGGGCAGTGTGACGATACCTCGAACCTCTACTGTGAAGTGAAGAACGTCGTGCTACGTTGCCACTGCAATCCCCCGCCCGGAAAGACGTGTTGCGGCATCGGCGTCTTCTGCACGCCCGCCACGCAGAAATGCTGCGGCACGTACTGCGGCCCGATTAATCAGCCGTGCACGGTCGTGGTCAGCCCGAGGTGACCTCACGCCCGAAGGCGCTCAGCGCCGCGGCCGCGGCGGGAAGGGGGTTGCGTCATGGCCGGCCGTTTAGAGACGATGCCGCTCGCCCTTACGGAGACGGGCGTCGGCGCACGCGCCCGCGAGCGCGCGGCGCACGCGCTGGGCGGCGTGATCTTCTGGGCGCTGCTCGCGCTCGTCCCGCTGGCGGCCGCGCCTTACGGGACGGTGGACGAGTGGTGGGAGTCTTCGTTTCAGTGCGTGGTGTTGTCGGCCGCGGCGCTGTGGGCGGTCGAGGGGATGCTGAGCGGAAAGTGGTTCGTGCGCGAACACGCGCTGCTCGTGCCGCTGGTGCCGCTCCTCGGCTTCGTCTTCTTGCAGGCCGTCCCGCTCGGCGTCGTCGAAGTCGCGGGCGTCGGAGCGTGGCGGACTCTTAGCGCCTCACCTTTCGAGACGCGGCTGGCCGCCTTCCGTTTCCTCGCGCTGCTCCTCCTCGCCGCCGCGTTGCTGCGCTACACGTCGAGCCAACGCCGTCTGCGCGCGCTGACCGGCGCTGTGATCTGCGCCGGCGTCCTGAGCGCGTTGTTCGGCATCGCGCGACAGGCGATGCACCACGAAGGTGACGGATTCATCCTGCCACGCCTACAGCCGCAACTCGGCTACGGGCAGTTCGCCAACAACAATCACTTCGCGCTTCTGATGGAGATGTCTCTCGGCCCTCTGCTCGGGCTGATGGCGGGGGCGCGGCGGTGGGGGCGGCGGACGTTTCTCTGCCTCACGGGCGCGACGGTCGTGTGGTCGGCGCTGGTGCTCTCGAACTCGCGCGGCGGCATTCTGGCCATGCTCGGGCAGGTGATGCTCTTCGCGCTGTTCTACCGCGCGGGGCGTCCCGCGCGCGGAACGCAGGGCGGCGAGACGAGTCCCGCGCGGCGGCGCGGCCTCCTTTCAATCGCGGCCCGTTGCTGCCTGTTCGCGTGCCTGCTGCTCGTCGTGTGCGGCGGCGCCTTCTGGATGGGCGGCGAACAACTTTTGAAGCGCGCGGAGGATTTACGCGGCGAGGTCGGCGAAGAGGTGGCCAGCGAGCGCGCATACCCGAGGCGCGCTCACATGTGGCAGGCGACGTGGCAGATGATTAAAGAGCGCCCCGTCGTCGGCTCCGGCTTCGGCGGCTACTGGCTCGCCATCAGCCGCCACTACGACGCCTCCGGCGTCTCATCCCCGCAGCAGGCGCATAACGACTACCTCGAACTCCTCGCCTCGGGCGGCATCGTCTGTGTCGCGCCCGTCGCGTGGTTCGTCGTCTTGTTCGTCAGACGCGTGCGCAAGTGTATGCGCACGCGCGCGGACTACCGCAGGACGACGTGCCTGGGCGCTCTTCTGGGGCTACACGCCGTGGCGCTACACAGCTTCGTGGACTTCGGGCTGCACGTCACCGCCAACGCAGTCGTCTTCACCGCGCTGGTCGTTATCGCCACCGCACACGTCGAAACGGGGCGCAAGGTGGCCGGAGGCGACGGGAAGCGCGGGCGCACGCTGTTCGCGAGCCGCGAGGCGTTGGACGGCCTTCGCCCGCGGCCTCGAATGGGCGCGGCGCGCGCGGCGGCGGTCGTCCTCTGCTTACTCGCGTGCGTCGTCGCCATGCGTGAGACGGCGCGGGCGGGCATGTCGCGCTGGTACTCCCTGCACCTCGCGCAGGAGGAATACTCGCTCGCGTTGGCGGCGCGGGCCGTGCGCCTCAGCCCCTCCGACCCTATCGCGCACTTGTACCGCTCTAACATGCTCTCGGCAGAGGGCAGAGACGACGCAGGTTTGGAGGAGTTGGAGCGCGCCGCCGCGCTCGCCCCGGAAGACTACAGCCTCTGGATGCAGATCGGTTTCGCACGCGAGGCCGCGGGGAGGGCGGACGCCCTGTCGGCCTTCGACCGGGCCGTGTACCTCGCGCCCTTCTACGCGCAGCCGCGCTGGCAGTTGGGCACGGCACTCTTCCGCGCGGGTCAACGCGAGCGCGCCTTTCTCGAACTCGCACGCGCCGACGAAAGCGACGCCGGATTCCTGCCGCAGACTTTAGACCTGCTCTGGGTGGCGTTCGACGGCGACGCCGACGCGATGGAGCGTGCGCTCCCGCCGCAGTCCGCCGCGACGCGGCTGGCCTTCGTGCGCTCCTTTATCGAGCACGACAGGACGGACGAAGCGTTAAAGCTTTTACGTCAGGCGGGGAGCGAGGCCGACGCCGAACGGCAGACGCTGACGGCCTCGTTGATTGCGGCTAAGAAATTTACGGCGGCTTACGACGCGTGGTCGAGCGGGGGCCGCGGCGGGCGCGTGCCCGCGGTCATCAGCGACGGAAGTTTCGAGGAGAGCATCGGCGCGAACGACGTGGGTTTCGGGTGGCAGGTTATCAGAGGCGTGGGAAGCGTCTCCGTGGCTCTCGACACGAAGGAGCCGCGCGACGGAGCGCGTAGTCTTCTAATCGACTTCAGGGGCGCTTCCGCCGCCGGCACTTCTCTCGTCCGGCAACTCATTCTAGTCGAGCCGAACACGCGCTACGGGCTCAGCTTCGCGGCGCGGACGCAGGGGCTGATGACCACGGGCCCGCCGACGGTCGAGCTGAACGATGCGGACGGCGGGCGGACGCTCGTGCCGCCTATTCCTTTAACCCGCGGGGATGTCGGGTGGCACGATTACGCGGCGGAGTTCATCACCGACCGAGCGACGAGCGCCGTGCTGCTCACAGTCCGGCGGCAAGAGTGCCCGCTCCAGCCCTGCCTGATCCTCGGGCGGGTCTGGCTCGACGGCTTCTCTCTGCGGAAGTTATAAGCGGGACAATAAGCAACTGTAACCACTCCATCACTGCCCGAGCCATAACCCAAGACCGTCCCTCGCCACCTACTTCCCTTCCGCACGAAGAGGTCGGCCCTACGGGTTCTCACAGGCGTAGTGCTCGCTGCTGAACGCCGAGTTGCACAAGTGCAGGCACCAGGAACGGTCGTCGCTGTCATAAGGGTGCTGCTCGCAGTTGTATATGCAAACGTCCCACCTGTCATAGGCGTTGCCCAGGCATTCATTCCAAGCCGAGTGGGAACGGCCCGTGGACATTCCGAAGCTTAACAGGATGATGAAGATAAGCAGGAAGGCGAGGCGGCCGACGAGTTTCATGGCGTTCTCCCTGATCGTGAGTGGCGCAAGCCTCCCTGAACTTCTTCGCGGGGATGAGGCGGACGGGTATCACTCAGCGCGCGCCGTCGCCGTCGCCCCCCGTCTGACGAAGCAGAGCGGCCGCCGCGTCCGTGGCTCCGCGTTCGACGAAGAAGCGCGCGAGCGCGTCGCGCGCCGCCGCCGACTGCGGCGAGAGGCCCCGCGCCATCTCGAATGCGTCGCCGCCGGACGCCTCCCAGAGCATTTCGAGCGTCTGCGGCGGGAATTTGGGGTCGCTTGCGACGGCGCGAGAAACCTCGGCGAACGCGCGCTCGCGCTCGCCCGCGCGGAGCAACGCGCCGCCGAGTATCCAACGCGGCTCGGCGTAGAAGGGCGCGAGTCGCACGCCCTCCTCAAGCGCCGCCAGCGCGCCCGGCGTGTCGCCGACGGACTCGCGCACCAGACCGAGCCTGAGCCACAGGAAGTATGCGCGCGGGCGCAGCGCGACGGCGCGTCGGAACTCCTCCGACGCTTCGTTGTTCATGCGGTTGGAGGCAAGCAGTTCGGCACGGAAATGACGCGCGGCGGGGTCGTGAGGGCTGAGACGAACGGCCCGCTCGGCCGACCCGAGCGAATACTCACGCTCGTACGACACCGAGTGCCAGCGGGACAGCCCCGCGCGCGCCGTCGCCCACATCAGCGCCGGGCAGACGAGTAGACAGACGGCGACGACCACGCCGCGCGCTAAGCGCCCCCCGCCCGTCCGCGAGAGTCCGTCTTTGAACGACTGACGGGCGGGACGGTCTTCGGCGCGACCCGCCGAATCCAGCCGGTCGCGCTCGCCCTTGCGGACGTGCGCGGCGGCGATGACGACGAGGGACGTGAAGACGAGTTGGTTGGCCGTGATGTGCAGCCCGAAGTCGACGAAGCTGTGCAGGGCGACGCCGAACAACCCGGTCAGCGCGCCGAAGCACGCCGCGCGCCGGAAAGTATCGCGGGAGCGCAGGCCGTCGCGCGCCAGTTTAATAAATATGCCGGCGGACAGAGCCGCGACGACGAGGGCGAAGATGCCGCCGCTGGCGAGGAGTTCCAGATAGTCGTTGTGCGCCTGCTCGGGCGAGGAGACGCCCGTGGCGTCGTAGTGTCGGTGGATGGCGAGCCAGTAGCCGCCGAAGCCCGCTCCGCCGAGCGGGTGCTCTTTAATCATCTCCCACGTCGCCCGCCACATCTCGATCCGACGCGGGTAGTCGCGATTGCCCGCCCCCTGCGCGCCGACCTCCGACCGCAAGGTCTCCATGCGCTGCCTCAGTTTGTCGCCCCCGACCCACACGGCGCACAGGCCGACGACGCACAGCAGGCACGCCGTCAACGCGAGGCGGACGCCGAGCGCGGGAAGGCCGTTCCGCCGCCGCGCCCCGGCGACTTTACGGCTTCCTTGTCTTCGCCGCAGGGGAGACGCGACGCCCCACAGCAGGGCTATAAAGACAATCTGTCCCACCGCGGAGAAGATGCCGCCGCGCGAGGTCGAGCGCACGAGTGCGGTCGACACCAACGCCGCCGCCGAGAGACAGAGGAGGAGTCGAACGCCGCGACGCCGCGCGACGCCGCCCGCCGCGAGCCCGAGCAGCAGGCCGAGACACATCTCCATCAGGAACGCGAAGTGGTTGTTGTTGACGAACTGGGCGTAACCTATCTGCGCCTGTAAGTGAGACAGGATGAATCCCTCGCCGTCACCTTGCATCGCGTCGCGCGCGAGGCCGAACAGGGCGCTCGCGACGCCGACGCAGACCACGACGCGGACGAGCGCGTCGAGCCGGCGCGGGCTCGACGTGTAGCGCAGCAGCATGGCCGCGACGAGTATGACCGCGAGGAAGCGGAAGGCCGTGAGCCGCGTCTCGTAAGGGTCGGCGCTCAAAGTCCGCCACACCTCGACGCCCGCCACCTCGTCCCGGCCGAGCGGGACGGCCTGCAAGAAGACGAAGCCGAGGAGCGGCACGAGCGGGGCGAGCAAAAGGTGTTCGCGCACGAACCACTTCCCCGCCCCCAGCCCTTCAAACGCCCACAGCGCCGCGAGCGCGAACACGACGCATTGGAGCAGAGAGTCCCACCACTCGTGCACCGTCCCGTAAGGCACGGCCGCCAGTACGACGAGCGAGAGCAGCACGTAGAAGATTGCGCCGTCGAGCGCGCGGGCGGTGCGCGCGCTCACGCGCCGCGTCAAGTCGTCTCCCGTGACCGAGAGGGGCCGTGCCTCAAGGTGGGTAGCCATTAAAACGATTCCCTCGCGCCGCCGCGTGAGAAGTCACTATCTGGCGGGTGAGATGATTGGGCCACACCCGAAGCCAACGCACGTCTTGCAATTCATGCCGTCGGGGGTGCAGCCATTGGGGCAGCACTTCGTCCCGCCGCAGCAACTACCAGACGAACAACAGATGGTCTGGTTGGTGGTCGGGTTCGTGCACACTCTGGCCGTCGGGCAGCACACGTTGTTAACGCAGACCGTGCCGCTGGGACAGCACATGGTGGAGTTCTGGCACACCCTGTTCGTCGGGCAGCACACGTCGTTGAGACAGATCGAGTCGAAGTCGCAGCACATGGCCCCGCAGCAGACCGCGGTCGTCGGCGGGCAGGTGTGGCCGTCGGGGCAGCAAGAGTGCCCCGGCCGCCACTCGTACCCTGACACCTCACATTTCTCTTGCGTCCACGGCAGGCGTGGGTCGCAAAACAGCGGCTCGTCCAGAGAAAAACAGGAGCCGCCGGGCCCCTGACAGCAGTAAGACACCGTCTGCGCGGAACCGACTTTCCTGTAGACCGAAGTGCTGAAGACCGCACCGATGAGCGCGCCGCCGATGGCCTTGAGCGCGCGCCGCCGCGGGATAGGGCTGCCGACGATGCGTGAGATGTCGTCAAATAGTTCAGACATGTTAAGCCCCTTTCTGTGTTTTAAGACTTTCGCGGGCGAGCGCGAGGATTTCGTCGGCGCCGGTGCCTACGTCGCGCGCGACGACGCCCTGCTCGTCGATGAGGAAGCCGACCGGCGTCGCGAAGATGCCGTACTCTTTGGAGAGCCGCCAGCGGTCTTGCAGCACGAGGGGGAACTCGATGCCGTGCTCGGCGGCCTTGCGGCGGTTCTCTTCCGCGTCGCCGCGCCCGACCATCACCACGGCCAGCCCGTTGTCGCGGTGCTCCGCGTGCAGGCGGACGAGTTGGGGCGCGAGCGCGTCGCAGGGGCCGCAGTGCGGGTCGCTGAAGACGAGCAGCACGCGCCGCCCGCGGAACGATTCGAGCGTTGTGGTGTGGCCGTGAATGTCCGGCAGGCTGAAAGGTGGGGCGGGCGTCCCCGCCTTGATCCCCCCGCGCTCAAGACGGCTCTCGCTCAAGGGGCGCTCACCGGGCAGGCGTTTACGGCTGCTGCTCCCGTCGTCGCCGGCCGCCTCGCGCGCCAGCGCCGGCACCTCGAAAGCGCCGGTGGCGAGGGGACGCGCGACCTTGCCCTCCTCGTCGAGCAGGTAGGCCACCGGCGTGCCCATGTACTCGAACGGCTTGAGCTGCTCCTTCCCTTCGAGCAGCAGGACGGGGCAGTCCAGACCGTGCGCTTCGACGAGCTTGCGGTTCGCGTCGGCGTCGCCACGACTGACGAGCAGAATTCGCACGCCGCGCTCCCGCAGTTCCGTTTGCAGTTCCGCGAGTTCGGCGGCGGCGAGGTCGCAAAAGCCGCATCCGGCGTCCCAGTTGACGACCAGCACGCGGCCCCCGCGAAAGTCGGCGAGCGAGACCGTCCGCCCGTCGAGATCGGGCAGCGCGAAAGGCTCGAACGGCTCGCCGACCGCCACGCCGCCCGGCTCGTGCGGCTCGTGCGCCAGCACGCCGGCGGCCGCGCCGCGTTCCAACTCATCGATCCGCAGCAGCATGCGCCCCTGCTGTTTGACGACTTGGTACAGGACGAGCCCCATGCCGGCGAGCAGGAGCAACAGCAGCACGGCTACCGCCGCGATTAGAATCTGCTCCATCGAGGGTGTACCTCCTTACTGGGGGTTGAGGCTGACTCCGCCGTCGGTGCCGCCGTCTTCTCCGCGCCCGTACGGGCGTGAACCTCTTACTGATTCGCGCCGTCCCCTTCCTGCGGCTGCGGCCGACGGTTGAGCTTGCCCTTGTTCTTCTCCCGCGCGCCCCTCATCTTGCGCTCGTCGGCGCGACACTTCGGGCACCTGCCGGCGCTGCGGGCCTTGAACTCGGGGTGGAGGGGGCACGACTGCAGGACGACCTTCGTCGTCCTCTCGCCGGTGCGCTCGGGCCCCTCGTTGGTTTGCGCGCCGGCGGCGAGTCCCGCCGTCAGGATGAGTGCGGCGAGGGTCGCGGCGGTCAGTGCGGTCAGTGCGTTTGCGAGTCTGCGCTTCATGGTCTGGTGTTCTCCCCTCCGGGCGTTCGTTCGTTAATCGTGTCGATCTATCTTTCGACCGCCTCCGTCCCGGCGGCGGCGACGACGGGGACGGAGGTCGCCGGCAGGTCTGCGAAGGTCACGCCGCGCGAGGCTATGCGCAGCATCACGTTGTAGAGGCCGGGGCGCGGGAACGTCTGCGTCATCTCGTACTCGCCTTCGCCGACCTCCTTCGCCCACTGGCGCTGCTGCCAGACGCCGGGCGGCTCGAAGGCGAGCACCTGCACGTCCCGCAGCCCCTTGAGCGGCTGCCCCGTCGCCGAGTCCGAGATGCGGAAGCGGAGCGCGGCCGGCTCGCCGGCCTTGTACTCCCGGCCGCCGAAGAGCGCGACGGCGGCGACGGAGACGCCGGTCGCCTTTCTCTCCTCGTCGGGCGAAGACGCGACCTCCATCTGGAAGCAGTGCGCGATGCGCGGCCGTGCGGTGAGCACCGAAACGTCGAAGCGCCCCGCGCGCTTCAGCCTGACCGGCACCGTGTAGACGCCGGACGCGGTCTCCGTGAGGCTGCGGTCGAGCATGAGCGCGGCGTAGGGGCGGCGCTTGTAGTTCGAGAGCGTCCCCATCGGGGCCATCATGCCTTCGACGTAGTAGTAGATCATCCCGTCGGGCGTGTTGGCGATCATGGCGGAGTTGCCCTCGGGCGTGACGGCGATCATGTCCGACACGCCGATTTCCGCGGGCAGCGCGCCCGGCGGCTTCTGCCCGGCGGTCACGTCCACGGCCGTGAACTTGCCCCTCGCCACCCCCGACAGCTCGACGAGCGAGAACTTCTCCGAGCCCGTGCCGCGCACGTAGGCGTAGCGGTCGGTGAAGGTGATTTGGTCGGGCCCCTTCACGACCTCGACGGCCCCCGCGACCTCGCCGACCGAGGCGTCGATGACGGCGACGCTGTTCTCCACCTGGTTGACGGCGAAGCCGAAGCGGCCCGTCGGGTCGAAGCGGAGCGCGACCGTGCCGCGCTTGACGGGGACGCTCTTTATGACCTTCTGTCTGGCGGGGTCGATGACGCTGACGGCCGTGCCGTTGACGGCCGCCACGTAGACCATGCGGCTCGCCGTGCTGTAGGCGACCGGCACGGGCGTCTTGCCGACGGGGATGTCCGCCACCTTGACGAGCCGCTCCGCGTCGACGGCGGACACGGTGTCGGCGGCGCTGTTGGTCACGTAGGCGGACTTGCCGTCGGGCGTGAACGCGATACGGTGGAGCCCCGCGCCGACGGCGACGGTGCCGGCGAGCTTGTTCGTCGCGGCGTCGATGACGGCCACCGCGGGCGAGCCGTCGAGTCCGACCCAGACGTAGCGCCCGCCGGGCCGAAGCGCGATCCGCATGGGGCGCGCCTTCTCGCCGAGGGGCACGGTCGTCAAGACCTTACGCGTGACGGTGCTCACGACCGCCACCGAGGACTGCTCGGGCAGCGTGACGTAGAGCGTCTCCTTGTCCGGCGAAAGCACCCAGTCGGCTCCCGTGCCCGGCAGCGTGATGAGGTTTTCGAGCTGCGTCCGGCTGAAGGAGACGAGCGGGTTGATGACCGAGATGGTGCTGTCGTGGTTGAGCGTGAGCAGGAGGTAGCTGTTGAGATCGATGTCCGGGCGCGCGCTCAGCAGCCCGCCCATGAAGGTACGAATCTTGTCCTTACACTGCGCGTCGTTCGGGGGCTCGTCGGCCCCGCGCGAACTGACCCACGCGCTCGGGCGCACGCCCGCGAGCGGCTGCCCCGTGCGCGCGTCCGTGATGCTGAGGGTGATGACGGCCTCGGCTCCGGCCGCGAGACCCTTCCCGGCCTCGCGCGGCTGCGCGGAGAAGTCGATGCGGATGCCCTCCTTCTCGACGCGCCCCGAGGCGGAGGCCGGGGCCTTTGCGGACGACTCGGTGCCCGCCTTCGGCTTCGTCTGCTGCGGCCCGCCGATCTGCGCGCTCGACGCCGAGGCGCAGGCCGCGGTTAAGACCAGCGCCCGTACAAAGACACGGAAGTTTAGACGTAAGACCTGCCGCATGGTCACCACGTCGGAGGCGTCCCCCACGCCTCGACCTCGACGAGACGGCTGCGGCCCAACAGCGCGCTGTTGATGACGACCCGCACCTTCGTCGTCGTCACGGCCGGGAAGGTGAACTTGCGCCAGACCGAGCTGTTGTTGGTGACGCTGCCGCCGGGCACGGTCACCCAGCCGGAACCCGACCAGTACTGCACCTCGAAGGCGGTCACGCCGTGCAGCGTGAACGTCATCGACTCGGTCGGCTCCGACGGCGAGGCGTAGTCGTCCTGAAGGGTGAAGACGTTTATCTCGTCGATAGTCTTCTGCCCTGCGAACTCCACCTGCGCCCAGTCCGGGTAGGCGTTGTCGGTGCCGTCGCGCCAGCCCCCGCCCTGCTCCCAGTTGAGCCCACGCCGGTCGCCGTTGTTGATCCCGGTGATGGGGAACGTCATGCCGGGCAACTCAGTGTCGGGCGTCGTCGAGGAGGCCGTCGCCGTGCCGCCCTGCGATTGGAGCGCCACGTTCACCCTCTGCTGAGCCGCGTTCACGCGGAAGATGCCCCACAGCCCGCCGGTGAACTGGAAGCTCTCCTGCGTCCGGTACATGTAATCGCCCGGCTGGCTAAAGGCTCCGCCGGCGCTGCGCAGGACGATGTTCCAGTGGCGGCGGGCGGTGTGTCCGCCCTGCGTGCCGATGGTCGTCGAAGTTGGCTCGGCGACGCCCGGCGACCAGAGAACGGTCGAGTCCTGAGTCCACGGCTCGTGGAACCAGTTGTGACCGAAGAGCGTGAACGCGTGCTGTCTCGGGTGCCCCGTCGGTTGCACGACGCGGAACCTGACGGGCGTGCCCGGTGCCGCGTAGAAGACCGGCGTCTCGGGGTCGCCGTGCGTCGCCGAGCTGAAGACGGCCGCCTGATTCTCGTCGTTGAGCCGCGCCGACACGTCCTCGAACGTCGCGGGCTCCCGCTTCGTCATTTCGTCGCGGAAGCCGAGCCTCGCCCATAAGGGTTCGGTTCTGTAGTTGAAAGCCTTCGCCCCGGAGTCCTCGGAGTCGGATTCCGTAGTGAAGTTGCGCACCGGGTTGACCCCGTTCAGTCCGAGAATCGTCCGCCCCTGAGCGGCGTTGGGGCCGACCATCTTGACGTCGTCCTGCGTGACGAGCACGAACTCTTTGAAGAGCAGCGCGCCGGCCGAGTTCCTGACCTGCGCCTCGGCGTAGGAGTTGGGCGGCGTCGTCCACGTCGCGCCCTTCGGCTCGACGACGAGCACCCCGCCCGCGCCGTGCGAGCCGTGCTTCATGATGTCGCCGTAGTCGGTCAGGTTAATGGCTCCGTATTCGATGGGCGTCGCCGTCCGGCTCTTGTCGGCGTTGACCGTCACCTTGCCGGCGTACCAGCGGTACTTCTTCGTCTCGCCGGGCGAGACCGTCTGCTTGTCGTTGATACCGACGTTCGCGCCGTCGCTGGTGCGCACGTCGTACTCAAGCAACTGCGGGTGGAGGCTGACCTCCTTCGACGCCCTGACCTGATTCAGGTTGAAGTTCGGGACGAGCATCGGCATGAAGTTCCAGGCGTCGTAATCGGGCATCGGCACGCCCGCGTCGGCCGGGAGCTTGTTGGCCAAATCCAGGTTGACGCAGTCGCCCGCGTTGACGCGCAGGACGAGCGGTTCGAGCTTCCGGGTCTTGGCCCTGACGGCGGCCACGTCCTCGCGCTGGACGAAGACGATGCCGGCCGGGTCTTTGAGGCCGAACCTCTGGTTGTAGGTAATGCCGTCCGCGCCGACCAAGTCCCGGGCCAGCCACGCCTCGACGTTGAAGTCCTTCTTCGGAGCGCCCGACGGGCAGAAGTCCGACCTGAGCCCCGGGTCGCTGCTGCTCACCGTCCCCGCCGTGTTGTTCGGCAGCACCTTGAGACCCGAGCGCAGCCCCTTATAGGAGCGCAGGATGCCCCACATGCCGTTCCACAGGTTGTCCGTGGCGAAGCTGCCGTACATGAAGTCGGCCGCGTCGGGGTTAGCGCCGCCGACGTTGCCCACGGCCGGAATCGGCGGCACGTCGAACTCGAAGTGCTCCGAGATGCCTATCGCCTGAGCGTTGTACCAGCCCGAGTTGGACGACGAAGGCTCGTGCAGCCACTTCCCCCCGTGGAGGCTGAAGACGTGCTGCTCCTCCTGCGCGCCCTGAATCAGACGAATCTGCACCTTGTCGCCCTCGTAGGCTTCGAGGAGCGGCGTGAACGGGTCGCCGTGGAGCGTGTTGCCGAAGTTGTCCTTCGAGCGGAACACGTTCGAGAGGTCGCCGAGCGGGCCGGCCTTCTGCACGGTGCCGTCGGCGATGCGCAGCGGGATCGGCTCGTTGCGGTAGTTGATGAGCCCCGTGCCGGGGTCGTCGGCCGAGATGGACTCGGGCTGCGGGATCGCCGGCGGTTCGACGATGAAGGGCAGCCCGGGCTCGTTACGACCCGGCGGGTTGACCGGCGTCAGGTCTTGCCGGTAGACGATGGCGAAGTCGGCAAGCGCGAGGTTGAACTCGCGGTAGCTCTTCGCCGCGTCGCCCGGCGGCACGATGTTGGCCGCGTACGAGGTCGGGCCGCCGTCCGTGCGCGTGCCCATCGGCGTGCCGGCCGTGGTCTCCCACGTCGAGCCGGCCGGCTCGACGACCAGCGCGCCGTAGAGCCCGTGGTGCTGGTGCGAGCTGGGGCCGAAGTGGTCGTGCGTGAAGACGGTGCGAATGGTTCGGTCGGCGCCGGCGTTGTTCAGCAGCGGGTCGGCCCACCAACGCTGGCGGGTGGTCTGCGCGCCGACGTAGTCGCCGATGTGGTTGCCGTCGAGGTCTGGCCCGGCCCCGAACTTCATGTTCGTAGTGAGCGAGAGCGTGTTCGTCCCGCCCGTCACGGACTGGAAGTGGTTGTTGGCCTCCACGCGCTCCTGCACTTCGCCCGGCGAGAAGGTGCCGTCCTCGTAGTTCCAGCCGTTGCCCGCGCCGTCCGACGAGGTCACGTCGAACTTCACGAGGTGGATGTGCTGGCCGATGGTGTCGGTCGGCGTGAAGATTTGGAAGTCGTCCAGATTCAGGACGTGCGGCACCAGATTGGTCGCCGCGAACCTGACGCAGTCGTTCGAGTTGGCGCGGAAGAAGAAAGGCTCGGGCGCGCGCGCGCCGTCGCGCGTCGCCAGCGCGTCGTCTTCGAGCGTCGTGATGCGCGCCTGCCGGTCGTGCCACCCGGCGCGGTTGACGGTCATGTCGAACTGGATGTATGCCGCGCGGTAGTCGCGCTTAATCGTCCCCGGGGCGCAGGGCTCCGCGAACGGCGCGCCCGGCTGCCGGGGCTGCCCGTTGACGAGGAAGAGCCCCGACGCGCCCGAAGCCGTGTAGCCGGGGAAGCCCTTCGCGGGCCAGCCGTACTGCGTCGTGACCTGCACGCCGCCCTTGCCCTCGTGAAACTCCATCGCCTTCTGCTCGGTCGGCGTCCCCACGGGGTCGAGGAAGACGAGTTGCGCCGAGGTGAGCCTGCGGGCGAAGTTGAGCAGGTCGGGGTCGGTGTTCTGCGTCATGACGCGGTTAGCCACGGGGTCGGCCAGCAGGGTCGGCTCGATGGCCGCCTTGCCGTCGATGACCTCCGAGGCCGCGATGCGGTGGCGCGGGAGGCCGCCGTCCTGCTCCATGTCGAGCGGCGGCTGCGGCGGGCGGTGCCCGGCCTGCGCGTCGACGAAGAAGGGGTACCCCCGGAACGTCGCCGAAGGCATCGGGGCCATGGCCCTCGTCGGCAGCGGGACGACCGCCGGGTTCGGCGTGCCGCCCGCGATCTCCGCGTCGGGCAGACGGCGGTCAGGCGTGCCCGACTCGAACACGTCGTGGACGCGCCACAGCTCCCACATGCCCTGCGCAAAGTGCGGGTAGAGGTGGCAGTGGAAGATCGAGTCGCCGACGGTGAAGTTGCGGTTGCCCGAGCCGCCGTAGTTGATCTCGTAGGTGAAGCCGGAGCCCGGCCCGATGGTCTGCGAGTCGAGGTAGGTCGAGTCGTCTTCGCGCGGCTCGTGGAGCCACTGGTGCGCGTGGAGGTGGAAGACGTGCGTCTCCTTCGGCCCGACGTGGACGTTGCGGAAGCGGACGGGGTCGCCGAGGTAGGAGTGGTGGACGTTCGACGGGTCGTCCGGGAAAAGGACTTCCCGCACACGGCCGTAGGAGTCCTTGCGCACTACCATCGCCGGGTCGCCGTTGGCCCACGACTCAAGGAAGAAGTCCTCGAACTTGCACTCGCCGCAGTCCTTCGCGGGGCCGAGCCGCTTGCGGTTCGCGATGAGCGGCGCGCCCAGAGAGCTTGAGCCGTAGTTGATAGCGAAGCCGTCGCGCACGCCGTGGAACAGCTCCTCGTCCAGCTCCGGGAAAGCCTGCACGGTCTTCGTCTCGTCGTGGAAGACGACCACGAACTCGCGGAAGGGCTGCCCGCAAGTGCCCGAAGGCGGCGCGTTCGTGCAGTTCTCCGTGAAGCCCGTAATCAGCGCGTTGACATCCGTGTGAACTATCTCGTTGGCCGGCGAGAGCATGTTGAGAATCGGCCCCGAGGCGTCCGTCGCCTCGAAGTTGATTTTCGGCGTGCCGTCCGGGTTGCGCCCCGTGGTCGCGGCGGCGAGCTTCTCGGCCGTGACCTGCGAGCGGTACCACTTCGCGCCCTGCGGCTCGACGACGACCGCGCCGAAGAGGCCGAGCACGGTCTGGCCGCCGTCGCCCTCGCCGCCCACGGTCGCGCCCATCGAGTGAACCATGTACTGGCCCTGCTTGCGGCCGTACCAGATGTAGGTCTTCGAGTTGTCGGGCTCGACGAGCGAAGAGTTGTTGTTGCCGACGTGCGCGCCGTCCGAGACCGACGGGCCGTTGACGTATTCGAGCCCGTTGACGTGCATCGAGGCCGCGCGCGTGAACGTCGTGTTGTTCTGCTGGAGCTTGACGGGCGCGCCGGTGTACGTCTGCTTCTCGGGCTGGTTGTTGAAGTCGATGTCCTCGACCTCGGGGCGGGTCTTGGCCAGCAGATTCTTGAACGTCACCTGCAGGCAGTCGCCCTCGTTGATGCGGAGCACCAGCGGGCGCGGGCGCTTGTCCGGCCTGAGCTGGACGTTGCCGGCGACGAGGCCGCGCGAGGCCGCGCCGCTCGCGGCGTCAATCGCCACCACGTCGCGCTCAAGCGCGTACATCATGCCGCCGGGGTTAAAGGCCCCGAAGCGGTTGTAAGTGAAGACCTGATCGAAGGCGACGACCCTGGCGGTAATCGTCCTCGCGCAGGCGGCCGGCGGCGGGTTCACCGGCGGCGGCGCGACGACGTTGACGTTGACCACCGCCGAGGTCGCCGTGGCCCCGGTGCTGTCGGTCGCCACCGCCTTCAGCGGCCACGGGCCGGCCGTCGCGGCCGTCGCCGTGTAGCTGTAGGGGGCCGTGGTGTCGGTTCCGAGCAGTACGTTGTTGCCGTAAAAGTCAACCTTCGTGATCGTGCCCGTGCTGGAGGCGGCGGCGGCGTTGATGGTGAACTTCGTGGCGGACGACTGCGTGAATTGCGTGCCCTCGGCCGGGCTCTCGATGCTCACGGTGACCGGCGCGTTGACGGTGACGCGCGAGACGCCGGAGGTGGCCGTGGCCCCGCGGTCGTCGGTGGCGACGGCCGACAGCGAGAAGGTGCCCGCGTTGGTGGCGGCCATCGTGACGCTGTAGGGAGGCGCGGTGTCGGTGCCGATGAGCACCGAGCCCGAGTAGAAGCTGACCTTCGAGATTGCCCCGCCGGGGTCGGCGGCGTCGGCGCTGATGACGATGCTGCCGCCGACGTTGTACTTCGTGCCGTCGGCCGGCGCCGTCAGGGTGATGGTCGGCAGGTTGTTCGGCGTCGCCGTCACCGACTGCCAGTCGGGGAAGTTGTCGCCGGCGAGGTTGAAGGTGACGTTCGCCGGCCCCGTGCCGTCGGCGTTCATCACGTAGACTTCCTCGTTGCCGTCGCGCGCCGACACGAACAGGAGCTGGTTGCTCTCGGGCGACCAGGCGGGCATCTCGTCGGCGACCGCGTTCTCCGTGAGCCGCTGCTGCGCCGTCCCGTCCGCGTTGGCGGTATAGATTTCCAGGTTACGCATGAAGGCCATCTTCAGGCCGTCGGGCGACCAGACCGGGTGCCAGTCGTTGGCGTCAGCACCGGTCAGTCGCCACTGGTCGCCGCCTGTGACGGCGCTGACGCGGTGGAGCCTGTAGTTGCCGTAGAGGTTGCTCATGAAGATGAGCATGCCGCCGTCGGGCGACCAGTGGGGCTGCATGTCGTTGCCCGGCTGGTGTGTGAGCCGGACGAGGTTGGTGCCGTCGGCGTTCATCACGTACAGCTCGTAAGCGCCGCCGTCGTTGTTGGCCTCCCGGTTGCTCGAAAAGGCGATCTTAGTGCCGTCGGGCGACCACGTCGGCTCGCAGTCGATGCCGGCGTTGTTGGTGAGCCGGACGGGGTTGGTGCCGTCGGCGTTCATCACGTAGATTTCGTGGTTCCCGTCGCGCGTCGAGGCGAACGCGATCTTTGTGCCGTCGGGCGACCAGCGGGGCCAGTTGTCTCGCGCCGCGTTGGCGGTGAGCTGCTTCTGCTCGCTGCCGTCGGCGTTCATGGTGAAGATTTCTTCGTCGCCGTCGCGTGTGCTGACGAAGGCGATCTTGCCGCGCTTGCGCGGCGTGCGGAGGACGATGTCGCCGGCCTGTCCGCCCCACGCGTCGACCGCGATGTAGTAGACGGTGCCCGTGGTTGCGTCGAAGCTGACGCGGCTCGTCCAGAGGCCAGCGGCCTGATCGGCGTCGTCGTTGGCCGCCACCTGCGTCAACGCGCCGACGACCGTCCCGGTGTAGACCGCCATCACGGTGTCGACACCGCTCCCCAGCGTGTCGAACGTAACCTTGCCGTCGCCGGGGGCCTTGAACTTGAACCAGACGGACTTGCCGCCCGTAGCGCCCGCGTGGTTCGGCTCGCCCGGCTCTTTGGTGGCGAGCCAGTTCGAGCCGGCGATGCGCACCTCGTCGCCGGTGATGGCCTGCGCGGCGGCGAAGGAGTTGTTGGCGGGCGCGGCCGGGCCGACCTTCCACTGGAGGCTGATGTTGCCCCAGTCGGCCCCGGAGCCGTCGTGGAAACCGTCCACGGCGATGTAATAGACGGTGCCGGCCACGGCGTTGAAGACGACGCGGCTGGTGTGGACGGCGGCGTTTAAGTCCTCCTCGTCGTTGAAGGCGACGGTCGTCAGCGAGCCGACGGCCGCGCCGGTGTAGACCCCGAGCAGCGTGTCGTAGTCGCTCCCGGCCGTCCTGAACTCGATGCTGCCGCTCGAAGGCGCCTGCCACTTGAACCAGACGGACTTGCCGCCGTCGTTGCCCGCGTGATAGGGCTCGCCCCACTCGACGGTCGCGCCGCGGTTCGTGCCCGTGGCCGTGCCCGTGGTGGCGGCCGCGAGCGCCTGAGCCGCGGCGAAGTCGTCGTTGGCGGGCTTGGGCGTCAGGCTCCAGTTGAGCGAGATGCTGCCCTGCGCGGTGTTGACGCCGTCGTTGTCGCCGTCGACGGCCAAGTAGTAGACGTTGCCCGCGACCACGTCGAAGGTGACGCGGCTGGTCGAAGTCGTCGGGCCGGCGTCGTCGTTGCTGTGAACCTCGGTCAGCGCGCCGACGGAGTTGCCCGTGTAG
The DNA here is from genome assembly GCA_040509515.1 of Pyrinomonadaceae bacterium. Taxonomy (GTDB): domain Bacteria; phylum Acidobacteriota; class Blastocatellia; order Pyrinomonadales; family Pyrinomonadaceae; genus QHXN01. Next base: position 1,554 of record JBEVKV010000267.1, on the reverse strand, counting down.
ACGGCGAGCGTCGTGTCAAAGCTGCTGCCGCCGGTCGAGAAGTCGACGGTGCCTCTGGCCGGGGCCTGCCACCTGAACCAGACGGAGGCGCCGCCGTTGTTGCCCGCGTGATAGGGCTCGCCGGCCTGGCGCGTGGCGCCGAGGTTGGAGCCGGACGTGCTGCCCGGCAGGCCGCTGATGGTCTGCGCGTTGGCGAAGTTGTCGTTGGCCGGGGCGAACGGCGCAGCGGTCAAGGCGGGCGAGGCGGCCGGCGAGGCGTTCTTGCCCCCTCCGCCGGCCGGAGCGGCCTCCGCGCCCGCGTCCGGAAGCGTGTCACCGGCCAACAGGGCTGACTCCGTCGCGGATAATTCCGCGATCACAGTCGTCTCCGGCGCGGCGGCCTCAACGGCCTTGAGTGCGGCCGGCTCGACGGAGTTTTTAAACCGCCCGACTGTATCGGTTAATAAGGACTGAGGGTTGAGCGCGTCCGGCGTCATCGTCTCCGACAACGCCTTCGGGGTATCGGTAATAATGTCACTCGTTTCAACGGTACCGACAGTAACCGGGAAACCTGCGACTACATCGGGCTTTTCACTTACGGTGGTGACTTCGGGCTGCGCGGTGGCGGCGCGCGAGGCGATTGATAAGACCGGCGAGTTGGACTCGTCGAGGATGTTTGCGGGCGCTAAGATTTCGCCGCCGGCCTTTGCCGCGGCTTCGACCGCGTCCACCTTCTCGGGCGGAGGCACGACGCTCACCGCGCGGGCCGGCATGGCTTCGGACGCACCCCGCGACACGATTCTGCCGCCGGCTCGCGCGTTAGCGTGTGCGCGATTCGGCTCGACGCCGCGTTCGTCTCGGCTCTTTGCGAGTGCGGCGGTCGTGGCCGTGGCGGTGAGCTTCTCTTCACTTCCCGCCTGCGAGCCGTCCCGCCTCGTCACTTCACCTTGCGGAAGTCCGCCGCGCTTCATGGCGGCCGCATCGGACACCCGGTTCTTCTTTGGAGTGTTCAGCGCGGCGGCGACGGCGGCGTGGGAAGCCACGAGTGCGCAGCAAAGAAAGAGACAAGCCGGACGGACGAACGGTGTGAGGCTTGAGTGACGAAGCTTTCTCATTTCTATGTTTGAACTCCAAGAACGGGTAGCGTCCGTTATGAGCCCGGCCGCGCGGTAAGTGCGCGCCGGACGTTTGAGTCTGAGTCGGAGCGAACGCGCCGGGAGCAGACCGGCACTCGGCAGACAAATCCTCACCCGGCCGCCGGATGGCCAGTCACTTATAAGCTTTCGCTCATGTCAGGTTCTGGCGGCTGCGTTGTTCGCTAAACGTAAGAGCCGCGTCGAGCCGTCACAAATTTTTACTCTCGATTCGATGAGGTTTGGGGGGGATCAAAATACACAACAATCACGTCACAGCAACCCACATGTGATGTAAGAAGTTAATGCCGAGCTTCACTCTGTGGTGAGCCAAAGAAACAGAGCCCCGTTAGGAATTAGGCCGACTACAGGAAGTTCGCGACTGTCGATGAAGCGACCTGGAGTGCGATGGTAAATGTCTAACGTGAGCAATCAAAATATT
>JBEVKV010000266.1:0-5011 GCA_040509515.1 Pyrinomonadaceae bacterium | reverse complement strand
TGTGCGGGAACGCTCGTCCGCGTGGCGCCGGGGCTTTCGGCGCTTTACGCGCCCGAGACTTTCGTACAACGGCCAAATTTAAGCCAGCATCCTACATTCCCGACCCGGGCCGCGGGCCGGACTTTGCAAAGTCGCACTTGATAAGGATAATAGCCGCGCGGTTCCCGTTAACCCCCCGCCGCGTAGCTCGTAGAATTTGAAGACCGTGGTGTAAAAAATGAAGAATCGCTTGCTCCGAAAGTTATCCTCCGCTCTCGTCACGCTGACCGTGCTCGCGTCCTGGGCGTCTCTGGGGAGTTCCGCGCGCGCCGCGGACGACGGCGACCCGGCCGCCGAGAGGCTGCTCAGTTGGGAGGCGACCGGGCCTCTTGGCGGTGACGTGCGCTCGCTCGTCATCGACCCGCAGGACTCGAAACGGCTCTACTTCGGCACCATCGACGGCCAGATTTACGCCTCCTCGGACTCGGGCGAAACCTGGGCGCGCGTCGCCGGCTTCAACCGGCCGGGTCTGCTCATCGATAATCTGATCGTTGACCCGCGCGACTCCAAAGTCCTCTACGTCGCCGCGCACAGGCACAAGGAGGCGGGCGGCTTCTTCAAGACGACCGACGGCGGCCGCACCTGGCGCGAGTCGGAACAGTTGAAGGGCGACGGCATTCACGCGCTCACGCAGTCCGCGAAAGACCCCAACCTGCTTTTAGCCGGCACGAACCGCGGCATTTGGCGCTCGGCCGACGCGGGCGACCGCTGGGAGTTGCTCGACACCAAATCCACGCCCGGCCTCATCAACGTCGAGTCGCTGGCCGTTGACCCGCGCGACGCGAATGTCATCTACGCGGGCACCTGGTATCTGCCCTACAAGACGACCGACGGCGGGCGCACCTGGGGCATCACCAAGACCGGCATCATCGACGACTCCGACATCTTCGCCATCGAGATCGACCAGCAGAACCCCGACCACGTCATCGCCTCGGCGTGCAGCGGCATCTACGAAACGCGCAACGCCGGCGCGAACTGGCGCAAGGTCAACGGCATCCCGTCGCAGTCGCGCCGCACGCGCGCGATTCTCCAGAACCCCGGCCGCCCCGACACCATCTACGCGGGCACGACCGAGGGCTTCTGGATGAGCGCCAACGGCGGCGCGGACTGGAAGGTGACGACGAGCCGCCAGATTTTTGAGGTCAACACCATCGCCGTCCACCCGTCGAACCCCGACGTGGTCTACATCGGGACGAACAATTACGGCGTGATGGTCTCGCGCGACGGCGGGCGCAATTTCACGCCGTCGAACGGGGGCTACTCGGGGCGGCGCGCCTACGCCGTCGTGCCCGACCGCGATAAGCCCGGCCGCGTCTACGCGACGACCATCAACACGGCGACCGGCGGCGGCTACTTCTACGTGTCGAACGACTCGGGCGAGACTTGGCAGCTTTCCGGGCGCAACATGCCGCCGCGCCTGATCGCCTACTCCATCCTTCAGGACGAGAGCGATCCGGAGGTCATCTACCTCGGCACCAACTACGGCCTCTACCGCTCGGCCGACCGCGGAGCCTCCTGGGCTCCCGTCACCGCGCCGAAGCCGAAGGTGGTGCCGCGCGGCAAGGCGCGCAGCGGGGCCGCCGGCACGAGTACAGCGGCGGCGACGACCGCCCCCGCTCCGGTCGCCGCGGCCAAGTCGACCCCGAACGACACGGTCAAGCGTGCGCAGGAAGCCTTGAATCTGGCCGGGTTCGCCGTAGGGAAGCCCGACGGCATAGCGGGCACGCGTACGGTCGCGCAGCTCCGCAAGTTCCAGACGGCCAAGAGCATCCCCGTGACCGGCAAGTTCGACGCGGCGACGTTCGTGGCGCTCGGGCTGGCAGGCGGGATGCAGGAGGCCGGCGCGATGGCCGATGCCTTGCAGAACGCGCCGCGATTCCTGACCGACACCATCAACCAGCTCGTCTACACGGGCGACGAGCGCGACGGGCGTCCCGGCATGCTCGCGGCGACGAACGTCGGCCTGTTCCGCAGCTACAATCTCGACAAGGGCTGGGAGCGCGTGTCCTTCGGCGCGAGCTTCGACGTGCGCACGCTCTGCGTCTCGACGAGCCATCTGGAGCCCGAGACCATCTTCGTCGGCACCTCGAACTCGGGCGTGCTCGTCTCGCGCGACAACGGGAAGACCTGGGAGCAGGTAAGGGGCATCCCAACGGAGGGGCCCGTCAACGTCATCGAGCGCGACCCGAAGAGGTCTCAGAACGTCTACATCGGCACCACGCAGACGCTCTACGTCTCGCACGACGGCGGCCAGCGCTGGCAGCGGCGCGGAGGCAACCTCCCGCTGGGGAGCTTCACCAGCGTGCTCGTCAACCCGGAGAACCCCGACGAAGTCTTAGTCGGCAACGCCTACGAGCGCGGCGGCAAGGTCTTCACGACGGCCGAGGGCGGCGGCGTCTTTCGCTCGACCGACCGCGGGATGACGTGGCAGCGGCTCGACCCGCCGCTCCCGAGCCGACGGGTCTGGGCGCTCGCCTTCGACCCGCGCGACCACAGCCGCATCTTCGTCGGCACGCACTCGGCGGGCGTCTACGTCGCGCGGCGCGGCGGGGACGCGGCGGCGACGGGCAGCAAGTAAAAAGCGGGGTGCCGGGCTGCAAAAGGTAAAAATGGCGGACGGGGTGAGCGCCCCCTCTCGTCCACATTTTTGCCTTTTGCACTTTGCTTTTGCCGTCCGGGTTCCTTTCCGCCTTGACACGGCGTTGCCTGCCTGTGTAAATTGCTGCTCTACCTGGCAGAATAGCGAGGTGATTGGCGGATCACGCGGGTGGTCCACGGGCGTGTAGAAAAACAGAAACTTCGGTTTACTTCTTTTCTTTTCAACGGCTCGCAACTCCCGCCTCAATCCTCCGGAATCCGTCGATCACCAAAAGCTACTCTCGGCATAACTGAAGGCGCCAGCGCGCGGCATCGTCCGCCGAACAGTGCGCCGACGTTGCCACCGCCGGGGAGGCGCGGGGGGAGCCCGACGTTCGCGCCAGATTAATCCAGCAGGAGTCCTACTAGCGTTCATGTCAACCGAAAACGATAAGCCGACTAACGGCGACAACACCAGCGAACAGCCCGCGACCGGCGCTTCCTCAGGCGAAGCCGGCGAGCGCGGCGAAGCAGCGGCGGCGACGGCCAGCGCGGCCACGGCCACCGCCTCGGCGGAACAGACCGGCGCGGCGCCGGCCCCACAGCAGGCGCCCGCACAGGCGTCTGCCGCGGCCGTCCCCGACGACGACTACGAGCCGCGCGGCGGGGGCGAATCCTTCGACTTCGGCGCAATGCTCGACCAGTACGAGCAGGAGCAGGCGCAGTACCAGGAAGGCTCCGTCGTGCGGGGCACCGTGGTCGGCGTCACCGAGCGCTCGGTCGTCATCGACTTCGGCTTCAAGTCCGAGGGCGCCGTCCCCATCGAGGAGTTTCAGGAGGCCGGCGAACTGACCGTCAAGCGCGGCGACGAGGTCGAGGTGCTCATCAAGAGCATGGAGTCCTCCGAGGGCGTGCCGATTCTATCGCGCGCCGACGCCGTGCGGATGCGCGCGTGGGACGTACTGGAGGAGGCTTACCGCGCGGGCACGCCCGTCAAGGGCAAGATCGCCGAGCGCGTCAAGGGCGGGCTCCGCGTGGACGTGGACGGCGTCGCGGCGTTCCTGCCGGGCTCGCAGGTTGACGTGCGCCCCATCCGCAACCTCGAATCACTGCGCGGGCAGGAGATCGAGGCCAAGGTCATCAAGCTCAACCGCAAGCGCTCGAACGTCGTGCTTTCGCGCAAGGCCATCCTCGAAGAGGAGAATCAGGGCAAGAAGGGCGAGACGCTCAACAACCTCGAAGAGGGCATCATCGTCGAGGGTCAGATTAAGAACCTGACCGACTACGGCGCCTTCGTCGACCTCGGCGGCATCGACGGCCTGCTCCACGTCACCGACATGAGCTGGGGCCGGCTGCTGAACCCCGGCGAGATGTTCCGCGTCGGCGAGTCAGTCCAGGTCAAGGTGCTCAAGTTCGACAAGGAGCGCGAGCGCGTCTCCCTCGGCTACAAGCAGCTTTTGCCCGACCCCTGGGAGTCGGTCGCCGAGCGCTTCCCGTCGGGTCAGCGCATGAACGGCAAGATCGCGAGCGTGACCGACTACGGCGCGTTCATCGAGCTTGAGCCCGGCGTCGAGGGGCTCGTCCACGTCTCCGAGATGACGTGGTCGAAGCGGATGAAGCACCCGTCGAAGCTGGTCAACGTCGGCGACCCGGTCGAGGTCGAAGTCTTAGGGGTCGACCCGAAGAACCGCCGCATCAGCCTCGGGATGAAGCAGACGCAGCCGAACCCGTGGGAGACGCTGCCCGAGCGCTTCCACATCGGCGACCGCGTCCGTGGCCGCGTCCGCAACCTGACCGACTTCGGTGCGTTCGTCGAGGTCGAGGACGGCGTCGACGGCCTCGTCCACGTCTCGGACATCTCCTGGAACAAGCGCATCAAGCACCCGGGCGAAGTCCTCAAGAAGGGGCAGGAGATCGAGGCGGTCATCACCAACATCGACATCGACAACCGCCGCCTCTCGCTCTCGATCAAGGACACCGAGCCGAGCGCGTGGGACAAGTTCATCAACGAGCACAAGCCCGGCGACATCGTCCACGGCAAGGTGACGCGCTTCGCAAACTTCGGCGCGTTCGTCGAGCTGGCCGAGGGGCTCGAAGGCTTGTGCCACGTCTCGGAGCTTTCCGACGACCGCGTCGAGCGCCCCGAGGACGCGGCGCAGATCGGGCAGGAGCTGGACTTCCGCATCCTGCGCATCGAGCAGGAGTCGAAGAAGATCGGGCTCTCGCACCGCGCGGCCAAGCACGACGAGCCGATTGTCGACGTGAAGAGCTACACGACCGACGCGGGCGGCGGCATGGCCTCTCTGGGCGAGCTGGCCGACTTCTTCAACAAGCGCGGCGGCGGCTCCGAGGAAGAGAACCGCTAGTCGTCTTCAGTCCGAACTTCAAAGCCCCG
>JBEVKV010000265.1:0-5469 GCA_040509515.1 Pyrinomonadaceae bacterium | reverse complement strand
GGCGCGCTCTGTTGAAGAGCGCGCCGCCTTTTGAGTCTCCCGCGTGGGGCGAGGAGCTTACTTGTCGGACGTGACCTGGAATTTGGCGGCCGGCGAGAGCGACTGGCCGGAGACCTTGTCGCGGACGCGGACGGTCACTTCGTACTCGCCGGGGACGAGGTTGTTGGTCGGCAGGAGCCGCGCGAGCGTCAGGCGCTGGCCGGCGTCCGAGTTGCCGCGCCAGTCCTCGGCCTGCTTGAAGACCTCTTTGCCGTCCTTCGTCAGCACGTACTCCACGTCGATGGCGGGCCTGAGCGTCGTCTGGTCGACGCCCGCGTTGTAGACCTGCATGTAAATCCCAACGTCCTGCCCGCGCTTGTAGGAGCCCGCGACGTTCGGGACGACCTTGAAGGGGCCGATGGAGAACATGCCGGGCAACTGGTCGTTGAGCGCCTGAAGCTTGACCGCGAGCACGAGCGTCGAGGTGCCGAGCTTCTCGGCCGCGAACTTGGGCACCTCGAAGCCGATGGCCTTGACGGTCGTCGCGCCCGAGTTGATGTCGCGGATGAGCAGGTCGACCTTGTAGTTGCCGGGCGAGAGCGGGAGCACGCGCTGGTAGGCCGACTTGCGATCCTTGGCCGTCGAAAGCTCGTCCACGGTCGCGGTCGTCACCACGGGGTCTTCAAAGCTCGTGATGCGGCGGCCCGAGAGGTTCGTCACGCGGCCGTAGATGTTGAGCTTGGCGGTCTGCACGCCGCCCACGTCCCTGAAGGTCAGGTCGTTGTTGTCGGTCTGGACGGTGATGGCCGTCATCACGCGCTCGTCCGAGGCGCGGTAGAAATCGACCTTCGTCGAAACGTCGAGCGCGGAGGTGTCTTCCGCGCCGGTCGAGGCCGTGGCGAGCAGGCTCTTCTCCAGCACGTCGTTGACCTGCGGCGGCTTCTGCAAGTCTGTGTAGAGGATGAGGCGCGAGAACGGGCTGTCCTGCTCGCGACCGCCGGGGCCCGAGTAGCCGAACGCGCTGCGGTTGGCGATGCGGTCGGCCTTGTTCGCCAGCCCCAACTGCTCCATCAGCGTCAGACCCGCGCCGGGGATGTTGAGCATCGCGTCCTTCTCGTCGGGCGAGCGTGCGATGCGGTACTCGCCGGTGCCGGTCGGGTCGACGAACTCGATTTCGATGCCCGAGCCGATGCCGGGCAGGTAGCGGTAGAACCAGACCTCGAACGGGTAGGTGGTGGTGTTGCCGCCGCCCTCGTAGGAGGGGCGCTCGTAGCTGCCGCCGGTCGGGTGCGTCTCCTTCTCGTGCGGCGCGCCGTACATGATGTAGATGCGGCCGCGGTCGCTCTTCCAGCCCGGGATGCCCGAGGCGAAGTGCTGGTTGGCGTAGGCGACGCGCTCGTAGTGCTCTTCGAGGTACTCGTTAAGCTCCGTGTCCGGGTCGGGGTCGCGCCGTCGCCAGAAGGCTTCGATGAACTGCTCGCGCTCCTCGTCGGTGGCGAGCTTCTTCCAAGCCTTCTTCTCCTCGTCGGTGATGATGTAGGCGACGTCCTCGTCGATCCACTTCTTGAACATGTTCGAGCGCTCTTTCTTGACGTTGCGCTCGCGCTCGGGTACGTCCGCCTGATCGCCCTTCTTCTTCTGCGCCATGACGGCGGCGGGCGAGGCAGAGACGAGGAGGCTGAGACTCAGGGCCAGGGAACGAGTCCACTGCTGACGGGCCATCGCTTTACTACTCCTGTTCGGTCGGAAAGAATTCGGTCGGGGCAAAATATGTTTTCTGGTGTGGCGGTCGCGAAAACGGCGACGCCGGGAAACCTTTGGGGCTCGTCCCCTACGGAGGCTTAAACCCAGTCATCGCCGCAACTTTCGGTCGGATTGTAGGGCCTTCGCGGAGACACAGTCAAGATGCGCCGGGGGGGCGTCCCGGTTGCCTGTCGGACGCCTTTAAAGTCCCCCGAAGCGGCCCCGCCGGCGCACCTTTCACGACATGATTACCGCGACGCGGGCTGAGGATACGGCCCCGCGAATTTAGTCCGAAGTTTAGCCGCCCGCGCCCGGACGCCGGGGCTTTTTGATGATGCTCTTGAGGCGCTTCTGCGGGGGCTTGCGCTTCGCGGCGAGCTGCTGGTGACGCGTTTTGAGGATGGAGCAGAACGTCTGGTGCGAGAGCCCGAGCAGCCGCGCCGCCGCGACGACGCTGCCGCCCGACTCCTCCAGCGCGCGCTCGATGAGGTTGGCCTCGAACTCGTGGACGGCGCCGGGGAGCGTGAAGTTATTGTCGCCGAACTGGACGGTCGTCAGCCTTCGCATCACGACGCGCGCGCACGCACGCAGCCGCGCGATGTCCTCCGCGTCCTGCGTCTCTTTGAGCAGGCGGTCGGCGCGCACGTAAGCCTCGTAGACCTCCGACGGGCGCAGACGCCACGTCGCCCCGTGCTCCTCGATGAGCGCGAGCACGGCCTGCCCCGCGCTCGCCAGAGCCCCGACGCCCTCCGCCAACTCCGCCGCCCGCCGCAGCACGCCGATGGAACTGTCGTACACCCACAGACGCGCCCACACCACGCCCTGCACCGTCAACGCCTCCGCCAGCAGAGCCGCCTCGTCGCCCCTCTCCAACGTCCTCACCGCCCCCGCCAAAACCCGCTCCGCGTCCCTATACCGCTGCTCCGCCACCAAAACCCGCCCCCGCGTCTCATCCACCTGCGCCAGACTCCCCGCGTCCCTCAACCGCGTGAAAATCGTCTGCGCCCGGTCAAGATGCTTATGCGCATCCCCATACCGCCCGAGCTTGTAGAGCAGAAACGCCAAATTGTTCTCGATGCGCCCGACATACCTCTCATGCTTTGCCAACTCGAAATGATGAGCGGCGGCCGTATATTCGATAATGGCGCGGTCGAAGTAGTCCGGCCGGCACTCTGCCGTACCCAACTTTCTCAGAGATAAGGCGAGTTCATTATGAAAGCTGCCCCGCGTGGCGTGATTTGCGCTCTCATCAAAAAGTTGTGCGGAGTTAGTCAGGAGGCGCAATGTATCGCCGTACCGTCCGGCCGAAGTCTCCACAATGGCTAGTCGTAAGACCGTCTTGGCCTTCAGTCCTATGTCGCCCCTAATTTGCGCAGAGACTTTCTCTAACAAGAGACGCGCATCGTCATACGCACCTTCACGCCAGTAACAGAATGCGAGGTCATTACGAGCGGCGGCTGCCTTATTAGGTTCTTCTAACTTTTCAAAGAGCGTAGCACTCTCACTGATAAGGTCTTTTGCAGCTTCCTGCGCTCCTACTACCTGTTTGCTTGCGCCTAACCATCCCGACAGAACACCCACCTGTAAGAGGACTTCGGCAGTTGTCGTTTCTTCCAAGCCTTCTAAGTTGGGGCGCTCGCCGATGCCCCGCCAAAGACTGCCTAAAGCTTCGCGCGCGGTTTCATATTGACCAGCGTGAATGAGGTCTGCCGCGACTTGGCAGCGAAGCAAGGCACGTTCGCCCTCAGTCAGAAAAGCGTTATCTAGTTCCCTTAGGCTGGTATCTGCTAAAGTCATGTGAGGCAAGCCCTTCCTGTAATTGCCGAATCTTCGGCAATTACGAAAAAACCGTTATCCCTGCTCGGGAGGGACGGTTGAACCATTCGACAACTTCATAATCGGAAGAAGGAAAGAGCGATGCGAAAAACTCTGACTACTGCTGCTTTATTGCTGGCCCTTAGCTGCCCCACATTCGCGGGCGAAATGCATACTGGCTCACCTACGCCTCCTCCGCCAGCGCCCATGCAAGAGCCGACGGACGACGTGACGCTTAACGGCATCATGCACAACCCCGGCGAGATGCCTACGCCCGGCATAATTCACACGCCCGGCGTGTCGGGGAGTCTGGCGCAGGTCGCGTTAGACCTGTTGGCCGTTCTGCCGTCGATTCTTTAGTACTACCCGTCAATTCAGATGGGGCAAGCTGCTTAGTGGCGGCTAAGCATTAGTGTGTCTTGCGGGCGTCGGAGTGCAGAGGCGACGCCCGTGGGCGTCAGAGTAACGCCGCGCGGGCAAGAATGCAATAGTTTTGGTGGCGGGACTATTCCGTCGTGCGCGGGCGAGCGGACACCCAGGCGACGAGCACCGAGATCATGTAGAGCACCACCATCGGCGCCGCGAACAGCATCATGTTCGGCACGTCGTTCGTAGGCGAGAGCACCGCCGCCGCGATCAGGATCACCACGAACGCCACCTTCCAGTGCGCCACCAGAAACCGCGCGTCCACCAGCCCGATCCGCGCCAGCACGTACGTCACCGCCGGCATCTGGAAGACCACACCCATCGCCAGCATCACGATGATGATGAAGTCGAAGTAGTCCGACGCGTTGAGGAACAGCCGGAAGTTCTCCCCCAGCCCCAGCAGGTACGTCACCGCCGGCGGGAACAGCACGTAGTAGGCGAAGGCCGCACCCGCCAGAAACGACAGGCTCGACATCACCACGAAGGGGAGCGCCCACCCCCGCTCGTGCGGGTAGAGCCCGGGCGCGATGAACGCCCAGACCTGCCACAACAGGAACGGCACCGAGAGGCAGAAGGCGGCGTAGAGCGACACCTGCAGGTAGAGCGAGAAGGGCTCGACCGCGGTGCGCACGACCAGCTTGTCCTCCTCGTGCGGGAGCCGCCCCGCGCCGGCCGCGGCGGGCGCGAGGTCTGCGGGCAGGCGCACGCCCTTCGGGATGACGGAGGGGCCGGCGAAGAGCGCCTCGTCGGTGAAGACGCCGAGCCGGCCGTCGGGGGCGCGGGCGACGCGCGCCGCCACCGACGCGCCCGCGGGGACGAGGCTGGCGCCGATGCGGGTCGTCTCCTGGAAGACGAAGCGGCCGGCGTCGCCCTCCTGCACCTTGTCGAGCGGGACGATCTGCTCGCCGCCGGTCAAGCCCTGGAGGGGGACGGGGCGCTGGGCGGCGTCGGCTAAGGCGCGTCTGACGGGGACGGCGAGGAAGTTGTAGATGCGGTCGGAGACGAACCAGCAGAGGAGGAGCGCGAGGAAGACGAAGGCGACCGAGCGGATGATGCGGCGGCGCAGCTCGTCGAGGTGCTCCAGGAACGACATCTGCCCGCCGGGCCGCACGCCCCCTTCCTGCTCCTCGCCCGCGTTAAAAAGGGTAGCTGCCATCTCGGAGAGCTAAAACCGTATGCGGGGGCGTCGGGCGCGGAAGACATTTAACGGGCCGCCCTCGGTCGGGGCGGCGGCCCGCGTTCCTATCGGCTTAAACTTCGCCGAGGGCCGCCTCACGATTGACGTAGGTCAAACCGTTATGTGCCTGTGCCTCGTGCGCGGGCGTGTGCGTCTCTCCGACCTCACACGCCTGTGCCTCGGTATCGCCGGGGACGAGTTCCTGACGCGCCTCCGTGGCGGCGGGGGCGAGCGCCTCGCGGCCCGCGGTTTCGAGCAACGCCTCTGTCTCCCAAGTTCGCTTGAAGTCCGCCGAGGCGCTACGCACCTGATGCATTGCCTGACCGAGC
>JBEVKV010000264.1:0-9176 GCA_040509515.1 Pyrinomonadaceae bacterium | reverse complement strand
GCCGCGTCTCCGTGATTGATTTTCTTCCCGCTACGTTCGACTAAACCGTCGACACGGGTCACTCGACCCAGCGGACGCGGACGCCGGCCGCGAGGAGCGTCTCCTGCAACTGCTTGTTGGGGGCGACGCGCGCGAACTGCGCCGTGCGCGTGCGCACCGTCAGGTTCTCTTCGGCGAGGTGGAGGTCGATGAAGACCTCGCAGTCGCCCGGGTATGCGAGCAGCGCCTCGGCGACCGATTCGCCCGCGCGCAGCACGTCGTCGCAGGTCGGGAACTCGATGACGAGCGCGTTGGCGCGCAGCCGCCCCTGATAGGTCGGCCGCCCGTTGGTCATCGGCACGCGCGCCTTGTCGAGCGCCGTCACCTCGTCGCAGACGATGGTTAGCCCGCTCTCGCCCTCGCACCGCCCCGTCGCGACGAGCATCACGTCGTCGGCCGCGTCCGCGCCCTTCGTCTTGAAAGCCTCGGGCCAGAGCACGCACTTGACGCCCGCGCCCGAGAGGTCTTCGAGCCGGAAGTAGGCGTAGCGGTCGCCCTTCTTCGTGTTGCGCACGGTGAAGTCCGAGACGACGCCGACGACCTTGACGCGCGCGTTCGGCTCGACGCTCCCCAGTTCGGAGACGGGGACGCAGTTGAGCTGCTCGATCTTCTCGACGAAGTCTTCGAGCGGGTGCCCCGAGACGTAGAAGCCGACGGCCGCCTTCTCGCGCGTGAGCAGGTCTTTGTGCGTCCACGGCTCGACGCCCGTGACGGGGAGCGGCGGCTCCTCCGTTTCGGTCGAGTCCCCGGCGGCGAGGCCGAACATGTCCACCTGCTTGCTGTCGCGGTCGCGCCGCGCGCGCGCCTTGCGCTCCAGCGCCTTGTCCACGCACGCGTCCAGTCGCGCGCGCCACGAGTGGATGTCGTCGCCCTCGGGCCTGAGCGAGTCGAACGCGCCGGCGCAGACGAGACTCTCAATCACGCGCTTGCCCGAGCCCTTCTCGCCCACCCGCTCGGCGAAGTCGAAGATGGAGCGGAAGGGCTTCTCCTTGCGCGCCGCGATGATGGCGTCCACGGCCGTCTGTCCCAGCCCCTTGATGGCGCACAGCCCGTAGCGCACCGCGCCCTCGACCGGCGTAAAGCCCGGCCCCGACTGGTTCACGTCGGGCGGCAGCATCTTGATGCCCTGCGAGCGAAGCTCCGACGCGTACTTGAAAATCTTCGCCGTGTCGTCGGTCACGTTCGTCATGACCGCCGCGTAGAAGTGCTCGGGGTAGTGCGCCTTCAGGTACGCGGTCTGGTAGGCGACGTGCGCGTAGGCGACCGAGTGCGAGCGGTTGAAGCCGTAGTCCGCGAACTGCGCCATCAGGCGGAAGATTTCGCGGGCGGTCTTCTTGGCGATCTTGTTTCTGGAGCAGCCGGAGATGAACTTGTCCTCGTGGACGGCCATCTCCTCGCGCTTCTTCTTGCCCATCGCGCGGCGCATGAGGTCGGCCTCGCCCAGAGAGTAGCCGCCGAGCTTCTGCGCGAGCTGCATGATCTGCTCCTGATAGACCAGAATCCCGTAGGTGTTCTGGAGGATGGCCTCCATGTCCGGCACGAGATACTCGACCGGCTTCTTGCCGTGGTAGCGGTCGATGAAGTCGTCGACCATGCCGCCGTCGAGCGGCCCCGGCCGGTAGAGCGCGTTCAAGGCCGAGAGGTCTTCGAGGCACTTCGGCCGGAGCTTGCGGCAAATCTCCTGCATGCCGACGGATTCAAACTGGAAGACGGCCTCCGTGTGCCCTTTGGCGAATAGCTCGTAAGTCTTCGGGTCGTCCTGCGGAATCTCCGACCAGAGGATGTCGCGGCCGTGCATCTCGCGAATCGTCCGGCAGCACTGGTCGATGATGGTGAGCGTCGTCAGGCCGAGGAAGTCCATCTTGAGCATGCCCGTCTTCTCAAGGTCGGACATCTCGAACTGCGTCGTGAACTCGTGCTTGTTGTTGACCGCGACGGGTATGAGTTCTTCCAGAGGCTTCGGGCTGATGACGACGCCGGCCGCGTGCACGGACGAGTGTCGCGCGCAGCCTTCGAGCCGCTTGGCGATGTCGATGACCCTCCTGACCTGCGCGTCGGTGTCGAACGCCTGCTTCAGTTCGGGGACGGTCTCCATCGCCTGCGTGATCGAGACGTTGCGCCCGCGGATGGGCGGCGGGATGAGCTTGGCTATTTTTTCAACGTCGGCGTAGGGCATGTCGAGCGCGCGCCCCACGTCCTTGATGGCGGCCTTCGAGGCCATCGTCCCGAACGTGATGATCTGGCAGACGGACTCGCGGCCGTAGAGCTGCGTGACGTGGTTGATGACCTCGGCGCGGCCGTTGACGCAGAAGTCGATGTCGATATCCGGCATCGAGACGCGCTCGGGGTTGAGGAAGCGCTCGAAGAGCAGGTCGTACTGCAACGGGTCAACGTCCGTGATCTCTAAACAGTACGCGATGAGCGAGCCGGCGGCCGAGCCGCGGCCGGGGCCGACGGGGATGTGGCGGTCTTTGGCGAACTTGATGAAGTCCCAGACGATGAGGAAGTAGCTGGGGAAGCCCATCTGCTTGATGATCGCAATCTCGGTCGAGATGCGCTGCTGGTACTCGGCGAGGCTGTGCTTGAGCGTCCCTTCGCCCAACATCCGATCCCAGAGCGTCGCGCGCCGCTTCTCGTAACCCTCGCGGACGACCTTCTCGAAGTACTCGTCAATCGTGAGGTCGCCGTGGTCGGGCGGGATTGGATAGACGGGGAGCTGGTTCTCGCCGAGCGGGAGCTTGAGGTCGCACATCTCCGCGACCTCGACGGTGCGCGAGACGGCGTCGGGGATGTGCGAGAAGATTTGCGCCATCTCGTCGGGCGTGCGGACGTACCACTGCGGGCCGCCGAAGCGCATCCGGTTCGGGTCGTTGACGGTCTTGCCCGTGCCGATGCAGAGCATCACGTCGTGCGCCTCGTAGTCCTCGCGGTAGAGGTAGTGCGCGTCGTTGGTCGCGACGAGCGGGATGCCGGTCTTCTTCGACAGCTCGATCAGGTCTTTGTTGATCTTTATCTGGTCTTCGAGCTGGTGGTCTTGAATCTCCAGAAAGTAGTTGCCCTTGCCGAGGATGTCCTGAAACTCAAGCGCGGAGTTCGCCGCCTCTTCGAGCCGCCCCTCCTTCAGGTGCGCCTGCGGGACGCCCGACAGGCAGCCCGAGAGGCCGACGAGCCCGCCGCCGAACTGCGAGAGCAGCTCGCGGTCGACGCGCGGCTTGCGGTAGAAGCCCTCCTTGAACGCCTTCGACGTGAGGCGGACGAGGTTGTGATACCCCTCGCGGTCTTTCGCGATGAGAATCATGTGGTTGTAGGGCTTGCCGCCCTTTCTGACCTCGGTGCGGTCGGAGCGGTGGCCGGGCGCGAGGTAGATTTCGCACCCGATGAGCGGCTTCACGTCGTGCGCCTTCATCTCCTTGTAGAAGGAGACCGCCCCGTACATGTTGCCGTGGTCGGTCATCGCGCACGCCTTCATCCCCAGCTCTTTGACGCGCTCGGCGAGCGGCTTGATCTGGATGGCGCCGTCTAGAAGTGAATAGTCGGTATGAAGGTGCAGGTGTGCGAAGTCTGTGTTCGACATTTCAGGCGATTCAAATGCGGATGGAAATTCTACCCCTTGACCCGGTCGGCGCGGGGGGCGCTCCGACTCGCTCGCGTCGCTTACGGTGCGAGAGGATAGCACAAAGAGCGCGCGTGAAAAGTCGTCCGGCGGAATTTATTTTTTCCACAGGCGGCGAATCTGTGGAAAACTTTTGGGCGCTGTCGCGGGGGCTTCCGCGCCGCCGCAAACGGGCGGAGTTTTTAGTAAGATGGGGCGGACACCGTCGCAAAACTTTGTGGAGGAAGGATGCTCGCGCTCTTAAACATCTCGAACTTCGCGCTCATCAGCGAGCTGAAGGTCGAGTTCGACCGCGGACTGAACTTGCTGACCGGCGAGACGGGGTCGGGGAAGTCGATCATCGTGGACGCGCTCGGCGTGCTCATCGGCGACCGCTTCTCGCCCGACCTGATTCGCGCCGGCGAGCGCCACGCGTCGGTCGAGGGGCTGTTCGCGCTCGGCGCGCACCCGCAGGTCGAGGCGATACTCGAAGAGGCCGGCGTCGGCGTGCGCGCGGGCGGCGACGTGGAACTGGTCGTCCGCCGCGAGCTTTCGGCCGAGGGGCGCGGCCGCGTCTTCGTCAACAACCGTCTGGCGACGCTCTCGCTGCTGCGCAACCTTCGGCCGCTGCTCGTGGACATCCACGGGCAGGGCACGCAGCAGACGCTCTTCGACCCGGAGACGCACCTCGAACTGCTCGACGCCTTCGCCGACCTCGCCGACAAGCGCGGCGAAGTCGGCGAGCGTTACCGGCGCTGGTCTGCGCTCAACCGCGAGCTGGAATCGCTCAGGCGCGACGAGTCGGAGAAGTTTCACATGACGGACGCGCTCCGGTTTCAGGTGAGCGAGCTTGAGGCGGCGCGGCCCGCGGCGGGCGAGGACGAGCAGTTGGAGGCCGAGCGCCGCCGGCTCGCGAATCTGGAGAAGCTGACCGAGCTGTGCTCGGACGCCTACAACACGACTTACGAGGAGAGCGACTCGACGGTGGCGCGCCTCAGCCGGCTCGAACGTCAGGTCGAGGAGCTTTCGCAGTACGAGCAGTCTTACAAAAACTACTCCGAGGGTCTCTCGACGGCGCGCGCGGTGTTGGAAGACTTGAGCGCGACGTTGCGCGACTTCCTCGACGGGCTGACATTCTCGCCCGAGCGTCTGGCGGAGATCGAGAGCAGGCTCGCGGAACTCGCGCGGCTCAAGCGCAAGTACGGCGGCACCATCGAGAGCGCGCTCGAACACCTTGAGGGCTCGCGCCAGCGCCTCCGACAGTTGGAGCGCACGGACGAGCGCGCCGAGGAGGTCGTCAAAGAACTGGCCGAAGCGCGCGCCTCCTACGTCGAGGCGGCGGCGCGTTTGCACCGCGCGCGCGCGAAGTCGGCGGGCGAGTTCAGGCGCGCGGTCGAGTCGTCGTTGGGAGAGGTCGCGATGGAGCACGCGCGTTTCGAGGCGCGCGTCGAGTCGCCCGCGAACTTGGGCGCGGACGAGGCGTCGAAGAGTTTCACGGCCACGGGCTTCGACCGCGTCGAGTTCTACTTCTCGGCCAACGCGGGCGAGCCCCTGCGTCCGCTGGCGAAGGTCGCGTCGGGCGGCGAGGCGTCGCGCATGATGCTCGTCCTGAAGACGAGCGCGAGCCCGGCGCGCTTCCCGCGCACCATCGTCTTCGACGAGGTGGACGCCGGCATCGGCGGGCGCGTCTCGGAGGCGGTCGGCCTCAAGCTCAAGGCGCTCTCGGGCACCAATCAGGTGCTCTGCGTCACGCACCAGGCGCAGATTGCGCGCTTCGCCGACACGCACCTGCGCGTTGACAAGCAGGCCGCCGCCGGCCGCACGGAAGTCTCCGTCAGCCGGCTCGACCGGCGACGGCAGGTCGAGGAGCTTGCGCGCATGCTCACCGGCGCGGAGATAACCGAGGCCGCGCGCCGCCACGCGCGCGAGATGCTGAAGACGGTATGAGGATTTGAAATTTCAAATTTGAGATTTGAAATAAGGAGACGGATGGACAGAATCTTTTTCTTAATCGGCGCGCTGTCGGCGCTCGTCGGCGTGGCGGCGGGCGCGTTCGGCGCGCACGGGTTGAAGTCGCGTCTGGGCGAAGACCTGCTCGCCGTCTTCGAGACCGGCGTGCGCTACCAGATGTATCACGCCTTCGGACTCTTCGCGGCGGCGTGGGCGGCGTCGCGCTGGCCGGGCGGGCTGACGACGGCCGCCGGCTGGCTCTTTGTCGCGGGCACGGTCATCTTCTCGGGGAGCCTCTACGCGCTCTCGCTCACGGGGCAGCGCTGGCTCGGGGCCGTCACGCCCATCGGCGGCCTCGCCTTCCTCGCCGGCTGGCTCTGCCTCGCCGCCGCCTGCTGGAAGAGTTAAGGAGTGATGAGTGATGAGTGATAAGAGAGGGCAAGCAGTTTCTTATCACGTATCACTCATCACTCATCACTTATTTCTGCTCCAGAGGAAGTAGGCGGGGACGCCGGAGGCGAGGATGGCGAGGCCGAGCGCGCTGTTGCCCGGGTGCTCGTAGAAGGTCGCGGCGACGATGAGCGCGCAGGCGGCGGCGAAGATCGCGGTCGTGAACGGGTGGCCGGGGACTCGGAAGCCGCCTCCGTCGTCAGCGCCTCCCCGCTCGCGCGCGCGCCGCCTGAAGACGAAGAGCGAGAGCGCGGTCAGCCCGAACCAGATGAAGTCCACCGAGACGACGTAGCTGAGTATCTGCCCGAACTCGCCCCAGAAGGCGATGACGGCGGCGAGCAAGCCCTGCAAGGCGATGGCCGCGACGGGCGCGCGCGTCCGCGCGTCGAGACGCGCGACGCCGCGGAAGAACAGCCCGTCCTCCGCCATCGCGAAGTAGACGCGCGGCGCGGTCAACATGCTCTGGCTCAGAAAGCCGAGCGTCGAGACGGCGATGCCGACCGCGATGAGCCGCGCGCCCGTCTCGCCCAACACCGAACGCATCAGCGCCGACGCCGGCGTCTCGGTTCCCGCCAAACCGTCCGCGCCGAGCGCGCGCAGGAAAGCCACGTTGACCAAAGTGTAGAGCAGTATCACGCCGCAGACCCCGAGCAGCAGCCCGCGCGGCAGGTCGCGCCGCGGCTCGCGCATCTCGCCCGAGACGAAGCTCGAAGTCTGCCACCCGCCGTAAGAGAACATCACCGGCGTCAGCGCCGCGCCCATAGCGGCGAGCAGTCCGAACGAGGCGGGACGGTCGAGCAGCGCCCCTCCCGTCAACGCGCGCGGCCCCGCGACCGCGAACAGCCCACACGCGACGAGCGCCGCCACCGCCAGAATCTTCAAGACCATCAGGAGGTTCTGCACGTTGCTGCCCGCGCGCACGCCGAGGCAGTTGATTGCCGTGAGCAGCGCGAGCGTCGCGGCGGCCACGGCCCAGTCTGGAAAGTGTGTGCCGGTCAGCTCCGAGAAGTAGCGCGCGAAGGTGACGGCGACCGCCGCCATCCCGCCCGTCTGGACGACGAGCAGCAGCGCCCAGCCGTAGAGGAAGGCGACGCCGGGGTGGTAAGCCTCGCGCAGGTACGCGTACTGGCCCCCGACTTCGGGGCGGCGCGCGGCCAACTCGGCGTAGACGAACGCGCCGGCTAGCGCGACCGCGCCGCCCGCGAGCCACGCGCCGAGGATGAGGAAGGGCGTGTGAACCTGTCGCGCAACGTCGTGCGGCGTGGCGAAGATGCCCGACCCGACGATGCCGCCCATCACGATCATCGTCGCGTCGAACAGCCCCAGCCGCCGCGCGAGCCCGCGGCTCCCTGCGTCTTTGTCCGGGCTAGTCAACGGAGTGGTTTAAGAATTTCAAATTTGAGATTTGAAATTTCAAATTCCCTTCAAGGGTTCCAGTCTTCGGGGATGAATTCGACGGCGACGGCCTCGCCGTCGGAGGTGGCTTGCGTGCGCGCGTCGGTGCGGCCGGTGCGATAGGTGACGAGTACGTGGTCGGCGCGCTCGCGCGGGCCGCATTCGAGGCGGCCGGTCTTGACGGCCGACGTGTAGGTGATGAAGCGGACGCCGCGCAGGTCTTCGGCGCGCAGCCGCAGCGTGCCGGCGGCCGTCTCGACGCGGAGCACGACGCCCACGTCGGCGCACTCTATCTCGGCCAGACGGCCGCAGACCTGCGAGCCCTCGAAGCGCAGGCGCTTGTGCTGCGGCCCGCCGCGCACGGGCAGGTCGCAGGGCAGCGCCGCGCCGGCGGCCTCCGCATCCGCGCGCACGGCCTCGTCGGCGCGCTGCCTCTCAAGCTCGGCCTCGCGCCGGCGCGACTCGACGCGCGCGACGAGCGAGGCGGCCTGTTCGCGCAGCCGCTCGTCGGCCCCGCGGAGCGCCAGAGGCTCGGCCAGCCGGCGCGCCTCGTCGAAACGCCCGCCGAGCATCTCGGCCTGCGCGAGCATGAGCACGAGGTCGGCGCGGCGCGGGGCGAGCGACGACGCGCGCCGCAGCAGCGCGGCCGCCTCCGCGTAACGGTCGCCGCGCTCCATCTCGACCGTCGCCAGCAGCCTGTACGGCTCGACGAACGCGGGCGCAAGCTCTGAGGCGCGGCGCAGGTGCGAGCGGATCAGCTCCGTCCGCGCCTCGAACTCTCTGGGCGTCACGCCGCCCGCGCCGTCCGCGACGCCCTCGCGTTGGAGCGCGTCGGCGAGGTGGTAGTGCGCGAGGTGGTCGGACGGGTCGGCGGTGGCCGCCTGTTCCAAATGCTCGCGCGCCTCCGTGTGACGGCCCTGTCGCAGCCGCAGCGCGCCGAGCGAGACGCGCGCCGTCGCGAGCTTCGGGTCGAGTTCGAGCGCGCGTTTGAGAAAGTCCTCGGCCTCGTCGTGGCGACCCGTGTGGAGCAGCAGGTCGCCGAGCCGCGCGACCACTTCCGCGCCGGCCAACGGCCGCGCGCTCAGACGCGCGTCGAAGTCGAGCGGGCGCGCGAACTCCTCGACGCCCGCGCGGAAGCGCCCCGCGCGCACGTAGGCCGCGAGCTCCGCCTCTATCTCCGAGACGGACGCGCCGAACGCCCCGCGCAGCGCGTCCCCGACCGCCTGTCCTTCCGACAGCAGCGTCGTGAAGCGCGTGAGCCCTTCGCGCCGCGCGCCGCTCACCTCCGAAAGATAGTGGACGAGCGCCCACGACTGCGCGTAGAAGAGCCCGCGCTTGCCGGCCTCGGAGTAGTAAGGCGACGACTGATCGACGGCGAAGAGCGTGGCGAGCGGGATGAGTTCGCGGCGTACTCGCAACTCGCGCACGCGCTGCGCGGGCGGCTCGCCGAGCGTCAGGCGACGCCCGCCCTCCGCGACGCGCGCCGTGCTGTAGAACTCGGCTAAGCCCTCCTTCAGCCACAGCGGCGCGGCGCTGAAGTGATTGTCGACGAGCAGGTGCGTGTACTCGTGCAGCAGCGTCGCCGGGTCGCGCGACGAGCCGCGTTCGAGGACGACCGTGATGTAGTTGATGTCGGAGCTTGGCTGGAAGTAGCCGGACACGTTGCCCGCGGTGCGCCCGCCGAGCAGCGGCTTGAAGGGGGCGTAGGCTTCGTCGTCGGGGAAGACGACGACCGCCGTGGGGACGCCCG
>JBEVKV010000263.1:0-4215 GCA_040509515.1 Pyrinomonadaceae bacterium | reverse complement strand
CGCAGGCAGTGTCGTCAGAACCGCGTCTTCGAGCACCAGTTCGGCCTGCTCGCCCGAGAAATCCAGTCGCCCGCTCCGCGCAGTGGCGAGACGCACCTCGCCCCCCTCCTCCTCCCAGTGTATGAAAATCTTCCCCCACAGACCCTTCTCCTGGTCGCCCTCCCGCACGTAGACGACTTTCCCCGGAATCCCCGTGTAGAAGCTCCGCGGCTCGACGGGCGACTCCAGCCTGTAGAGCGCTGCCTGGAGCGCTATGTCCCTCATATTCTGCGCGGACTCCGGTGCGACCTGAAAAGCCACGTAGAAGGTCAAACCGCTCAGGATGGCGCCCAGAAACATGAGTGGGGCGACGATCCTGTACGTGCCGACGCCCGCCGCGCGCATCGCGATCAGCTCGCTGTCATGCCCTAGCTGCCCGAAGCCGGTCGCCGTCCCGACGAGGATCGAGGTCGGGAGCGTAAAGATGAGTATGCTCGGGAGAAGATTTGCGGCCACCTGTAGGGTCAGGTGGAATGGAGTCTCCGTGGAGCCGAGCACCTCCGCGAATCTGGCCGTCTGTTGGATGAGGAGTATCGCCGAGAGGATCGTGAGCGACAGCAGCACGTAGGGCAGCGCCGATTTAATGAGGTACGAGTCTAAAGCTTTCCAGGGTTTTCTCATCGGGGAAAGTGGCCGTCAGGCTTTTACGCGGGGCTATCTCTGTGTGCCGGAAGCTCTCCAGGCGCGCGGCTCCCTCTCCAAGGCCCTCCTGACGAGCCTGCGTGCGGTCTCCGAGACGATTTGGCGACTCTCCTCCCCCGCCACGGAGAATTTAACAGCCCACTCGTTGGGCCCCGAGCGGCGTGTGGAGGAGAGGAGCTGGTACGCCTCGCCTTTGAGCGTCTGCGCCCCCGACTTGGCGCACGTCTCGCACCAGAGCACGCCCTCGTGCGAGATAAACCTTCGCCCACGATATGAATCGTCGAGCCGTATCTCGCAGCCTCCGCAGGACTTAAAGTCTGGCAGGAAGCCCGCGATCTTGAGCGTCCACAACTCCGTGTAGGCCGAGACGGCGTTGACTTCCAGAGGGTTCCGTGCGAGGAAGTCAACGCATGCGCGTAGCATTTTAAAGAGTTTCTCGTCCGACTGATGCGGGAGTGCGAACTCTTTAACCAATTCCAGTAGATAGACCAGTCCCTCGAAAGCCTGTGCGTCCACGACGGCGTCGAAGTAGGATTTGATGATTTCGGCGCCCCTGATCGTGACGAGTTCGCGCGTCTCCTTCTCAAAGAAGGTCAGGTGTATGAGCGTGAACGGCTCCAGGCTCGCGCCGAACTTACTCTTCAGGCGACGCGCGCCCTTCGCGACCCCGCGTACGAGCCCCGCCTTCTCGGTCATACACAGGACAATCTTGTCCGCGTCGGCCAGCTTGTAGGTTTGCAGGACGATGGCCTGCGTCTCGACGATTCCCATGTTCGACTGTCCCGGCGTCCGTTCTACCAGGGCACAAAATACAGGAGCCAGGCCAGTACGAAACCGACCCCGACGAATTCGAGGAAAATCTTGAGCCCGTAGCGCAGCCGTCCCTGCTCGCCCTCGCGACCTACGACTCCAAAGACCAGCGCGACGAGGAGCGCGAACAGAACCATCAGGGTGAAGTGTATCAAGACTTCCTCCCTGCCCTGATGTCGAACGCGTCGAGGGCCAGTATCAGGTTGAGCAGTCCGGCGACCATTAGAAAGACGCTCCCGTATTCGGCCGTGGCCTGTTCGGGGCGTTCGTTGACGGCCAGCCCCGCGAGACTCGCGAAGAGATAGAGAAGACCGGAGCCGAGATCACAAAGCCCGAAGAGGGTCGAAAGAAGCCCCTCGTTTGTCTCCCTCAGACCGTAGATGTGCCCGCCGATCATAATCCCGAGGACGAACATCAGCAAAATCGTCACTCCGCTGAGGGCGCCCCTGACGGTTCGTCCCTGCAGGATGTGTCCGAGCCCCGGGATGAGCCAAGCGGTGATGCCAATTAACCAGGGATTCATCGATTGCTCATAGCTCCTTCTGCTCTTGAAGTCTTTAAGAGGAGATTCTCAAATCTGCCTGAATTTACTTGCTGGATTATCGGACGCAACAAAGACTCTTGGCCGAAAGTCGGTGGCTTAGGTTTTACTTTAATTGTCGGCATGGCGACATATCTTAGACTTTAGTTTAACAAGACGTTGGGGTTTTGAGCCGAACACCTGTCTCACTTGTAGATTAAGAACTTTTCTCGCTCTTCAAGGAAACGCCCCAGACTTCCCTGCCAGGACTCTTCCATTTCCCCAAGAGAGTTGCCGCTCTCAAGAGCCTTTCGCATACGGTCTGTCCCGGAGATCACGTCGAAAGGGTTTTTATCAAAGACGTACTCGTAGGGTGGCTCCTTCCAGCGGAAGCCATCAACGTAACTGTCATAACATGCTTTAATTATAGCCACGCCCGTCAGAACCGGCTTGAACTCTTCCCTGTCCCGCACGTGTATCTGAACGCCCCCGCATGTTACCCCCGCGTGCTTCTGAAAAGTGGGTTGGAAATTTGTCGGGCGAAATTTTACTCCGGGTAAATTCAAGGCTTCGAGACTTCTTGCGAACTCCGCCGCCTCTACGTACGGGGCACCTACGAGCTCGAAAGGTCGAGTGGTGCCCCTCCCTTCTGACATCTGCGTCCCTTCCAGATGTACCGTCCCCGGAAAGACCGTCGCCGAATCGAGCGTCGGGATGTTTGGAGAAGGCATCACCCACGGGACGTCCGTCTCGTCGAACCAGAGTTCTCGCGACCAACCCTCCAGAGGCACTACTTCAAGCTCACAGCCGATTCCCCAGTGCTCGTTAAACATTCGAGCCAGTTCCCCCGCGGTCATCCCGTGTCTGGTCGGCAGCGGATACTGACCTACGAAGGACTCGAAACCGTTCTCAAGCACGTTGCCCTCGACGGCCACGCCGCCGATAGGGTTAGGACGGTCACAAACGACCACGCGCTTCCCCAGACGGCGCGCGACGCGCATGCAGTTGGCGATAGTGTAGATGAAAGTGTATATCCTACACCCAATGTCCTGCAGGTCGCAGACGAGCACGTCCACGTCCCGCAGCATCTCTTCGGTCGGCTCCCGCGTCTCGCTGTAGAGCGAATAGACGGGCAGCCCCGTCTCCGTGTCCGTCGTGTGCGGCGTCTCGATCATGTTGTCCTGTAGGTCGCCCCTGATGCCGTGCTGCGGGCCGAAGAGCGCCGTCAGGTTTACGCCTTCAGTCCCCCCGAGTACGTCCGCGGAGTGGTTCAGACCATGATCCACAGAGGCTTGATTACAGACGAGCCCCACCCGCGAACCCTTTATTAAATCAATACGTGACCCGCAAAGGCTCTCCAGACCGAGCACGACCTTCCGCTTCGACTTCAAGGACATTGAACCTCCAGGTTCTTTGTTAATGTTTGAATTGAGCAGGGTTTACGTCTCAACCTTCGGTGTTATCGGACGCCATCGCTCCGGCCGCCTTAATAAAAGCGTTGAAGATGGCGACCGAGAGTTCATCTTTCTCCCAGGCAAGCTCCGGGTGCCATTGCACGCCCAGAGCCCAGCGCCCGTCCCGCGTATCCTCTATGGCTTCGACCAGCCCGTCTGAACTCCATGCGGACGCCTGCAAACCCTCGCCGAGCTTTTCGAGCGCCTGATGGTGGTGGCTGTTGACCAAAGCACTAACCTCACACGCGAGGCTCCCGAGCAGACTCTCCGGGTTGATCGAGAGGCTGTGAGATGGTCTCTCGCGCGGCGCGCCCTGCTCGTGTTTGAGCGCATGGGGCACCGTCGAGTTGATGTCCTGAATCAGGCTCCCACCTCGAAAGACGTTCCAGACCTGCATCCCGAAGCATATGGCCAGCAGGGGCAGCCGGCGCGCCTCAAGCTCTTTCAGGACGAGCAGGTCCGTACGGTCTTTCAGAGGGTGTACGGGGCCGAGCTTCGGGTGCGGCTCGTGTCCGTAAAGCAGCGGGTCGACGTCCGAAGCGCTGCCGGGCAGAAGCACCCCGTCCAGACGCGAGACGATTTCGCCGACGACTTCCGCGTCGGGGATTAAAGACAGGTGTACGGGGAGGCCGCCGGCCGCCGCCACAGCCTCCCCGTAGAAACGCGCCAGGTAAAACCTCTCGGTCTCCAACTCGTGGCGCATCGTGATGCCGATTAAAGGTCTACGTCCAGACATTCCCCACACGCACT
>JBEVKV010000262.1:0-3944 GCA_040509515.1 Pyrinomonadaceae bacterium | reverse complement strand
CTTCAACCCGGGGCGTTGAACTTTTGAACTTTGAACTCTGTCTTTACTTCAGCCGAATCTCGACGCGGTTCTGTTCGAGCGCGTTGCCGGTGGCGCGCTGGAGGTCGGCGACGGCCTTGTTGAGTTCGGTCTGCGCGCGCAGTTCGTTGCCGCGCGCGGTGGTGAGCTGCGTCTGGCGTTCGAGCACGAGGAAGACCGTCGACTGTCCGGCGTCGAGCTTGCGCTGCTCGGAGGCGTACTGCTGCTCGGAGGCCGAGCGCGCCGAGGCCGCCGAGCGCAGGCGCGACTCGGCCGTGCGGACGAGCTGCAAGGCGTTGCGCACGTCGACCTGTATGAGCTGCTCCAACTGCTCGCGCTGCGTGCGTATGCGCTCGGCGTCGACGAGCGTGCGGCCGAACTGCGCCTTGGCCGTCGTGTTGCGGAACGGCAGGTTGACGGTGACGCCCGCGCGGAAGCCGTTGAAGCGGTTCGCGGCGAGGTTGGCGAGCGACTGAAACTCGCCGCCGACGAGCGCGTCGGGCAACGAAGCCACGGCCGGCTCGGGCAGGGGCTGGAGCCCGACGATCTGCGACAGCTCGTTGATGCGCTGGCGTATCTGCGCGTTCTGCGCCGTCAGCGGGTTGGTGCCGTCCTGCGAGGTCACCGAGCCGGCGAGCCCCGTCATGGTGTAGGAGGCGACGAGGTCGACCTGCGGCCGCGTCTGCTCGCGCGCGAACCGCTGCTCGATCTCGTTTATCTCGCGCGCCACGTCCGACGAGGTCAGCTCCGGCCTCGACTTGAGCGCGACCTGCATCGCCTCGTCGAGCGAGACCTGCGGCGGCGCCAGATCGACCGAGTCGGTCGGCACGACGGCGACGCGCCAGATGGGCGACTCGCGGTTCTCGGCGACGAGACTCTTGAGATAATTCTCCGCGCGCCCCACGTCGTCGAGCGCCGAGAAGACGCTCTGCTCGAAGCCCGAGACCTGCGCCTCGGCCGCCACCACGTCAATCGGCGCGAGCATCCCCTCGGAGACCAGACGCCTGTTGTGCTCAAGCTGGCGGCGCGCGTCGCGCGCGGCCTCGCGCTGAATCTGGAGGTTGCGGAGCGCGTAGACCAAATCCCAGTAAGCGCGCTGGACGGCCGTGATCGTCTCGACGGCGCGCTGACGGAACTGCGCGTCGGTGAGCGAGAGATTCTTCTTGCCGATCTCGATGAGCCGGCGGTTCTGGTCGAAGGATCGGCCCCGCAGGAGCGGCTGCGTGTAGCTGAAGATGAGCGCCGTCGGGTACTGCGGGTTGAGCGCGGCGAACTGGTTGTCGGTCGTGACGCGATTGTTGGCGAAGTCCACGCGGTAACCGCCGCCGAACTTCGGCTCAAGCCCCTGCACCGAAGACGTGCTGAAAAAGCCCGACTGCGTGACCGAGCCCGTCGCGCTCCCCGAGAGGAAGCTGGCGGTCGGCTGCTCGCTCCGCTCGTAGTAGGTGTTGGTCAGGAAGCGCGGGTCGTAGACGCCGCGCGCGGCCTGCAGGTCGAACTCGGCGGCGCGCACGTTCTCGCGCGCGACCTCGATGTCCTTGTTGTTGGCGAGCGCCATCTCGATGACCTCGCGGACAGAGAGCGGGCGCTGCTCGGACATGTCCACGCCGACGCGTTCGAGCGCCGGGAACGGCCCCTGCTCGGCGCGGAAATCCGGCGAGACCTGCGGCACGTCGAGCGTTGTGTCGGCCGGCGACGTCGGCACGCTCTCGCGCCCGGGCGCGGGCGGGCCCGCGGGGGGCTGCACCTGACCGCCGGGAGCGCCCGGCTGCGGCTGCGGCTGCGTGGGACGACCCGGCGACTGCGGCGCGGGCAGATTCGCGTCGGCGGGCGAAGCCGGCGCGGTCGGCGGGACGGCGGGCTGCGCGGGCTGCGGCCCTTGGGCCGGCGCGGCCGGGTTGGTCGACTGCTGCGTCTGCGACTGAGTCGGCGAGGCGGTCTGCGGCCCCTGCGCGGGCGCGCCGGTCTGCGCCGGCGGGTTGTTGGACGAAGGCGCGGGCTGCTGCGTCGTCGTCGTGGCCGTCTGCGGGCCGCCGAACATCGAGCCGACAAACCGCGCCTTCGTCTGCTGCGCGCGCAGCGGCGCGGCCGCAGGGCCGAACGCCAGCCCGAGCGCGACGAGACCGACGAGCGACTTCTGAATACGCCTGTGATTACGCGTTGACATAACCCTCACACCCATAAATGCGAACCCTTATCAATGTTTGCCGAACGTCCCGAAGAGCGTCTGCGCGGCCGCGGCGGTGCGCCGGCGCAGACGCCGGAACGGGCCGGAGGCGCGCGACCACACGCGCGAGAAGACGCGGCTGCGCCCCACGTCGTCGAAGAGCGAGTAGAAGACCGGCACCGCGAGCAGCGTCAGCAACAGACACAGGCTCTGGCCGCCGACGACGAGCACGCCGATGGAGCGGTTCGTCCCCGAGCCCGGCCCCGTCGAGAGCGTCAGCGGAAGCATGCCGGCGACGAGCGCGACGGTCGTCATCAGGATGGGGCGCAGCCGGTCGCGGTTCGCCTGAATGATGGCTTCGAGCCGCTCCATGCCGTGCGAGCGCAGCTCGTTCGTGTGGTCGATCTGGAGAATCGCGTTCTTCTTCACCACGCCGAAGAGCAGCAGCAGCCCGAGCCCCGAGAAGATGTTCACCGTCTGCCCCGTGATGAGCAGCGAGAGGATGCCGAAGGGCACCGCCAGCGGCAGCGTCAGCAGAATCGTGATGGGGTGGATGAACGACTCGAACTGCGCCGCCAGCACCATGTACATGAAGATGAACGAGAGCGAGAAGGCGAGCATGAAGTAGAAGCCCGCCCGTCCCAGCTCCTTCGAGCGCCCGGCGAGGCCGGTCGTGTACTCGGGGCTGACGCCGATCTCTTTGACGAACTGGTCGAGCCGCGCGATGACCTCCGACTGCGAGCCGCCCGACGTGACGTTGGCCGTGACCGTCACCTGCCGCTGCCGGTTCAGGCGGTCGATGGCCGAGGGGCCGGTGGCCTCCTCCACGCGCACGAGGTTCGAGAGGTTCGTCCAACCCACCTTCGACGACTGCACGAACAGATTCTCAAGCGATTGCGGGCTCGTGCGCGCCTGCCCGATGGCGCGGACGCGCACGTCGTACTGGTCGGTGCCCTCGTTGTAGGTCGTCACGTCCTGCCCGGCGACCAGCACGTTCAAAGCCTGCGCGATGTCGCCGACGCGCACGCCGAGGTCGGCCGCGCGCGCGCGGTCTATCTCGACCCGCACCTCGGGCTTGCCGACGATGAGCGACGAGTCGACGTCCACCACGTTCGGCACCGTCGCCAGCTTCTGCATCAGCTTCTCGGAGTACTCGGTGAGCTTCTGCAGGTCGGGGCCGCCGATGACATACTGGATGTCCGCGTTGCGGAAGCCGCCGCCCGAGATGGCCTGCACCTGCCCGATGTTCGCGCGCAGCTCCTTCGGGTACTTGGCGAGGATGCCGCGCGAGTCCTCCATCAACTGCACCTGCGAGCGTTCGCGGTCGTGGATGTCGGCGAGCTTGATGTAGATGCTGGCGTTGTTGACGAGCTGCTCCTGCCCGCCGCCGATGGTGACGAGCGTGTCGGTGACACCCGGCAGGTTCTGGCGAACGTCGGCCGCGATGCGCTCGGCCAGCGCCGAGGTGGCCGCCAGCGTCGAGCCCTCGGGCGCGCGGAGGTTGATCTCGAACTGCGACTGGTCGTCCACGGGGAGGAAGTTTTTGCCGACCATCATGAAGAGCGGCACGATGCTGATCATCACGGCCAGACACATCAGGACGATGGCCCAGCGGTGCGCCATCGACCAGCGCAGCATCCAGGTGTAGGTGCGGTCGATGGGCTTGTACCAGCGCGACTCCTTCGACGAGTGCTGCGCCTTAAGCTCGCGCCCGGCGACGGGCTCGGGGCGCGCCGCCTCGTCCCACGCGGCCGCCTCT
>JBEVKV010000261.1:0-5770 GCA_040509515.1 Pyrinomonadaceae bacterium | reverse complement strand
GGGTGTCTCTCGTCACGGTTGACGGTTTACGGGTCACGATTCTTCAGCGGTTCACGCCTGTCTTTGTTGAGCTCGTGTACAAACGCGCGCCGACCACACGACAGGAGCGCATGCCGCGCTCCTCGTCCGAGTCGTGCGGCGGCGCTCCTGTGGGTGGATGGCGAAACTCCGGGTCGGGGTTCGGTTAGCGCTGTTTATCCTTCTCGCGCCTCTCCTCGACCAGCTCGCGCAGCGCCACCGAGAGGTCGCGCGCGGCGCGTTCCAGACGGTCGGCGCTGGCGTCCAGCTCGTCCACGCCGCCGGGCGTCTGCCGCGCGGCGACCGCGGCCAGCGCGGCCTCGGTCTGTGAATTCAAACGCTCGGCCGCCGACTGCACCTCTTGCTCGGCGCGCGTCAGCGGTTTTGAAGGGGATGTTGAACCTTGCGTGCTCACAAAAACTCTGCCCTGCTTGTGCTAATAAATTTTCGCCCGTGCGGCCTGCGCCATACGACCCCGGCGCGCACGTTTAAGATAACAGAATGGGTGCGTCTGTGCCATCTGTCTTATATCAAGTGGGGGACAAAAGGCAAAGCCCTCGGCGAAGGCTTTGCTTTCCCGGCGGGTTTTGTTATTCGTTGGGGCGATGAGCGGGGCGCCCGGCAGGGGGGATTTCACGGCGCGCGAGTGGGCGGTGGTCGAGTCGCACCGCACCCCGGCGCGCGTGCAGCGCATGCTCTCGGGCATGCGCTACAACCGCGAGGTGCGCGGCGGGACGCTGCGCACCTTCCGCGAAGTCCTGCGGCGCGGCGAGGCGCACTGTCTTGAGGCGGCGCTGACGGCGGCCGTCATCCTCGAACAGCACGGGTACCCGCCGCTGCTGCTGAGCCTCGAATCGCAGGACAAGCTCGACCACGTCGTCTTCGTCTACCGCGCGGGCGGGCGATGGGGCTCGGTCGCACGCTCGCGCGACCTGGGGCTGCACGGCCGGCGGCCGGTCTTCCGCTCTTTGCGCCACCTCGCCTACAGCTACTTTGAGCCCTACGTGGACGAGACGGCGCGCATCACCGGCTACGGGCTGTCGAGTCTGTACGAGCTGGGCGGCTACGACTGGCGATTCTCGCGCCGTAACGTCTGGAGGGTCGAGCGCCACCTACAGGAGCTTCCGCACAAGACGCTCCCCTCCTCCGAGCGCCGCTACCGACGACTGCTCGCGCGCTACAGAGAGTTCCACGCACTCCACCCCGACCGCGCGCCCGACTACTTCGACAGTCGCGTGACGTGGATGCGTTAGGAAGTGATGAGTGATGAGTGACGAGTGATAAGGAAGGCAAAGCCCGCCGTTCTTCTTATCACTCATCACTCATCACTTATTCACTGTCCCGCCGCCCAGAGCACGGCCCAGAGGAGCGCGGTGAGGAGGCCGTGTGTGAAGAGGTTGAGCGCGAGGGCGGCGCGGCCTCGTTCGTGGAGCGCGAGGCGGAAGAGGCCGGCCGCCGCGCGCCCCGCCGCGGAGCGCGGCCCCTCGCTCCAAAGGTATTCTGAATGCGCCCCGTAGGAAGACTTTCGCGCGTAAGTCTCGCGCGGGCGCGGCGCGGGCGGCCTGAGCGCGCGCGTCAGCCGGCGGTAGAGGAAGCGGCGCGCGCGGCGCGTGCGCCGGAAGACGAACAGCACCGCGCACGCCGCGAGCCCGACGGCCGTCCACTTCGCCGCCCTGATCGTCCACGCGCGCGGACGCCCTCCGTAAACTTCGCCGTAGAGCCCCCACGCGAGCGCGACGCGCCGCTCGACGCGTTTGATGCGCAGCCGCGCGCGCTCCACTCCCGTCAACTGCTTCGGCTTCGGCGGCGCGGGCCACGCCGCGTGGCCGTTGACCGTGCGCGTCGAGGGCTCCCACCCGTACGTGCCCGCCGGCAGCGCGTAGTCTGGGTAGGCGCGCCGCACGTCTTCGTAACTGACGAGCCGCTCGCCGGCGTAGAGCTGACGCTTGTACTGAGTCGGCCAGTAAAGCTCGAAGTAGCGGAGGCGTTCGTGGGTGACGGCGGCCGTGTAGAGCGCGTCGCGCGCCGCGCGCGTGCGCGGGTATTCGTCGAAGACCTGCTGGTAGACGCGCAGCGCGCGCACGAGCGGCTCGTGCGCCTCCATGTAGCGGCGCATCAGCGCGGCCTCGCCGGGCGCGCGCAACCGCTGGTCGTAGTAGAGAACGTAGAAGCGCCCGCCGCGCCACGCCGCGGGGTTGTAGAAGACCAGCTCGCTCGACTCGTAGAGGTAGCTGGCGAGCTGGTAGAGCGCCTCCGCCTTCGCCTCGTCGCCGGCGGCGCGTCCGACGCGCTCTTCGAGACGTTCCATCTCGTCAATCGTCTTCAGGTCGCGCAGCACCCACGCGGGCTTGACGCCCCCCCACTCCTGCCAGCGCGGGTTCTTCACGTCCTCGCAGTGCGGCGGCGGGTAGGTCTTCGCGCACTCGTCCTCGTAATAAGAGTAAGGGTCGGTCTCCCGCTCGTCCGCCGTGCGCACGCGCGCGTACGCGGCGCGCGCCTCCGTGAAGCGGTGCTCGCGCATCAGCCGCACGCCGAGCGAGTAGAAGAGCACGTCGCGCGCGGGCGTGTCGGCGCGCCGCTCGGCGAAGGAGGCGAGCTGGTCGGTCGTCATCAGCACGTCCACGAAATACGCGGCGTCCTGCGTGTATTCGAGCGCGAGGTACTGTTCGAGCGCGGCGTCTAAATCGCCCGACTCTTCGGCCGCCATCGCGACGTAGCGGCGCGCGCCTTCCGTCAGGTCGCCTTCGGGGAACTCCGCGAGCAGCGTCGTAAAGGTGCGGCGCGAGGCGTCGAACTCCCTGAGCCGGTACTCGGCCGCGCCCCTGACCCAGAGCGCGGAGGCGCGCTCGTTGCCCGCGAGCCCGGACGAGAGCGCGCGCCCGGCCAGTTCGCGCGCGGCCCCGTCTTCGCCTAGTTCGAGGTCGGCCTGCGCCACGCGCAGCGCGAGCGTGCCGCCGTAAGCGCCGCCCGCGTCCCCGCGCAGCAGACGCGTGGCGAAGGCCGCGACGCGCGCGATTGCTTTGTGCTCGGCGTCGCGCTCGCGCCTGTCGCGCTCCTCGGACTGCCACTCACAGAACTTGCCCCAGCAGCCCGAATCGCCTTCGCTCTCTTTGCAGTAGCGGTAGGGGTTCACGTCCTCGGGGACTTCGATGTCGAAGCCGGAGCCGAACGTCGCGTTGTAGATTTCGTGGTAGGCGTAGGCGAGCGCGACGCGCGGCTCGCGCGAGAGCAACGTCTCGACGCGCGCCATCTCCTCCTCGGTCGCGTCGTCGCGCACGAGCCTGAGCGAGACGACCGCCTCGGCGCGCGCGCGCGCGTCGCTCTCGTCGGCGAGCATGCGGTAGTACTCGACGAGCCCTTCGGCGCGAGAGCCGACGCGCGCGTGCAGGAAGCCGAGCCAGCCGCGCGCGTCGCCCGCGTGCCGGCCGCGCGGGTGCTCGCGCAGCAGCCGCTCGAACGTCGCGGCGGCCTTTTGCCACGCCTCGTCTCTGCACTCGGCGCAGGCGTCCTCGGCCGTCGCGTGCTCGACTGTCCCGAGCCCGACCTTGCTCTCCTTCATCCAGAGCTGCCCCGCGCTCAGCAGCGCCGCCTCGCGCTTCTCGCTGCGCGGGTGGCGCGCGGCCATGCGCTCGAACGCCTCGACCGCGCTCGCGCGCTCGCCGGTCTCGGAGAGCAGTGCGGCGCGCAGGTAGGCGACGTTGTCGTCAATCTCCGCCTCGCGCGGCACGGCGTCGAGCGCGGCCGCGACCGTCTCGGCCGTCGCGGTCGCAGCTTCTTCCGCGGGCTCTCCCCACTCCGACTCGTCGCCCTCCGCGTCTGCGTTCTCGCCCGTGGCCGTCGCGACGACCTCGACGGGCTCGTCGCGCAGGAGGAGCCAGTCGTCGTATTCGCGGCGCGCGGCGAGGTAGGCCGAGACGGCGCGCGCGGACGCGCCGCGCCCGAGCGAGTCGAGCGCGTCGAGCTGGTCGCGCGCCGAGCGGCTGCGGCCCCGCCAGTCAACGGGCGCGCCGTCGTCGTCGCCCGAGTCCGAGCTGACGCCTTCGAGGTATTTGACGAGGTGCTCGCGCAGCCGCGCGAAGTCGCCCTCGCGGCGCGACCCGTCGGCGCGCGCCCAGACGGCGTCCGGCGACTCGCCCGGGTCTTTCGTCGCTTCGCCGCTCTCGGCCTCGCTCTCGGCCTCGTCCTCTTTGCGGTAGTCGGGCCTCGTCAGCGTGCGCGCGTCGAAGGGCAGCGGCGGCAGGCGGCTGAACTGTCGTTCGCTGTGCGAGTAGTTGAAGCGCACAGAGTGCTCGGTGCCGCCCCACCCGCACCCGACGGCCGCCGCCGCGCCCAGCGAGAAGAACGCCAGCAGCCCGAACGCCGACCTGCGCCGCCGCGCCGGCCGCCGCGCGAAAACCTTCCGGCCCATTCCGAACACGGACATCGCCCCTCCTCACCTCACGTCCAACTCGTGCGAACGTTCCCACACGCCGCCGCCTTCGCGCCGCACGGCGACGCGTGCCGCGAGACGCGCGGGCACGGACGCCTCGAATATCAGCCCCGCGCGCGCACGCGCCCCCGGCCTCCACGCGCTCGCGCCGAGCCGCACGACTCCCGCGCGCGCCGCGCTACACGGCCGGAGCGTCTCGCGCGCTTGGCCGCCCTCCGCCGTCTCGCAGAGCGTCTCGAACGTGTCGAAGCCTTCGACCCGCGTGACGCCGCGCACGCTCCCTGTCGGGACGCGCAGCGTCAACGAGAGCGCGCCCGCGCCGTAGGGTGCGCCGCCCGCGCCGTCGTTCTCCGCCGTGAGCAACAGACGGTTCGAGTCTTTTGACGAAGAGTTGTTCGCGCCTTTCGACCCTGAATCATCCGAAGCCAACACTTCGGCGTCGAGGCTCGTCGAGAACTCCGCCCCGCGGTCTTCGAGCGCGGCCGCGACCTCCGAGAGTCGGAGCGTGGTCGCGTCGCCCGCCGTCGGCAGGCGGAAGAGACAGATGCCGAGCAGCTTGTCGCCCGCGGCTTCGCGTACCCCCCGGACGCCCGCGCGCAGAGACTCGCCGCCCGGCACGTCAAGGACGATCTGCTCGCCGGCGCGCAAGTTGAGCCCTTCGAGGCCCGCGTCCTCGCGCGCGCGGAAAACGTATCGCCACTCGCCCGCGGGCGGGGCCGCCCCGCTTGCGCGCGCGCCGTCTCCCTCGGCACCCGCGCCGAACGCGCCCCGCCCGACGAGTTCAAGGTTTCTGTCCGACGCCACGCGCGCCGGGTCAACGTCGCCGCGCAACGCGACGAGCCGGCCGCGCGCGTCGTAGATGAGCGCGTAGCCGTAAGCCGCGAGCCCCGCGTAGAAGGGCTTGCCCAACTCGCGCACGCGCGCGACGGCGCGCGCGATTCTCTCGGGCGACGCGATGGGGACGACGCGGTCGGCCGTCGCGGGAATCTCCGCGCCGTAGAACTGCGGCGTCCAGAAATCCACGGCGTCCAGCACCCCACCCAAGTCGCGCGAGCCGACCCACGTCGGCAGCCCCGTCACCGAAAGCTTCACGTCCGCCCGCAGCGACGCGCGCACCGCGCGCAGCACGCCCGCGTACCGCGGCAGAAGCCGCGTCGGCACGTCAACGTCGAGTTGAAGACCCGCGACCGTAGCGCCGTCGCGCGCGGCGCGCTCCGAGTCCGCGCGGAACGTCTCGGCGAAGGCGTCGGAGAGCGCCGACTCTTCGACGCGGCCGAACTCCGCGAGCAGACGCGGCGTCGCGTTGTAGACGAGGTGCAACGC
>JBEVKV010000260.1:0-9597 GCA_040509515.1 Pyrinomonadaceae bacterium | reverse complement strand
GCCGTAAGTGCTTCCGCCTCCTTTGACAGCTCGCTGACCTCGACCGAAACTCATTCCTCTCTTCGAGTCGCCTGAGCCATATTACCGTCGTCCGGTCTATCCCTTTAAGGAGTCGTTCATGGGTATCTTCATCTCACAACCAGAAGCCGCTTTTCGCGTGGGAGATTTCATCAACTCTCATCTCCGTCAGGAAGAATGGACGGAGTTCAGGGCCGCCATAGCTTTTGTGAAGCTGTCCGGCGTGCGCCATGTGCGCGAGGCGTTAAGAGAATTCTCTTGCAGAGCACGCGTGAAAATTTCAGTAGGAATTGATCTCGGAGGTACGTCGAAAGAAGGGCTGGTCGAGTTATTAAGGTGCGTCGATAAACACGGCGAGGTCTGGGTGTTTCACAACGAGAATGCCTCAACCTTTCACCCGAAAGTCTACCTCTTCAAGGGCAAGGACAGGGCCGACCTTGTAGTCGGCTCGGGTAACCTTACCGAGGGGGGACTGTTCACGAACTACGAAGCCTCATTAGCTGTCTCGCTCGACCTTACCCTTGAGGGAGACAGGGCGTTGCTCGGGCAAGTCGAAGCGATGTTAGACGGGTGCTCCGATCCTGCACACGGCGTCGCCAAACCTCTGACGGAGGAGTTCATTGAACAGCTCGTAGAGAACGGCTACGTCCCGACCGAGAAGCAGGCAAGGGAGATGCGGGAAGCGGCCGGACGTGCGGTAAAGCCGGGCGGGCAAAAGGAGCGCCCCCCTTTATTCAACAGGGAGCCGACTCAAACGGCCCCTCGTGTAGTTAGAGAGTCCGGAGCGCCGACCGGAGACACCGGCCGGCCGGCCACAGGACAACAGATCTTAGGGTTCACGCCGTCGACGGCTCAGACCGACGGTGAAACTCACAGAGGCTTTTTAATGCTCCTCCAGAATACGGATGTGGGTGTGGGGCAGGTCACCCCCGGCGCGTCAAAACGTTCGCCGGAAATATTCATTCCCGTAGCGGCGGTGCGGCCGGTCAGGGCGAGGAGGGCGCAAGGTTGCGACCCCGAATTTTGGGGATGGGAGAGTAAATTCACGGACGACCCGTTACGGGACGGCAAGAAGGACAGACAACTGCGGATACTCTTTGAAGGTGCTGTTTTAGATGCCGTCCTCTGGTATAACCCAGACAAGATGGATTACCGTCTCCGAAACAACACTCTACGTGACGCCGGTAACGTCGGAGATGTTCTTCAAATCGAGAGGGCCGACACAGCCGCGGGGTGGGACTACACCGCAAATGTTATTCGTCAAGGCACGCCCGAGCACGCGGAGGCGCTACGGCTGTGTGTAAACATGCCCCAGAATTCGCAGAAGAGGTGGGGCTACTATTAAGCGGGCCGGCGGAGGGCTAAAATCACTTCCGAGGCCACCGCGTTTTTTCTGAATATATCCCTTGAAACCAACATCTCCATCGGGACGTGTTCTTCCGCAACTAACCCGACGGTCAGAGCTATGTCTACCAGCAGACGCGCGGTCTCAATCTCCACCCTTTCGCCGCCGGCAATCGTGTGATTATTACCGACGACCACGTACGCCGGAGCGCCCGGCTTAAGCACGTAGGCCACGCCCGTAAGCACGTCTCGCATGTCAAAGAAGTACTTGGTCAGCAGCGTAGGCAGGTTCTTTCTACGGAAACCAACCTCGGCGGCAGAATTCAAGCGGTGTACTTTTTCGACGAGGTCAATCGCCGACGCCGGCAGCAGGCTCTTGTTAGCTTGAAAATACTGCCACTGCATCCTCCGCTGTTTTTCGGTGATCTCACGATTCCCTATCATTTGCAGGTCTCGTTTACGGTGCTCCGGGCGCGAGAGTAAGCCGAGGTAGCAGAGGCTCAGTCGATCCGTATCAAGGTACGGGAGGGCCGTGGCGTAGGGAGGCGAAGTAATGACGGCGTCAACCTGCCCGCGCCATTTATCCCACAACACGTCCACCAGACAGGCGTTCCCCTCTTCAATCTCGAAGGTGCCGAGGCCGGACTCCTTAATCTGGTAAAGGAAGGCGAGCACCGTCCTCACCGAACTTCCCAATTCGTCTAAAAATTCTTTGATCGGGTCAATATCAACATCGACCCTGACCTCTTTCCTGACCCGAAGGTCATCATCCTTTTGCCACGACACACTCCTGATTATGTTACTTAACGAAAGGCGCATTAAATCGCGCACGGGTTCGCTTTCGACCTCGTGAATTATTTGTGCGATCTGGTCGAGGTCGGCCAACACCTGCCCGGAAAACCAGCCCGTCAGGTATCTCCGATCTTCGTCGGGCAGCGAAGCAAAGTAAGGTAGTTGATGGCTTGCCCGCACGGGCATGGCACGAAGCAGACGCTTGCGCGTCTCTTCGTACG
The DNA here is from genome assembly GCA_040509515.1 of Pyrinomonadaceae bacterium. GTDB lineage: Bacteria > Acidobacteriota > Blastocatellia > Pyrinomonadales > Pyrinomonadaceae > QHXN01. The sequence continues at coordinate 7,222 of JBEVKV010000260.1, read as the reverse complement.
CGGCCTCAAGCTCTGCGGGCGGGGTCGTCAGCAGCGAGCATTTTGTCCGGCCCATCAAAACGGACAGGGGGTTCATGTCCAGACCGATTCCGTGATACGCGCCCAGCACTGCCTCCGCCATAGTGGTGCCGCTGCCGGCCATCGGGTCGGCCACGACTCCGCCGGGCGGAACTCCGGCGATGTTAAAGAGTGAACGCACCAGTTGCGGGAAGAACTTGCCGCGGTACTCGTGAATGCCGTGCACGCCGTAGCGCAGGCAGCGCCTGTTGGGGAGCGGAACCTTATCTTCCGTAAAGGGAACAAGCCCCCTGAGCTTTTCGAGCGGTATGCCGTTGCGGACTACGTTGACCGTCGCCTCGCGAAGAGCCTGACTGGTTACGTGCGGACACTCGTCAGAGACATACTCCCAGTAAGCTAATTTACGCGCGAGCACGTCCGCCGGCAGCTCAGACCGCACCTCAAACTCAACGTCGTCCGCACCCAACCCGCCCGGCCGCGGAACCGAATGCGTCAGCGAGGCCAGTTCGGCGAGAGCCAGCTTTCGCTCGAAGGGCTGAATGTAAGGCTTGATTCGACACTTTAAGGTCGCGGTCACCCGGACACTCCCCCAATGTTTTTCATCACCATGATCTGCTCGTGCTTTATCTTCCCGATGACAGGATTGAATGCCTTCTTTGTATCCTGCATCCGCCTCTCGACGCGACCGACCTCACGAAAGCCCTGCAACGCGGCCACCTCTGAAATAAGCTCTGCGTTGTTGATGGTCTGGCCTTTTAACGTCGAGTCGCCGACGACAAAACAGACATACCTGTCTGGTCGGAGGTGTCGCCGGAGCCACGAAAAAACAGTCGTCATCTCGCCGCGGAAAGTTTCGACGTTCGCGCCGTTGGCTCCTTTGCGGCTGTATTTTCTATGGCTTCCTATCTCCTCGCGCTTAAACTTAGGCTGATCCATCCCGAGCCAAATCATCCGCGTCATATGGTAAAGGTGATAACTGTAAGCGTTGGGGTAGGGCGGCGAACAGACGACCAGATCGACCGTGCCGATGTCCGGTTGAGAAAGGAGGTCGGTGTTGAAGATTCTACGGGACAGGGCCGGTGCGACGTGACTGGTGAACTCATCAACCCGGCGGGCGGCATCGGATAGTGAACGTGCAAACCGGCGCAGAACGTCGCCTGCTTTTAGTTTTTTTTCCCGGCGTACGTATCGCGTGTCCGAATCCTGCTTGGAGACCGCTACCACAATCGAGGAGAATGCGGCGAGGGCGACGTTACGGCTGGCCGCAGTCGGCAAGGCGCGACACCACGAAAGGCTCTCCGCCAATTCTTCGACAACAAACGGGTCGAACCAGAAGGAGACCGCGTCGTCGGGAGGCCGGTAAGCGGTCGAGACGAATGCCTCAGAACTGAACAGGGGCTCGTCGCGCGGGTCAGATATCTGACCGGCCAGATGCAGCGCGCGCTCGCTGGTCGAGAGTAAGAGCTCGAAATCCCCTTGGCCGAGGCGGGTGGTCTTGGCCTCACTTATAAGACACGCCAGCGGGTTGGCATCTACGCCTACCGCATTACGTTCCAGAAGAAGCGCCTCAACCAACGTCGTCCCGCTTCCACAAAATATGTCTGCCACGACCTCGCCTTCACGGGAGAGTTCTTTAATCAGGGCGTGCGGTATCTGTGGGATGTACTTGGCCGGGTAAGGGTGCAGCCCGTGCGTCGAATAGGAGGTTTTCGCGGAAGTGAAATTCCAGTCTATCGTCTCAAGCTTGGCGACTTCAAATTCACGATTAGATTCTTGCCCCCGCTCGGCCACGACAGTGTTCTCGCGCTCGACCTGAACCGTTTTCGACATTCACCCGTCCCCGTGGATAATTTAAATACTTAGAGTGACCTGCGCTTAGCCTTACTAACTTTTCGCGGCCTGCCCATTTTCGGCGGGGTGAATTTGAGCAAATCGTCTTCCGGGATGACCCAGTCTCTTCCTACCTGTTGAGCATGAGGGAATCGCCCCTGTCTACACCACAGACGCACGGTGGAGCTGTCAACGTTTAATCGCGCGGCCACCTCGAAGGTCGAGAGTAGTGTGCCTGTCATGGGCGCTCATCTTAGGGGCGGGTAGTAGCATTGTCAAGAAAAGTTTCTCGCGTGTGGGATATTTCCCGCCCGCCGATGGCAACCCGTGCCTGTCCTCGCGCGTCGCTAAGCCTTCAGCGCGCAGAAGAGGCTCAGCAGGAGGCAAGTGGCGAGTATGAAGAAGGCCGTGCCGACTTACTCGTCTTTGATTCGCATGGCCCCGAAGAGCAAGGACGAAGGGCGGCTCACTGGGGGTCGGAGAGCTGGCCGTAGAAGGCGTATTCCGCCTTCGGGCCGCGGACGTTCAGACGCCAGTGCGTAAAGTCTCCGGCGTCCTGACAGCCGTTGCCGCGACCCTGAAGCACGAGGAAGTATTTGGCCGGCGACGCGAGCCCGGCGCGGAAGAAGCCCGTCCCCGCGGCACGCCCCTCGAAGCGCCACTCTTTGTAGAGCAGCGGGCCGCCGCCGGGGCTCGTCCGCCCGTCGCGGATGTCGGCCGCGTAGCTCACCATCTTCGCGGGCAGCGGCAGGCTGAGCGTGCCGGTCTGTCTGCCGTCGCGGAACTCAAGCCGCCACACGCCGCCGGCGAGCGAGCCCTTGAGCGCGTAGCTCTCCGCGCGGTGCGCCAGCCCCACGGCGCTCTCCTCCATGTCGGCCTCGGTGAGATAGAGTTGCGCCGCCCCGCCGAAGCGCACCTGCCGCATGATGCTCAGCTCGTATTCGCTCGGCCTCGCGAAGCCGAGCTGGTAGTCGCCCGCGTTCGAGCAGCACGCGCACGCCAACGCGCGCGCGGGCGCGAGGAGCACGCACGCCGCGAGCGCCAGCCAGAACAGAGTCCGTCTCGGAGCTTTCATTCTTCCCCTTCCCTCCGGCCGCTCGGCGGCGGCGGCCGTCTCGAAAAATATGGACATACCCGAAGGCGCGTGGGTATATTAAAGGAGGCCGACAAGTTTATAAACATGCGCTCCGCGACTCGCGGAAGAGTCCAGAGGGCAAAGCCTTCCCGCCCCGAAGCCCGCGGCCGACGCCGCCCCCTTTAAGCCAGCTTCGCTTCTCTCCCGTTCCACGGCCCGCCGCGCGCCGCGCCCGAAACAATCTTTGAAGCCGTTGGCCCCGTGAGTCTCTGCCGAAAAGCGATGACGAGAAAGCAGTCCAAACGCCTCTACGCCTTCGGGGCCTTCCGACTGGACGCCGACGAGCGCGTCCTGTTCGGCGAGGCCGGCGTGGTGCCGCTGACGCCGAAGGCTTTCGACACGCTGCTGGCGCTCGTCGAGAACAGCGGCCATGTGCTCGGCAAAGAAGAGCTGATGAGGCGCGTCTGGCCCGACAGCTTCGTCGAAGAGAACAACCTCGCGCAGAACATCTCCGCGCTCAGGAAGGCGCTGTGCGAGGACGGCGGCGGGCGCAAGTACATCGAGACCGTCCCGAGGCGCGGCTACCGCTTCATCGCCGACGTGAGGGAAGGTCCCGACGTGAGCGCGGCGCGTGAGCGCGGCGACTACGTCCGACGTGACGGCGCGCGCGCGTCGGCCGCCGCGACGCGAGACGCGGACGTGGCTCCGACACACGAGTCCGCGCCGCCGGCCGGGTTCGAGTTGCCGCTGCTCCACCTCGGGCGCGAGGCCGCGCGCGCTCACGACTACGCGCACGACCGCGCGCCCGAGACGATGTACGCGCGCAGCGGCGAGGTCAACATCGCCTATCAGGTCGTCGGCGACGCGCCGCTCGACCTCGTCTTCGTCATGGGATGGGTCTCGCATGTGGAATACTTCTGGCGTGAGCCGAGCTTCGCGCGCTTCCTGCGCCGGCTCTCATCCTTCTCACGCCTCATCCTCTTCGACAAGCGCGGGACGGGTCTCTCCGACCGCGTCCCCATCAACCGGCTCCCGACGCTCGAACAGCGCATGGACGACGTGCGCGCGGTGCTCGACGCGGTCGGCTCCGAGCGCGCGGCGCTGTGCGGCGTCTCCGAGGGCGGCCCGATGTGCAGCCTCTTCGCCGCCACCTACCCCGAGAAGACTTCGGCGCTCGTCATGATCGGCACCTACGCCAAGCGCGTCCGCGACGCCGACTACCCGTGGGCGCCCACGCCCGAAGAGCGCCAGCACTTCTTCGACGAGATACGACGCGACTGGGGCGGCCCCGTCGGGCTCGAAGAGCGCGCGCCCTCGGTCGCCTCCGACCCGCGCTTCCGCGAGTGGTGGGCCACTTACCTGCGCATGGGCGCGAGCCCGGGCGCGGCGCTCGCGCTCACGCAGATGAACGCCGAGATCGACGTGCGCCACGTACTGCCGTCGGTGCGCGTGCCCACGCTCGTCATACACCGCGCCGAAGACCAGTGTCTGAAAGTCGAGGAGGGGCGCTACGTCGCCGAGCGGATACCGGGCGCGCGCTACGTCGAACTGCCCGGCCGCGACCACCTCCCCTTCGTCGGCGACCAAGACGCGATGCTCGACGAGGTCGAAGAGTTTTTGACGGGCGCGCGCCACACGCCCGAGCCCGACCGCGTGCTCGCCACCGTCCTCTTCACGCGCATCGCCGACTCGCCCGAGCAGCGCACGGCGTGGCCCGGCGTGGGCTTGCGGCAGGGGCTCATCCAGCGCCTGCGCGCCTACGTCCGCAAGGAGGTCGAGTGGTTCCGCGGGCGCGAGATCGACATGGTCGGCGACCGGCCGCTCGCCATCTTCGACGGCCCCGCGCGCGCGGTGCGCTGCGCCTACGCCATCGTCGAGTACGCCTCGCGCCTCGGCGTCGAGATGCGCGCCGGGCTCCACACGGGCGAGTGCGACGTGGTGGACGGCAAGGTCACGGGCGTCGCCGCCGAGATAGGCGTTCAGGTGGCGAACCGCGCCGCGCCCGGCGAGGTGCTGGTCTCGAACACGGTCAAGGATTTGGTCGCCGGCTCGGGGATAAACTTCGAGGACAGGGGCGCGCACCACCTCGGGCGCGTGCCCGGCGAGTGGCGGCTGTTCGGCGTGCGCCAGCTCGGCCGCGCCTAAAGAAATTTAGCGAAATTTCGCCCCGCCGCGAGCCGCGCCCTGACAAGCGGCTGAAGCCTGCGGACGCTTTCAGAAGTCTTTCAGAAGAATTTCAGGGCGCTCTAAAGATTCTTTCGGCCGGGTGGGGTATCTTGCGTCACCGTCACGACGGCCAGCCCTTGCTGAATACGACTCTCCCGCGTAAGATGTCCCGGCTTCGCCCGTTAGAACCCAACCTCGCCCGTTGAGACTATGCCCTTTGACACCGGCCTATTTCCCGCTTCCTTTAACCAAGCAGAAGGAGTTTCTTCAATGAGGATCATTCGCTTTACCTCAACCCTGGTGCTGCTCCTGACCGCCTGCGTCGCCGCCCGCGCGCAGGCCGCCCAAGGCAGCTATCAGTTCACCCTCGGGGACAAGTACGTCAAGTACGTCAAGTTCGACTGCACGGCGCTCAAGGAGGGCGGCGCGACCGGCAGCCTGAACCTGAGCGACGAGGCCCCCGTCATCTATCAGGACGTGGACGGCGATGGCACGCGCGAGGAGAGGTACGACGGCGTCTCCATCAGCGTCTCGTTCGACGAGATGAGCGTCGTCAAGAATCAGGCGGTGATGGGCGGCGTCGTCCGCGACTCCACCATCCCCTACCTGATCGGGATGCGCGTGCTGTTCACGGTCGAGGACAACGCCGAAAACCCACGCGAGCCCGACAAGCTGACCTGGGGGCTCTACAGGGAGATCAAGAGGGACTGGATTCCCGCGGACGCGGAGTTGGAGAAAGACGAGGGCGTGGGTCTGCGCTGGTGGGCGACCGACGCCGAGCGCAAAGACGACGTGGGCTACGCGATGCCCCGAGACGAGTCCGTCAAGCTCACGTCCTTCCCCTTCGCGGCCTACCTTTTCGTGGACACGGACAACGCCGCCGGCGACATCATCGTCCGGCCCTGAACGCCCCGGCGACGCTGCCGCCCCCTCGTGACATAGGCGGACACACAGGCTCTCTGCGAACCCGACATTCGGTATTCACAAACGCTGGCTTTGCCGACACAGGACGCCCGGTCGTCCGCGGGCATTGCCCCCACAATCAAAAGTCTAGTCTGTGAGGAGAACAGTAATGAAAACCATGTCTGCTGCCCTTAAAGCTCTCGCGTGTGCGATTTTCATCGTGGCACTTTCCTCCATCGCGCAGGCGCAGGCGACCCGCACATGGGTGTCCGGCGTCGGCGACGACGTCAACCCGTGCAGCCGCACGGCCCCCTGCAAGACTTACGCGGGCGCCATCTCGAAGACCGCCGTCCACGGCGAGATCAGCACGCTCGACCCGGGCGGCTACGGCGCGGTGACGATTACCAAGTCGATCACCATCGAGGGCACCGCGGGGCAGGGCTACGGCTCCATCCTCCACTCGGGGACGACCGGCGTCTCCATCGCCTTCGACAACTTCACGGCGGTCGGCGAGGTGGAGAAGACCGTCCGCCTGCGTAACCTGAACATCAACGGCTCGGGCGGCGCGAGCGCCGCCGTCCTCGGCCTGCGCGGCATCCGCATCTCGGGCGGCGCGGCCTCGGCCGGCAGCGAGGTCTTCATCGAGGACTGCGTTATTGACCAATCACGGGGCAACCCCGGGCGCGGCATCGAGGACGTGCGCAGCGGCGGCGGCGAGCTGACCGTCACGAACACGACGGTGAGGAACATGGCCGGCACCGGCATCGTCGTCATCCCCGCGAGCGGCTCGACCCGCGTCAGCGCCACGCTCGACAACGTGCGCGTCCACAACTGCGGCTTCGGCATCGTCGCCAGCAGCGGCGTGCGGATGTCCATCAGCAACTCGGTCATCTCGGGCAACACCAACCACGGCCTCGGCGTCGAGAGCCCGGCCGGCACGTCCGAGATGATCGTCGACAACTGCAACATCTCGAACAACGGCACCGGCATCCAGCAGACGGCGGGCGGCACGGTGCGCATCGGCAACTCCATCATCGCCTTCAACACCGCCAACGGCACTTCGGGGACGGTGAACTCCTTCGGCAACAACCGCACGATGGGCAACGGCGGCGTGACGACGCTGACGGCCGTCGGCGCCGACACGCACGACAAGGGTCAGCAGTAGCGCGTGTCGAAGTCCCCCGCACGGGGGCGAGTGTCAGCCGCCCCGCGGAACCCGGACGGTCTTCG
>JBEVKV010000259.1:0-13024 GCA_040509515.1 Pyrinomonadaceae bacterium | reverse complement strand
GGGCGCTACATCAGCGCCCGGGTCGTCGCCCTGCCTCACACGGTCGGCACGTTGTATGCCCCCTCCGCCAGCGGGCCGTTCCTCGCGTAGACCACGTCGGGCGAGGTCGATTCCGAGGAGCGAGAGGAAGGCCGGGCGCTGAAAGCCTTCCGGGTCTTAGGCTCGGGTCAGTTAGCGCTTGAGGAGGAACACGTCCCAGGCCCAGCGGCCGACCCTCGCGCCCTTCGCGTCGTACACCTTCGCGCGGTAGCCGAACTGGTTGCCGTTGGCATCCTTGCGCTTCGACTCCTTGTAGTCGAGCGAGATGCGCGACACGTCGAGCGACGGGAGCGTCTGCAGTTCCGCGGGCTCGGAGACGCCGTTGTGGTTCACGTCCTGCCACAGGCGCAGGCTCGTGAAGACCGCGTCGGCGGAATCAATCGCCCCGTCGCCGTTCCCACCCCCGTCGAACTTGTCGTACTCCGCGAGCGCGAGGAAGCCGTTCCGCTCCTGGCCCGGCGGCGGGGCGGGCTGCGCCGTCACGTTCCCGAACAGCTCGACGCCGCTGTCAATCGTGCCGTTGCCGTCACGGTCGAGCGCCAGCCACGCGTCGTCTGACCCGGCGGCCGTCCAGCTTATGGGCATCAGCTCTTCGCCGTGGAAATTGAACTGCACGCCGTTCCGGGCGTCCGTGAGGTTGTAGCCGTTACCCAGCACGTCAATCAAGATGGGCGAGTTGCGGATGCATTTGCATTGCGCACAACTCCAGTGATAGTCGGGCCAACAGTCCTCATTTCTCTCCGTCCATCCCGGTTGGCCTATGCACGGGCACGCCGGGAAAAATGGCGTGGGAGTGGGCACCGGCGTCGGCGTCGGCGTCGGCGTGTTGCAGAAGGTGTCAGTAAATCTGCGGTCGAAGTAAGTGGTGCTATCTTCGCAAGGGTCACCCGACCTGCACGTCACGGAAGCCTGTTCCAGTGACTGAGGCCCGGGCGCGTTACTGAAGCCCAGACTTTTATCAAAGTCTGTCTCACCGCAGGCGTTCGACCCGCAACTGTCTGGGGTGTCGGGCTCAAACTGCCGGCACATCCCGAATGCCTGGGGCCGCGCGGCCGAGGCTTCAGCCGTCATGGATGCGTGGCCGAAGGGATCGACGGCCTTAAATAGCAGGGCCACATTTACGGCGAGCAGGGCGACCAGAATTAGATTCAGTTTCATTTGTCCCGCCTTTACACTGTTAATTACCCAGACGGGTATTCTGTTCATCCTCGACCATAACCCACTTGCGGGGGCTGGCAGGGTCCGGGTTGCGCTTGAACAGAGCCCCGCCGGAGTACAGCGTCCCGTCGGCGAACATCACTTCGCCGAGGCCGGCGGCAATTTTGCTGATCGCGTCTAACGACGGGTGCCTCGATTTCACCAGCCGCTCGATCTCCCCGATTTGCGAGGCCAGAGAAATGTCCATCGCCTCCTTCGGCATTAGGTAGAGAGGCGGGTTGTTGAGAGTCGAGGGATTGTCCGCCCGCTGCCCTATGAAAATCTGGTGAAGCATCTTGGGGCCGCTCGCGGTCGTTTCAGGGAAGGTAATGTCAATCCGTGCGTACGTGATCGGCGTCTTCGACCTGTTCTTCACCTTGAAAGACAACTTACTAATCCAGTCAGAGCCACCCTGGAAGGCTTCGCTGAAAGCGGTCTCCCGACCATTCACCCGGGGCGGCGTGATCTCCACAGGCTCGCGTGGCGCCGGGTGTTCTCTCACAACAGTCTTGCTGTTTCCCTGAGCGTGAGAGGGGGGCAGCGCGCGGAGTGACCAGCCGCTGACGTTAAGAATCAGGAGACAGACGTTGGCAAAGAGGAGAAGGCCGGTGAGCCTCTTCTTCGGTAGGCGCATGGAAATTCAATCCTTTCTCAGTGCAGGGAGGAGAGTGTGGCTTGAGGCGTGGGCAAAACGATTTAAGAAGTAAAGCTGCTGCTAACGCCGGAGTGTTGCCTCCGCGTTAATATGCTCTCAAGTCACTAGCTTGTCAATAATTCTCTCGGCGTCGTCGCCGATCAGAACTCGGCGGCAGAATTGGTCGGCGGTTCTATTCCCTCCAGCGAGTCGAACTTCAGCCCGCTCGAACCCTCGCCGCGCCCGATGCCTTTGCGCCGTCCCACCCAGAAGTGAGATGACCCGTCGATCCAGCGAGTAAACTGATAGCTGCGCGTCACGCGCATGCCTTCGCGCGGCACCTCCTCTTCAAACAATGAGAGCCCCTGACCGGGTTCCAAAATGCGCCCCCGCGCATGAACAGGTTCGCTCAGGCCATCCGTCCTGAGCACCGCGCCCCGCTTGAGTCGAAGCCCCTGATCGGTCTTCGTCGGCAGTAGCGGAACCCAGTAATCGGGCACCTCCGTCGAGAGCCGGTAACGCAACGCGTCCCCGGTTGGCGGCGGCGGCGGCGACTCCAGTTCCCGACGCCGCTTCTGTTCAAGGTAGGATTCAAATCGGTTGAGCCGTCCCTCCGCGGGGCTTTCGATTATTCGCTCAACCGCCCACGCCACATTCGCCATCTCGTCGCGCAGGAAGAGTACTTCTTCGATTGGCCGATTCTCCAAACTCTTGAGCAGCGATGGCGGCAGGAAAAACATGTCTGACATCGGCTGCGTGACCGTGGTTCCTCGAACGTGCGAGAGCTGGAACATCCGCCACGACGAGTGAGGCTGGCCGCACTCACTGTTGGGCTTGATGAGCGTGCGCACGCCGAACGTGTCCGTGATGACCAGCGAACGAGTTTTGCAGAGGGAGCCCACCTCCAGCTCAATCGGAATGACGAACCAGTCGTTGCCGCAGTCCAGGGCGAACTGGACAAGCAGCATCCGCGCCAGATCGGTCGGCCCCGCATCGACGGAGCCGAAATCCACCTGCGCGTCCTCAAACTCCCAGAACCGTGCCGCAGGCATTCCACGGAAGCTGACCGGGGCCGGAATTACTTTGCGGGCGATTTCCTTGACGGCGTTGTCCTGCGCCCCTCCGAGCGACGCCCCGGGATTTGCATCGAAGGCATACCAATCGAGGTGCCCTTCCGAGTACTCCTGTGCGGTCAACACCCGCTCGCCATCGCCGAACCGGGTGCCGACCGAAAACGCGTATTCCATGCGTTCCGGCAACCACGAAGGATTGGCCGCGTCGGGTTCGCTGAACAGCGTCTCGAACCACTGCACCCAGAGCTGCGCGATATTCCTGACCGCGGTCAGATCGACAGCGGCAATCTGCAAGGCAGGCGCAATGACGACGCCGGTCGAGCCCGCCGGACGCAACGCGGCATACAACCGCCGGCCGTCTGGGACGCGCGGGGACATCAGCTCGAAGAAGCCGAGGCTGTCCTCGTCGAGTGCCGCCCGCTGGTCAGCCGTCAAGACCGGAAACGGATGCTGGTTGATGAAAGCAGTGCGGTAGTCGCGCGACAGCGGCTTCGACTGTAGCAATCTCAGGAACTGCTGGCCGGCCTCCGCGGCAAGCCTTAATTTCTCAGTCCCCGCCGCCTGATCCGCACTCGGGCGAATCCTTTCCCGCTCGACCAATGATTCGAGGGGCATCAGGCGGCCATCATAAGTCGGGGCGTTGACGGTCGTGCCTCGTGGGATGGTTCCCGAATGATAACGAGTCAGCCGCGCGGCTTCCGCTCGCCAGCTCGCGACGACCGGCGAGCCGTTGTCTTCGCCCTGAAATTCTCCGAGCTGCCATTGCCGCGCCAGCAGCCACAACGGATCGTAGATTCTGGCCTGCAGACTGGAGTCCATCTCTGCATTACGGCTGCGTGGTTCAAGACGCATCCAGCTCGTGATTGATGGGGTTGGCATGATTCCCTCTCTCAAAACCTGATCTTTGTGAAGTCGGTCGAAACCGTGTCGCCTTCGGTGTTGATGGCAAAGTACGTCGCCGGAAGGTAATGCCCGACATCGTCCAGCGCGTCAGGGTCAACGGCCCGTATCCGGGCCAGATCGAGCGTTTCCAGCAGCACCTGTTGTAAAGACCAGACCGTCCACGGCGCCTCTACCTCCGGCGGCACTGCTATCAGAATATTCTGCGGAGGGGTGGCGTTGGGCCGGTCATACTGAAGCGCGATGCCGGTGGTCTCAGTCGCGCTCGGCACGGTCTCGACCCACTCGTCGATCAGCAGCCCGGCCAACGGCTTGCGCGCGTCGAGCGGCGTCGCGGCCTGCACGACGAGTGAGAGTTTCCCGCCCGGCAGTTGTTGACCGGGTTGGAGCGGCAGGCCCACCCAGCGGTCGGTGGCCCCGTACGGCAGTTGCGCGACGCTGAGGTTGAGTTTCTCGCCGGTGTTGACCGCTTCAGAATAATTGAGCGACGCATTGAGTCGGCCCACGGCATCGCGGACGCGCGCCATCCGCTGGAGCCATGTGGTCGAAGCGAACGGGTCGCCGCCCTGCACTTTCGTGCTGTCCGCGAGCGCCTTCTCAAGTTCGGCCGCGTTCGCCGCCGTAAACCGCGGCAGTACGACAAACGCTTTCCCGAAGACGATGCGCAGCCGGGCGACCGCGTGGTCGCGCCTCTGTTCCGTCGTCGCCGTAACGGGGTTAAAGGCCGAGATCAACGCCGTGAGTTGTTCGACGCGCTGCGTCAACTCCTTTTGAATCGAGGCCCCCTGCCTGAACAGCGTCTGACGAGCTTCGGACGACGCGCCCGCGGCGGAGAGCGGAACGGCGCCGGGCACGCCGAAAGCCGCTGAACGGAGTATCAAATCCCGCAACGCATCGAGGTTGGCGGTTTCGCCGGCGGCGAGCACTGTCTTGAAGTCGTTTGGAGTCCGGCGCAACCAGACCTCGGCGCCGGCCACGCGACTCTCCAACTCGGCAACGTCCACGCTGAACCCGGTGCTTCGCTCCGGCAGGTCCAGATCGCCGGCGTCGATAGCGCGCGCGCCGGTGACCAGTTTGCGCGCCGCCTTCACCAGTTCGTTGAACTCTCCGTAGCTCAGCTCGGTGGCCGCCCATCCCGGTCTGCGGCCGTGGTTGACTCGCAGCAGCGAGCCGGGCGCAAAGCCGTCCGCCTTTCGCATGATGCCGTACATGATGCGTTGTTCGATCTCTGAGTGCTGCCCGGCCTGACCGTCGACGGCATAGATGAAGTCGAGCGGCGTCAGACGCAGTTGATTGAGGCGGAGTTCCTTCGACTCCAGAACTCTGCCGGTCTCCGGTTCCAGACGGTCAACCACGCAGCGGACGTTGAACGCATTGGGGAGCAGTCTACCCACCAACGCGTTCAGGTGCGGCTCGGCGTGGGCACGAAACGCGATTCCGGGCGACGCCCAATGCTGCGGAAGCATGGGGTCACCGGCGAACAACGTCAGCACCCGATGCGTCAGCGCGATGCCCGTCCGCGGTGTTTGTACGACTTCGAGTTCCGGCGGAGGCGTTTCACCTCCGGCGATTGATTCGACCGTACTGGCAGCCCGCAAGGGATTGCCGCGCACCACTTGATGAACGCTCTCGGCCATCAGCGCGTCGCTGACGCAGTCGACGGCGTCCGCCAGAGCGTTCAGCTCAGGACGCAGCCCTGTGACCTCGGTCGTGGTGAGGGGCGAGAGTTTCTGGAAGAACTGCTGCTCCTTCTGCTGAACTTGGGCCGCATCACCCGTTTGCGTGTCCTGCCAAAGTCTATGGAGACGGAGGCCGTCCACGACGTTGTTTGCCGCGATGGTCTCGACCGCTTCAGTCTGGGGCGGTTGGGTCGGTTGCTGCATCTTCCGCGCCGCGAGGGGCGCCATCTCGCGGAACCGAGAAATAAACTTCGCCTTTCCGCCTTCCTGCAGCCGGCGTTCGAGCCGGTATCCGAGCAGCGCGCCGAGCGGTTGACCCTGTCGCACGCCGTCAAGCAGCCACGTCGCCAGCCGCACACGTTCGGACGACAGATCGATGGCCAGCAAATCGTCCGGCATCTGATTGCCGGCATTGGCCAGATGACCGCTGCGCAGAATCGCGACCGTGGAAGCCTGCGTCAGCGAAGGCGTATGCACGAAGCCGGGATTGTCCGTCAGTTGGAAGACGGGTTCTTGTTCACCCGCCGGCGTAGGAACGACCTTCACTTGAGCGGCGGCGGGTTTCAGGTTCATCACCCAGCCGTACCCGCCGAGCAACACGCCTGTCGGATTCGCGTTACGCATCTCGGCCAGCCGCTTGGTCGCAAACGAGGTGACCCACGCGTCCAGCCGGTGCGAGCACAGATCGAGTGTCCCGGTCATCAACTCTTCCAGCCTCTCGGGGGCGAGCGATCTCAAATGGGCGAGGCTGGCGCGGAAGTCGCTCAGTGATTTCAACTCGGGCTTCCCGGCCACGTCCGGTTCACCATTAGGCGCGAAGCCGAGCAGGTAGTCGCGAAGCGGCATCTGCACGCCCCCGACGCCGAAGGGTTTATCCAGCCGTTCCCAAATGGTTGAGCCCACCTGCCCGGGCATATTCACCAGCTCCGGCTCGCGTCGGTCTGCCGGTTGCAACGCCAGCAACCGCGATGCGGCGGCGCCGTATTCCAGCAGCATCGAATGGCGAAGCAACAGATAAAGCAGCGAGGCCGGCGGCGGTTGTTGAATCGACTGACTGCGAATGTTGTTGAGGTCACGCGCGGCCAGCAGCGCGTCGATGTAGTTCGGCGACAACGCCGTGTTTTGAACCGGCTGCACCAGGGCTCCGTCGAGCCTGACGGCGTGTGGTGAAAACATTCCGCGCGCCAGACGGGGCCGCCACGTCGTGCCGAGCGTTTGCGACAAGCCGGCCGTTTGCAAAAACGACGCGGTGCGCTGATCGTGCGCGGCCCACCACGAGGTGGTGTAGGCATTCTTGGCCGCGATAAAGTCGTACCTTGCCTGAATCGCCGCCATCTGAGCGAGCCACGCGTTGTGAGCCCTGACGTAATCTTGCTGTATCCGCTGTTGTTCGCGTACCCAGGCGATTCTTTGCCGCGGGGTCAGGTCTTCCGGCGGCTCCACGTACTCCGGCTGCTCCGGCTCCGCAGGGAAATCATCAACCGGAGGCTCCCAAACGTCCCCGTAATAGCCGGCGCTCAGGAACACCCAGAGGTGCTCCAGGTAATGCCGGCCCAGCAGATTCCGAATCGAGTAACTGGATGACAGCCCGTCCATGCTCAGAACTTCGGCGAGGTCTTTGTCGATGCCCTTCTGCTGATCGGTGTCTTGGGTGCGCCCGAGTCGCGGCACGTCCGGATAATTACCGCGCCAGACGTTACGCAGATTGATGAGGAGCTGCTGCAACGCAAGATCGCGAGAGTACAGGCCCGATTGGCCGGCCGGCGGTTTCCACTCAGTGAGAGAGGTCACGGGAAGAAGCCCATAGGGCTGCTTGCCTATGCGCAACGCCGGCAGCGGCCCGCTCGCGCGCACGTAATCGATGAAGTGTTTGCGCACCCAGGCGATGTCCGGATCGGTCAGCGGGCCTTCGGCGGTTCCGGGCACCCCTACCATCTGCAGCAGGAAGTAGCCCCACGTCGCCTGCCACAAAGCCGTGTTCATTTGCTGCGCGTCCACCTGCTCTTTCGCACGGGCGTTAGGAACGTTGAGAAGAACCTGCCTGTTATTCGCCAGTCCGAGGGCCGTAGTCAACACGTCACAATTCGAGCGGTCGCCCGGCTGAGATACGGGTGCTGTGCGCTCAGCCAGATAGCTCTCTTCGTGGCCGGGATCGACAGAACTAAAGCCGGAGGGCGCATCCACCGTGTTGTTGGAAGGCGTGCCCTGACGCACGAAGCTCAGCCCGTCTGTGTAATGGTGCGCGTTGAACAACTCGGCCAGACGCGGCGTCCAGTCGGTCGTCCCGCCGGGCGCATCCTTGATGCCCAGCACGAGCAGGAAGTCCAGCCCCGCGGCAGCGTTCGCCGCCGTCAGCCGGGCTCGGATTCCCATCCCCTTCTGTTCGGCGATGTCGAAATCGACCATCCACTTCATGCCGTCGTCAATCGCCAGTTGGTCGGGCGGCGGGGGCGCACTTCCTTCAGTCACGTTGGGGTCTGGCCCCGTCGGCAGCGAGTCGGGAATCAAATTACCCTTGGCGTTGACTACCAACTGCCCGTTCTTATAGCCGAGCGCGATCCACTGGTTCGGCAGGACGCGCGTCGATGGCGCACGCGTCCACGCGTCGGCCTTCGTCGCGGGGGATGGAAATTGCGGCGGCGCTTTCGGCCACGGCGCCTCGGCAGTAAGAGGGTCGTCCGGGCGATCCTGAGGATTCAGCGGCTTGAGCGTCAGCGCGACCCACGCGGCTCGCGGCGCGTCGAAGCGGTCGGCCAATTGCTGCCACGCAGTCTTCGCTCGCTCCCCATCGGTTGCCGCGCGCCAGCTCTGTTCCCAGAAGTGCTTGCCCCACGTCATCTCCTCGGCCGTCAGCGCGGGCTCGTGGGAGTCGATGTGCACCTTGTCGGGGTAGACGCGGATGCGCAGCTCCGAGCCGCCGTCGGCAAGCGTAAAGAACCGCGTTTCCAACCGCACCGGAAACAGCACGGCGGGGCGGGCAGGGCCGAACGATAGCTGCGTGGCCACATCGGCTGTCTTCTGGATGTTCGGAATCGCAGGATTAGGGGTCAGCATGATTACACCTTTCAGAGCATTTCCTTCGCGTGAATAGCGATGCGCACGGGTCGTTGCAGCGTGATATAGGCTTGATGCGCGGCGTTCCTGCCCCACGTCGCACTGCCGGTGACGGATAAAGACTTACTGATAGACGCGTGCGACAGCGCCTTTAACTCCTCCGCGCTGTTGGCCATGTGCTGCCAGCTCAGCTTGTTCCAAGATGTCAGAGGAGGCGCCGGCTTACTGTAGTCCGCAACGTCCATCCCGAAGCACGGTTCGGTAGGCTGCTGCTGGACGACGAAGAACCAGCCGGGGTCGGCAACGGCTTCCGCACGAGTCAGGTCGAAACCGAGGAAAGTGACGTCGGGTTTCATCGTGCCGCGAAACAGCGGACGGAGTTCGTCATCAGGGTCGGTCGACAGTTCGAGCCGTCCCGCATTGTCCACCGCTCTGACGGCGTAGATCACCGAGTTCGGGTAACGTCGCAGCAGTTCGCCGCGGATAAGCAGCACCAGGTTTTCGCCGGTCTGCGCGTTGTCGCCCAGCCTGCTCGTCTTGCTCCACGTATGAATCTGTTCAATGTCGCGCTTCCCATTTCCGGCCGACGCATCCCAGAACTGCCGGAAGAAGGTTGCGCGCTGCTCCGTCGGGAAATCGCGCCAGAGGAATTCGCGGCCCATTTCCGAGTTCAGTCCGACCATGAACGATTCGACGAATTTCGAGTTTGTCTCCAGCAGAGTAATAGTGTTGGGTGGCACATGCTCCAAGCCGGGGAAGAGAAAGTCCTGCGACAGGTCACGCAAAGCTTCGTACATCGGCTGAGGGAAGTCGGGCGCGTCCAGTATCGGCTCCAGCGGATCGGCGGTCGTCTGGGCCGGATCGGCGGTCGTCTCGGCGTCGCCGGCCGCTGCTCGCGCCGCTTGGACGCGCGTGGTGATGGTGTTTTCGGGATCGACGCTGCGCAGAACCGCTTCCTGCGTCGTGGTCAAATTCATGGACGACCAGAACGGAAGCGCGGACGACATGACCGAGTCCTGTGATAGATAGGTCTGGTGCGCTCGCGCCGCTTTTCGGAATGCGTCGGCGGCCGCGTTGTCGGCCGTCGCAAGCGGCGGCGGCGGCGTGAATGACGTGAGGTTGCGCTTGGGCGTAGAGCCCTCGTTGACAAAGGTGAAATCGCGGAGAAAGGGCGCCGTGTCGAGCGCGTTACGGATTTTGTCGAAACGGGCGACCTGCTTGAGCTGTGTCGCCAGCGTCCCGGTCAGAGCGTCCGTAACCTGATCGAGTGTCACCAGTCCCGCTTCAATTCTCCGCGCGGCGACGACCGGACCGAAAGTATTCAACTGGGTCACGATGGCGATGGGAGGCGCGCCGGCGGACTGGAAGCGGGCGCTGATGGCCGAGCGCGGGCTCGCCAACCGGCGTAACGTCGCGGAGACCGCTCTATCCGGAATGACGCTTCTGGCTATCTTTCGCGACAACAGCTCTCGGGTCGTTCCACCGGCATCGGTCGTTTCGACCACAACACGCGACTGCGCCGAGGCGACCACTTTCAGCAGCCTCTCTTCGTCGAATCGGGCGAAGTGTTTTGCGAGGTAAGTGGTGTTGACCGCGCGGGCGAGCTGGGCCTGACGCCGCATTTGATTGAGCCGCTCAAGCTCGCCCATCTGTTCCCACGCCGAGGCCATCAACTGCTCTTGCTGACTCTGCACGACGGCGGTGCCGAGCGCGGCCACCGCGCGATGGCGTGGGTCAAGATTCAGGTCGTCCAGCCACGAGAGTAACGTCGGCGGGGTGGCGCTGGTCTGCAGCGTGTGCCGCGCCGCCTGCCAGCAACCATAAACCGGCGGAGCCAGCAGCGGGTCTACGTCTCCCTGTTGCCGGGCGCGCCACGGAATTTCCAGAATTTTTTTCAGCTCGTCCTGAAAGGGCGTTTGCGTCTCTTCGGGCCACGCGGCGACCGGGGCGTCAAGCAAGCGCAACGCGCCTTCAAGCTCCAGAGACGTACCGTCCGGGACATCAACGATGAATCCGGGTTCGCTGATATCCATTCTGCGCTTGCCGACTTCGGGGGGTAGGTCTTGTGCTTCGCACGGTTCGAGTAACCCCACCAGCGTCTCGAAGTCGCTGCCCGCGCCGGTGCGAAACTCCCAGTGATAATAGACCGGCAATTTCACTTGGGCGGGCGATTGCGCTCCCGATTTCCACGCCGGGTTCAGAAAGCCCTCGTCGCCCGTCGTAACCGATTCCCCGAGTCCCGCTTTGCGACCCAGCTCGAACGTCGGCACGACGCAGGCCACGTACTCCGTCAGCGGGTCGAGGCGTCGCGGACACAACAACCGCGACAAGTTCAGCGCCGGGTCACCCGCCAACGCTTTGTTCAACGGGTCGGCCTCCGGCCGGCTGCCCGTCACCTGTGCGTGCGCCCAAACCCACGATTCGGCCAGATCAGGTAGTTCATTGCGGGGCTGCGCGGGCGTCTCGATTTCGAGAACCGGCAGCGGCAGATGGCGGTCGACGCGCAGCGTGACGCCTTCCTGCTTGCGCACGACGATCAGGCAGAGCCAGGGGCGCAGCTTTCCCGAGTCGTTGGCCTTTGCGGGGGTAAAGAGCCAGGGAAAATCCGGACGATCAAATTCGATTGCCGGAAAATAGCTCGGCTCGAAATCCGTCGCCAGATTACACGGCTCGGTGCGGATGACCTGTTGCGGATCGACACCCGTGATGTCGCCGGGCCCAAACAGTCGCACCTGCCGCGTGACGCCGGGTTTGTCATTTATTTCCAGGTCGACCTCTACCGAAACAACCCCGGGTTGGTTTGCATCCAGAACATCCACCTTCTGAATGCCTGCTGCGGCCCCCTGCCTGACCCACGGCAGGAACACATAATTTGCGGAAGAGACAGTCATAACTACCTCGTTAGCTCGGTGACTAAGAACATTAAGTCTGTGACAACTCCGACAGCCGAACGATCTTCAACCCCGCCGCCCGCGCCGGATTCTCCTGCTTCAACTTCCTCAACGCTTCGGCGGCCTCCGTGTAGCTGGTCGGCTTCGCCTCCTCTGTCCCCGCCAGCCGACTCACCGCCATCGTCTCGGCCGAGACGACGCTCCACCCTTCCTTACCCACTTTGTATTTCCCTACCGCCCCGCGGTACTTCGCCTTGCCCGTCCGCCTGACCTCGCTGTTGGCCGCCGCCCCGTACTGCGCCTGCTTCTGCAACCCCTCCACAGTCAACCTGTACTTCTCCGTCTCCTCGTCTGCGTCGCTTCGCCTCGCTTCCGGTTCCTGCCTGGCTACTATCACCGTCTCGTATTCGAGTGCCTCCACTTCAACCCAATCCATGGCCTCCCCCGTGATGGCAACCCCCTCAGTCCCGAATCCTACTCCCGCCGTCATCTGCTCGAACGACGGCCTGGACAGCTTCTCGTCGTCGCTCATCTCGAAATACTGCCCGGGCGCGAAGAAATCCTTGACCGGCTGGCCCTTCTGCGTATCTGCTCCCACCCTCACTTTCGTGATCTTGAACTGCCTCTCTGCGGCCGGGGCTCCCTGCCCGAACCTCGATATTTCAAGGTTCAGCGGCACGACGTTCTGCTTGACCCTCAGCGACCCCAGCGGGTGCAGCAGCACGCCGGTAGGGCCTGCGCTCAACGGCCTCAGCGTGACCATCTGCCTCCCTCCGGCCGGCATCTGAGTTGTCCAGTTCGCAACGTCGCCCAGCGCCTCCTTCAAACGCGGCAGCACGTCTACGGGCTCGGGGGCCGGCGGCTTGGCCCCTTCCACAAGCCTCTTGTCGACCCGGATCGTTACGTCCCACCACAGAAGCTCGAACGTCGCCTTCCCCTTGATGTGCAGCGGCCGCGGGCCGGCCAGCGACCCTTCCAGCCTCACCTTGAACAGGTTCGTCGAGCCCCGCTTGAGTTGCAGATGTGCGTGGAACTCGGCCAGGAATGAGAAGGGGTCGAACTGGATCAAAACGTCGAAGCCGAGCTGCCCGTGGATGGAGAACCCGCCCGCCTCGGCGTAAAGTTCGGCCCGGGCCCCGAACTGGACGGTGTTAGAGGTCAAGGCGAAGTAGGCTTCGCACCTCAGCCGCGGGTTGTCTCCCGATGACAGGTTGATCGCTATCCGCTCCAGCTTAGGGAAGCCGCGCGGCGGGTTGAAGGCCGGGTGCAATCCCCCCACGGCCAGCGCGAAGTTTGGCGACCCCTCCCACTTCAGCCTCATCGCCATGTCGCCGGTCAGCACGAACTTCTTCAGGAGCCTTGAATCGTGCAGCGTCGCGTCGAGCTCGGCCGTCCCCTGATCGAAATCGACCACGCCCACCGCGTCCATCTGCAACCGCACCAGATCGTTGTCGTGCCTCGGCAGGATGGCCGCGATCTGCGCCAGTATGAGCAGGCGCAGCCGGGCCCCGAACTCGAGTACCAGCGCGAGATTGGCTGTGATCAGCGGGGGCGTGC
>JBEVKV010000258.1:0-14189 GCA_040509515.1 Pyrinomonadaceae bacterium | reverse complement strand
GAACCATGTGGTAGGGTCTAGCCCCTTGTGCAGCCCCAAATCAGGCTTCTGCCTCGGCAGTATCTTCAAAAGGGCGGACCTCGGCAGCACTCTTCGGGAAGGGTCTCGCAAACAAGCAACCCGGTAATTAAATAGTTTTCGCACTCGTCGCCTTCTTTCGGCAGACAGTGCCTTTCGCGCTCATCCGTGTGCCCGTTCCCCCAGTTGGGCGCGCGGACGGGGCGCCCAAGGAGCACACTCCGATGAACAGAGACGAGCGTTTTTACGCTTTCATCGTTTCTAAAACCTCGCGTTCACGTTCCTACGTCCGCCGCGTCTCCATCCACAAGCGCTGGGTCAAGGCTTCGGCGCTCGTCGCCGCGTTGCTCTTCTGCGCCGCCGCCTACGGCGTCTACGGGCTGACGCGCGAGGCCGTACACCTGCGCATAGAGGAGGAGAACAACCGCCTCCGGCAGGAGAACGAGCAGCAGCGCCAGAAGCTCCAGAAGCTCGAAAACCGCGTGGACGCCATCGAGACGGACGCGCGCCGCCTCTCCGAGATGTCGGGCGTCGAGCCCGGGCAGGAGGAGCAGGAGGGCACGAGCGTGCACGGCGCGGGCGGCCCCGCGCTCGAACTCGACCCGGCGGCGGTCGAGCGGCTTGAGACGCGCGCCGCGCGGCTCGAAACCGAGCTGCGGCTTCACGAGGCGGCGCTCAGGGAGCGCGCGCGCGTCCCCTCCATCTGGCCCGTCGAGGGCGAATCCACCGACAGCTTCGGCGTGCGCGGCAACCCGTTCGGCGGGGGCGGCGCGGAGTTCCACCCCGGTCAGGACATCGCCGCGCCGCGCGGCACGCCCGTCTCCGCGCCCGCGGACGGCCGCGTGGTCGAAGCCGGCTGGAAGAACGGCTACGGCCAGATGGTCGTCCTCGACCACGGCAACGGGCTGACGACCCGCTACGCACACCTCTCAAGGATAGAAGTGACGGCCGGTCAGGAACTTAGGCGCGGCGAACAGTTGGGTCAGGTCGGCTCGACGGGGCGCTCGACGGGGCCGCACCTCCACTACGAAGTGCGAATCGGCGAGCTGCCCGTCAGCCCGGGGCGCTACCTGCCCGAGCGTTAGGATTTTCAGGCGTCTGAGGCGTTAAACCTTTGCGGCGGCGTGAATTTTTGTGTTGACACCCGCGTACGGTTTCGCTTAGTATGCGCCGTCGTCAACCCGCCACGGGCGGTTTAACTCGCCCAGACCGTTACACTTGCAAGCTTTAGCAATGAATTTGCAGTTCCGTCCCTGTCCGTGAACGATGAGTCCAAAAGGCTTTAAAGCCGGGGGCCATCGGTCGCGGTCTTTTTTTTGAGTGTTTGGGCGCGCTTGTTGCGGGCGCGCGCCGGCTCTTTGGTCAACCTTGCGGGCTCCGGCCGGAGCTGCCCCGTAGTTCCCGGCCGGCCCTTTTCACCGAATCGTTAGGAGGATTCGTCAGCTATGCCTAGAATTACCGGTAAGGTCAAGTGGTTCAACAACGCGAAGGGCTACGGCTTCATCGAGCAGCCCGGCTCTTCCGACATCTTCGTTCACTACAGCGCCATCCAGGGCGACGGCTTCAAGACGCTCGAAGAGGGTCAGGAAGTCGAGTTCGAGGTGACGCAGGGGCCGAAGGGGCCGCAGGCCGAAAAAGTGATCAAGATGTAACTCTCCCCAACTGAACACTTCAGCTTTCGTTGAAGGCCACTGACCGCTTCCGGACTTCGCAACGAGCCGGCAAGCGCACCCCAGAAAGCAAGGCACTCAAGAAAGCAGTAGGCAAGGCAGTAAGGCAGAAGGCAGTCAAAACCGTCAAGGTCTTGACTGCCTTCTGTTTTTCCGTCCCGGCGGCTGTTTTTACTTGTCCGCCTTAGCCTTGAACTGGACGCGGCCGTCGGCGACCGCGACCGAGAAGTGGACGCGCTCGCAGCCGGCGCGCTCTTTGAGCGCCTCCGATTTCTCGGCGACCATGCGGTGGAAGCGCGAGAACGGGAGGTCGTCGGAGGACTCGCCGCAGCGCCGGCGCGCCTCGACGAGCGCCTCGTAGAGGTCGCGCACGGTTCGCACGTCTGAGCGCGCGTCGGCGCAGACGAAGGTGGTCGGGGCGGAGCCGGGCTCGGGCGCGACCTTCTGCGCGTGGCGGCGCGCGCCGTGGTGACCGCGCCCCTCTTCGCGCTCCTGCATCGTCCGCCGCCAGAGCTGCATAAAGGAGCTGAAGCGCGCGGCCAGAGAGTTGTAGTGGTAGCGCTGCGCGAAGCTGAGCGTGCGCTCGTCGGCGAGGCGTTTGATGAGCGTCTCGACGCGCCCCTTGGTGTCGTAGGGCGGGCGCTTGGCCGCGCCGTTGAAGTAGATGTCGAACTCGACCTTGAGCCGGCGGATGTCCTCTTCGAGCCGCACCAACTGCTCGTCGGCCGTCGGCTGCTGGTCGCGGACGACCAGCTTTTTCGTGTTGCGGCCGTCGGTCTCTTCCCGCTCGCGTGCGCGGCGGGCGAACTTGTTCTCGCGGATCGGCACGGTCTTTAACTCCTCGCGGGCCGCCTCGCGGCCTCATTTCTACCATAGGGTTTCGGCGCGGAGGGTGTCAACAATTTTAACTTTAAGGCTTACTGCGGCGGCCAGGGGATGACTTTGGCGCGGCCGGGCGTTGCTTGCGGGGCGGGCGGGGGAGGCTGATTCGACTGGACGGGCGGCGCGGGGCGCTGCTGTTCGGGTTCGGGCGTGCGGGCGGGACGCGCGTCGGCTTCCGCGCCGGCGTCGCCGCGTGTTTCGGGGCGCGCGGGCGCGGCCGTGTTGGCGTTCGGCTCGGTCTTGCGTGCGGAGCCGCCGGCGTTCGCGTTCGAGGTCGCGCCGTTTTCGGAGATGACGGTCAACTCGCCGGGTATATTGGAGCCGACGGGGACGGGCGCGCCCGTCTGCTGCGGGACGTAGATGGGCTGGCCGGGCGTGTACGGTACGGCGTAGGCCGGGTCTGTAACGGGCATGACGCTCAAGGGGTCGGGCGTCGGCTGCGCCGCGAGCGGCGTGGGGACTTGTGCGGCCGCCTGCGGCGCGGGCGTCTGGGGCGTCGCGGCCGGCCGGGGCGAGACGCCGCCCGCCCCGCCGCGCACGAGCGCGAAGACCGCCACCCCGAAGGCGAGCAGCAGCAGCGCGACTCCGGTCGAACCCTGCCAGGAACGCAGGAAGTGTCCGAGACGGAAGGTCGAGGCCGAAGGGTGCCCCGGGGCCTGCGCGCCGCGCCGCACGGAGACGCCCGTCGCCGAATCGTGCGCGAAGAGGTCGGGCGACGCGGCGTCCGACGCGGACGCGCCCGGCCGAGAGATGTCCGACGCAAAAACGTCCGACCGAGAGGCGTCGGAAGCGGAGACGCTTCTTTCGGCGTTCTCCTCAGAGATTGAAGCGCCGTTCGTCAAAGCGTAGGCGCGCGCGACCGCGCCGCGCGAATCTCGCCCCTCGCCCTTCCTCGAAAAGATGCTCACCTCGTCGGACGGCGAGGACGACGCGCGCGTGGGTGTCTCGGCAGGAGCCGGCGTCGTGGTCTTGACCACGGCCGGCGTGTCGGTCTTCTCCGTCAAAACTCGCGGGGACGCGGCCTCGGCGGCGCGCAGGAGGTCGGCCATCTCCTCGAAGCCGCGCGAGGCGGCCCAACGCGCGGCCGTCGTCCCGAGGGTAGTGTGCGCGCGCGCGTCCGCGCCGCGTTCGACGAGCAGCCGCGCCGTCGCTTCGTGCCCGAAGAAGACCGCGAGGATGAGCGGCGTGAACCCGTCCGACCGCTGCGCGGAGGCGTCCGCCCCCGCGTCGAGCAGCACGCGCGCGACCTCTTCGTGGCCGCGCGCAGCGGCGCGCATGAGCGGCGTCTCGCCGCCCGGCGCGAGCCGCGCGTCCGCCTCGACGCCCGCCGACAGAAGACGCGCCACGCCCGTGGCGTCGCCGTCCGAGGCCGCGTCGAAGAGTGCGCGTGCGTCCGACTTCTGATTTTTTTCCGGCGTCAGGGCGCTGTTCATGTTTCGGTTTCTCAACGGGGCACGGCGCGGCGTAGAATACGCGACGGCCGCGAGGCTCAAGGCTAAACTTACCATTAACGTCTCGTCCCTGACTACCGGCTCGGCCGACATGCCCGACTCGAACCTTTCAGAGAGAATGCGCGCGCTGCCCTCGGTTGACGCGCTGCTGCGCACGCCGGAGGCCGCGTCGCTCCGCGAACGCTTCGGGGCCGAGCACCTCGCCACGCTCGCGCGCGCCGTGACCGACGAGCTACGCGCCGAACTCCGCTCGGACGACGGTCAGAACTCCGGCCCCGACTCCGGCGCGCTCACTCGCGACGCCTTGCTCGCGGAGGCCGCGCGCAGACTCGCGCGCGCGGCGGAGCGCGAACGCGCGCGGGGCTTGCGCCGCGTCATCAACGCGACCGGCGTCGTGCTCCACACGAACCTCGGCCGCGCGCCGCTCTCCGAAGCCGCGCGCCGCGCCGTCGCGCACGAAGCCGCCGGCTACTGCACGCTCGAATACGACACCGAGACCGGCGCGCGCGGCCGGCGGGGCGCGCGCGCGGAAGAACTGCTGGCCGAACTGACGGGCGCGGAAGACGCCCTCGTCGTCAACAACTGCGCCGCCGCCGCGCTGCTCGTGCTGACGGCGCTGGCGCGCGACGGCGAGACGGTCGTCTCGCGCGGCGAGCTGGTCGAGATCGGCGGCGACTTCCGCGTGCCCGACGTGATGGCGCAGTCGGGCACACAGATGGTCGAGGTCGGGACGACCAACCGCACGCGGCTCTCCGATTACGAGAACGCGCTGACCGAGCGCACGCGCCTCCTGATGCGCGTCCACCCTTCCAATTACCGCATCGTCGGCTTCACGGCCGCGCCCGCGCTCGAAGACATGACCCGGCTCGCGCACGAACGCGGCCTGCTGCTCTACGAGGACGCAGGCTCGGGCGCTCTCTTCGACCTCGCGCCGCTCGGCTTGGCGGGCGAGCCCGTCATCCGTGATTCAATCGCACGCGGCGCGGACGTGGTCAGTTTCAGCGGCGACAAGCTGCTCGGCTCCGCGCAGGCCGGACTCGTCGTCGGGCGGCGGGAGGTTGTCGGGCGTCTGCGCCGCCACCCGCTCTACCGCGCGCTGCGCGCCGATAAGCTCGCGCTGGCGGCGCTCGGAGCGACGCTCGAAGCCTACCAACGCGGCGCGGCCGGGCGCGAGGTGCCCGCGCTCCGCATGCTCTCCGCGACGCTCGAAGAACTCGAAGCACGCGCGCGCGACTTCGCACGACGACTGCGCGAACGTCTCCCGGGCGACACGTTCAACCTCGAAATCGTCGAAGGCGTGTCGGCGGTCGGCGGCGGCTCGGCCCCGACGACGCACCCGCCGACGGCGCTGCTCGCGCTCACGCACACGGCGCTCTCGGCCTCCGCGCTCGACGAAAGGCTCCGCCGCTGTGAGCCGCCCGTCGTCGCGCGCATACTCCTCGACCGCGTCGTCCTCGACTTGCGCACCGTCGGCGAGGCGGAAGAGCCCGAACTCCTCGACGCGCTCGCGGCCGTCTGCCGGGGCTGAAAACCCTTCCCGAAAACATCTCTTGTTAAGCCCGCGACCGGCGTGTAAGATGATTTTGGGGCGTCGCTCTTTCCTCTGACGCCGCGTCGGAACTCCTTCCTCAGACAAGCCCGCCCGTTAAAGCCTTGAAAAGTCCAGTTTCGTTCTCCTTAACATCGGTCTTCTACTCGGCGGCGCTGTCGCTCGGCGTGTCGGCTCTGGTGGCCGGGGCGTGGGGCGTCGG
The DNA here is from genome assembly GCA_040509515.1 of Pyrinomonadaceae bacterium. GTDB lineage: Bacteria > Acidobacteriota > Blastocatellia > Pyrinomonadales > Pyrinomonadaceae > QHXN01. The sequence goes on along the minus strand of JBEVKV010000258.1, from coordinate 8,417 downwards.
CCTGCTCGCGTCGCCCGCCGCGCTCTTCATGCTCGACGACCCGGCCGCGCCGAGCGTCCCGCCGCAGCTTTGGGTCGCGCTGCTGCTCATCGCGGCGGCGGGACTCGGCGGCGGCTTAGCGGCCGAGCGTCTGGGCGCGCGGCGCGCGCTGCCGGTCGTCGCGGGCGTGCTCGTCGTGCTGTGTGTGGCGAGCCTCGTGGCCTCGCGCTTTCTGCGGCTCGACATCGTCTTCGCGCCGATGCTCTTCGCCGGGGTCGGCTCGCTCCTGGCGGCGCAGGCGCGGCGGCTCTGGAAGGTGGACGCGCTGCTCACACACAACGTCGAGCGACTGGCCGTCCGCCGCTCGGCGCTCGAAGGGCGCAGGGCGAGCGCGCGGCTTGAGAGCGGGCTGCGCCTGCTCGACACGGTGCTCCCGTTGGAGGAGGCGGTCATCTTCCGGCTTGACGAGTCGGGCGCGCCCGCGCAGGCCGCGCGGCTGCGCTCCGCGTCGGCGCAGGCGACGCCCGCGCGCGACGACGGCGACCGTAACAACGCTTGGCGCGAGAGCGTCACCCTGTGCGAGCGCGTGATGCGCACGGGCGAGCCGTTCGTGCGCGACGACGGCGCGGACGGCGCGGACGGCGCGGGCGGTGCCGGCGCGCGCTCAACCGTCGCGGTGCCGCTCAGCCACGACGGCCGCGCGGTCGGCGCGCTGCTGCTCCGGCTGCGCGAACGCTTCGACGAGGAAGACCGTCCTCTTTTGGAGACGGTCGGCGCGCAGTTCGCGCGCAACCTACAGCGCGACGACGCGCGCGCGCTCGGCGTGCCGCGGGCGCGTGAGACTTTCTACTCGTCGCGCGCGGCGCGGCAGCGCCTCGAAGCCTTCGGCGTGGTGAGCGGGCTGCTGGCCGAGTTGGGCTTCGCGGGGCGCGTGCTCTCCGAAGGCTCGGACGGCCACGCGGTCGCGTACCTCGACGGCACGCTCGCCTTCGTCAACCCGACGATGCTCGGGGCGGCGCGGCTCGGCGGCAGTCGTTGGCGCGACCTCGACCTCTTCGGCCTGCTCGAACGCTTCCGCACGGGCGTCTTCGACGAGCCGCAGATAGCCGTCCGCCGCGTGCTACAGACCGGCCAGCCCTACGAGCGCGAGCTGACCTTCCTCGACCGCGGCGAGACGCTCGCGCTCCGCATCGCGCTCGTCACGGAGACCGGGGCCGAGGCGCGCGACGGCGAAGAGTCCGGGGCGAAGGCCGGGCTCCCGCTCTGTTTCGCCGTTACCGTGCGCGACGTGACGCGCATGAAGGAGCTGGACAGACTCAAGAGCGACATGCTCTCGCTGATGTCGCACGAGCTGCGCACGCCCGTCACGTCGATCAACGGCTTCGCCGAACTCCTGATGGCCGACGAGCGCGTGCCCGAAGACGCGCGCGAGTTCCTCTCCATCATCCACGCCGAGTCGCAGCGCGTCGCGCGCATGCTCTCGACCTTCCTCTCGGTGGCGAAGCTCGAACAGAAGGACAGGCAGGAGGTTCTGATAGCGCCGCTCACCTTAGACGACGTGGTGCGCGAGACCATCACCAGCTTCCAGCCGGTCGCCAAGCGCAAGCGCATCCGTCTGGTCGAGCGCGACGGCCAGCGGCTCCCGCCGGTCGCGGCCGACCGCGGGCTCATCACGCAGGCGGTCGCCAACCTCGTGGACAACGCCATCAAGTACAGCCCCGAGCGCACCTCTGTCACGCTCACCACCGTGCTCGAAGCCGACGCCGTGCGCCTGACAGTCGAAGACCGCGGCTACGGCATCCCGCCCGAGGATCAGGATCGCGTGTGGGAGAAGTTCTACCGCGTCGCGCGCGACGGGAGGATCAAGGAGGAGGAGTCGACCGGGCTCGGGCTCTCCTTCGTCCGGCAGGTCGTCGAGCAGCACGGCGGTCAGGTCTTCCTCGTATCCGAACCCGGCCACGGCTCGCGCGTCGGCTTCACGCTTCCGAGACTGTGATGAGTGATGAGAGAAGGCGAAGCACGCCTCCTCTTTCTTATCACTCATCACCCATCACTTATCACTTCTATTTGTTGAGCGTGCCGCGACAGCCCTCGGCCTTGCAGCGGCAGCGGTAGGTGTCGGGGTGGTGTGTGGAGACGTAGTCGCAGGTGATCTCTTCGCCGGGGTCTATGTCGCGCAGCGCCATGAAGAGCAGGTGGCCGCGCGTCACGCGCATGTAGGAGTTGGGGCGGCAGGAGTGGTTGATGTAGTGCGTGCCGTTGCCGCCGCGCGCGCCGTCGAGGTGGCGGCCGTATTCGAGCGCGCAGATGCGGTGCTTGCGGCGCGTCTTGATGCGGCGCGCGACCTCGCGCTCGCCGATGAGCTCGCCCGTGTACTCCGCGATCTTCCTGCCCTTCGGAAAGAACTGCGTGGCGAAGCAGCCCTTGCCGTCAATCGGCGACTTGCGGACGGCGATTCCCGGCGCGAGTTTCATTCTCATGCTCTGAATCGTGAACCGTGACGAGAGGGAGAGCGTGTCTTCTCTCGTCACGGTTCACGGTTTACGGTTCACGCCTACTGTTTCAGTCGGAAGCCGCGGGCGATGGCGTCGGTCTGGTTCTGGATGCGCTGGAGCCGGTCGCGCAGACCCGTGAAGTGGAGCACGTAGACCGTCCGGCCGTCGGCCTGCAGGTAGTAGACGCGGCCGGCCATCGCCTTGCCACCGCTCGTGTACTCGTAGTTCGAGACCAAGCCGCTCAGACGCCCGGCGAAGCGCTCGTCCTTGCCGCCGACGAAGCCGGGGAGGAAACGCAGCTTGGTGTCGGACTCGGCGCGCGCGTACTCGCGCAGCTCCGTGTTGGACTCGACCTCCTCGCGGCGCACGCGCAGGTAGCCGTCCGAGCGGTCGCCGTTGACGAACTCGGGGTGCTGGTGCGAGCCGGCGGGGCGCGGGACGGCCCGCCAGGCTTCGGTCGGCAGTTCGAGCGCGTAGTCTTTGGTTTCGCTCGTGTTGGGCTCCTGCGCGCTGGCGGCCTGTGCCGCGCAGGTCAGGAGCGCGAGCGCGCAGGCGACGAGGCGTTTGGTGCTTGTCTTGCTCACTGCTGTCACTCCTTGCGGAAGGCGGCGTTTGAAATCCCGGCCTTTGAAGTCCCGGCCTTTGAAATCGAGGTTTTACCGTTTCTCCTTCAGATGCCGGCCCGCGCGCGCCGTGTTGCCCGCGCGCGCCGTGCGACTCGACGCGCTCGCGACTCGCTCAGGACTTGTTGCGGAGGTCTTTGATGGTCGCGCGCATCTGCTCGGCGTCGGGGGCCTTGGGCGAGAGCTTGAGGTAGGTCTCAAGCTCGTCGGCGGCCTTCCTGTAGTCGCGCCTCGCCCAGTAGATGCCGCCGAGGTACTTGTGCGCCGCGCCCATCTGGTCGCCGCCGAGCTTAGCCGCCTGCTGTAGCTCGCGCTCGGCCTCGTCGATGCTCTTCAGGCCGATGAGCGCGACGCCGAGGTACATGTGCCCGGTCGCCGACTTGTCGAGCTTCTTGAGCGCGCGCCGGAGCTGCTTCTCGGCCTCGGCGAACTCCTTCTTCTGCGTCAGCGCCGTCCCGTAGTTGAGCTGGACGAAAGGGTCTTCGGGGAGCGTCTTCGCGGCGGCGGTGTAGGCTTCGAGCGCCTTGTCGAGCCGGCCGGCGCGCATGTGCAAAAGTCCCAGCTCGTTGTGCGCCAGCCCGAACTGCGGGTGCTGCGCGACCGCCTCGCCCAGCAGCGTCTCGGCCTTCGCGTTGTCGCCCTTGCGCGCCGCCTCCTGCGCCTTGACGTAGAGGTCGACGGCCGGCTTCGGCACGCCCGCGAGCGCGGGGTTGGCCTCGGGCTTGAGCCGGAGGTAGACGGGCAGCGTGGACATGTGCGTCGAGCCGCCGAGGTAGACCTTCTCGCGCTCGACCTCGAACTCCTTGCCGGCGTCGATGGTCACGTCGTAGGGGCCGGGCTCAAGGCTGCTGACGAGAAAGACGCCGTCCGCGCCCGCGACGGCCGTGCGCGTCCCGGAGTTGGAACTGCTGACGGAGATGCGCACGCGGGTCTCGGGCAGGCGTCCCGTGGGGCTGATGACGTGCCCCTGAATCGAGAAGTTGCCGCCCGTCCCCACGTCGCCGCTGCGGTGCGCGCCGATGCCCGTCCCCTGCGCGAGGGCGTCGGCGGTCAGGAGCAGCGAGACGGCGGCGAGCACGGTCAGCGAGAGAAGACGTGGGAGAAGACGTTGGACATTGAAGCGGAGGGGGTGCGAAGTTCTTACAGACACTTTTTCAAACTCCTTCAAGGGGTGGGAAACACGTATCGGGATTCGGGGTCAGGGCACTGCCTGTTCGACGGCGGCGCGTTGCGCGGCGAAGAGCGTCTGGAGCCCGCCGCGCGCGAGCGCGAGGAGCGACTCCATCTGCTCGGACGTGAAGGGCTCGCCCTCGGCCGTCCCCTGCAACTCGACGAACCGGCCGTCGCCCGTGCAGACGACGTTCATGTCAACTTCCGCGCGCGAGTCTTCGTCGTACTTGAGGTCGAGGAGCGGCGTGCCGGCGACGACGCCGACGCTGACGGCCGCGACCTCTCCGGACAAGGGCAGCGCGGCGAGCCTATTCTCCCTGACGAGGCGGCGGCAGGCAAGCACCAGCGCGACGTACGCGCCCGTGATGGCGGCCGTGCGCGTGCCGCCGTCGGCCTGCAAAACGTCGCAGTCGACGGTGATGGTGCGCTCGCCGAGTTTCGAGAGGTTCGTGACGGCGCGCAAGGAACGGCCGATGAGCCGCTGTATCTCGTGCGTGCGCCCCGAAGGGCCGCCGCGCCCCGTCTCGCGCTGCGTGCGCTGCGGCGTGGCGCGCGGCAGCATCGAGTACTCGGCCGTGAGCCAGCCCTGCCCGGTGTTGCGCCGGAAGGGGGGCACGCGTTCGTCGAGCGTCGCGGTGCAGATGACGCGCGTCTGCCCCATCTCGATGAGCGCCGAGCCCTCGGCGAAGGGCATGAAGCCGGGCGTGATGCGCACCTGCCGGAGCCCGTCGGCCGCGCGCCCGTCGGTGCGCGCGAAAGTTTTGTTAGTCTTGTTAGCGGGGTTGAAGCTCATCGTGCCCCCAGACCTCGACGGCTTCGAGCCTGCGCGGCGCGGCGCCGAGGAAGCGCTCGGCGACGTGCGCGAAGCGCTCGGCCGCGTCCGTCACGTAGAAGTGATCCAAGTCGTCGCACAGGTGGCGCGCGTGCGCGCCGGCCTCGCGCAAGTCCCTCAACTCCTGCGTCGCCGTGCGGCGCAGGCCGTCGCGTTCGATGACCGCCTCGACGGCGCGCGCGGCGGCCTCGCCCGAATCTATCAGCCGCACCCCGGGGCCGACCGCCTCCTGAATCACGCGCCGCAGAATGGGATAGTGCGTGCAGCCCATGACGAGCGCCGAGATTTCGTGCTCGCGCAGGGGGCGCAGGTACTCTTCGGCGACCGTGCGCGCCACCTCGGTCTCGGCCCAGCCCTCCTCGGCCAGCGAGACGAAGAGCGGGCAGGCGCGCTCGAAGACCTCGACGCCGGGCGAAAGCTCTTTGATGGCTTTGCTGTAAGCGCCGCTCCTGACCGTGGACTCGGTGGCGACGACGCCGACGCGCGCGGGGACTGAGGTGTCGGACGCGCCCGACGCTGCTTCGACGGCGGCGCGCGCGCCCGGCCCGATCATGCCGACGACGGGGACGGGGACGGCGCGGCGCACGGCCGGGAGCGCGAGCGCCGAGGCCGTGTTGCAGGCGACGACGAGCAGCTTGACGCCCCGCGAGACGAGGAAGCGCGCGTCCTCGACCGCGTAGCGCTCGACCGTCTGAAGCGACTTCGTCCCGTAGGGCACGCGCGCCGTGTCGCCGAGGTAGACGAAGCGCTCGCCGGGCAGGCGCTCGTGCAGCGCGCGGTAGACCGTCAGGCCGCCGACGCCGCTGTCGAAGATTCCGATGGGAAGGTTGCGATCCAAAATTTCAGGGCGACTTACTCAGAACGACTCGTCAAAAAACTCCGCCACCTTACAGCGAAAGCCCGGCACGATCTCGCCGCCGTCCAACTCGTCGCCCTCCGACAACTCCGTCGCGTCGCCCGTCGGGCGATAGACCGAAACAGTCCGCCGCTGCGGGTCAATTATCCAGACCGCGCTCGTCCCGGCCGCAATCCAGTCCGCGACCTTCTCTTTAACCTCGCGGCGGGTGTCGCCCGGGCTGCGCACTTCGACGGCGAGGTCGGGGGCGAAGGGCAAAAACTTTTTACGGGCGTCGCCCTTCGGCAAGCGTCCACGGTTGACGAAGGACAGGTCGGGCGCGCGTACGGTGTCGGGGTCGGAGGCGATCTTAAATCCCGTCTCCGCGCCGCCGCAGGTGCCGAGTTTGTTTACTTTCACGTACTGACCAAGCAGCAGGGTGATGTTAACGGCCACCTCCCCTTGCTCCCAGCCTGTGGGAGACATCTTTCGCAGCTCTCCTTTCACCAGCTCGTATCGGAAGCCGTCGTCCGGCATCTCGAAAAGCTCGCTGGCGGTCGAGCGCTGAGTCGTCGATGTCATGTCAGTCCTCCGTGGGGCCGCGCGGGTAAAAAGGGGCGGCCGGTTTGACGGCGCGATGTTATCACAACGCGGGTCAAACCGGCCGCCGGCCGTTCGGTCTTAAGTCGTGCCTCCCGGGCGCTTCAGTTCGAGGCCGCCGCCGCCGCGGGCTTCGCGCGCTGGTGCGTGATGACGCCCGAGTCGACGGTCTCGCCCATCCGGTTGACGCACTGGAAGTGCATCTCGTCGCCCGCGACTTCGATGAGCATGAAGGACATGTCTGTGTCGTAAGCTTTGGCCGTCAGCGGCGAGCCCTTCTGGATGTCGCCCTCGCGCAGCTTCCCGCCCGCGCCCGAGATGAAGTAGTAGATGCCCTTCTGCGGCTTGATGCGCTCGTAGAAGTGCTCGTGGCCGGCGAAGACGACGTTGACGCCGTACTTGACGAAGATCGGCTCGACCACGTCGCGCAGCCCCGAAGAGGAGCCGTGCTTGCCGCCCGACGAGTAGGGCGGGTGATGGAAGTAGGCGACCTTCCACTTGGCGGTGTCGCCCTTGAGCTTCTCCTCGAACCACGCGAGCTGCTTCTTGTCCATGTAGTTGCTGTTGAGCGCGTAGAAGCTCACGTCGCCCTTCTTGAACTGGTAGTACTCCTCGCCGTTCATGTTGAACTGGTCGTAGAAGCGCTGGTTCGACTCGTCGTGGTTGCCGAGCGCGGCGTAGAACTTCACCTTCTGGTCGAGCAGCGCCCGGTACACGTCCTCGAACTTATTCTTGTAGTCGGCGGCCTTCTCGCCGCCGTACATGTTGTCGCCCACCATCAGCGCGAACTCGAACGGGAAAGCCTGCCGGTAGCGGGTCATCACCCCCGCCAGCTCGTTCTGCTGCCGGCTCCCCGTGCCCGTGTCGCCGACGACCATGAAGCGGACGGAGTCGTCCTTGTTGGGCAGCGTCAGGCCGACGCCCGGGTTAGCCTTCGCGGGCGCGGCGGCGACCCGCGCGCCGACGTTCTCGTCTTTGGACGAAGACGAGGCGGTCTGCTCTCCGGGTTGCGCTTTGGGGAGCGCGTCGGTCATGTAGTCGATGATGAGCCCGTTCTCGCGGTCGACGAGCAGCAGGTTCCCGTTGACGAAGCGGTACTTGACCTGCTTCGGGAGCTGCGGGAGTCGGAGCAGGAGCGTGGGCGTCATCTCCAGAAGCTCCTGCGACTCGGGGTACGCGTGGTTGACGCGCAGCGGCACGCCCTCGACCTCGGACTCCAGGACGGTCTCGCGCACCTCGCGTTTGACCTGCGCGGGCGCGTCCGTCTTGATGACCTCGCGGATGTGTCCGGCCGCGCCGGGCGTGAAGATGTCGCCCTGCTTGGCCGTCGCGCGCGCGGCGCGCACCGCGTCTTGCAGCGCCGCCTTGTGCTTCTCGATCTGCTCGGGCGTCGCGTCCTTCGGGAGCTTGGGCATCTGGCCCTCAAGCCCCTCGCGCATCGCGACGTACTCCTTGACGCGCGCCTCGAAGCCCGCGAAAGCCTCCTTGTGCTTCGGCGACACCTGAACCTGCCCGGCCGGCCCCGTCGTCTGCGCGGAGGCCGACGACGCGGCGGGCTGTGCCGAGACGAACAGCGCGGCGGCGAGACACGCGCAGGCGGCCCCGCCTTGAAATCTTTTTATTCTCATCGGCCGTCTAAAATGCAAGCGCGGTGCCAGCCGCCGGCCGCGCCGCCGGCCGGCGGGCCGCGCCGCTTAGTTCACGCGGATAAGCGGCTTGGGGCGACGGCCGGCGAAAGTCGGGCGTTGACTCCCGGCCGGACGCCCGTCCCAAAACGAACGCTTGTCGGACACGCGAGTCCTCAGAAACTACACCTCACGCCCCGCGCGGCTCGGCGCGGCCGGCAAAAATGACGCGGCAAAAACTAGAGCGGCGGGGCTTCC
>JBEVKV010000257.1:0-11391 GCA_040509515.1 Pyrinomonadaceae bacterium | reverse complement strand
CCGGAGGTCAGTAGCTGCGCACAACGGGTCGTCAGGATTCCTCGACGGCCGGCCGCAGTCCTTCAACTATCCTCCGGCATCTGACCTCCGACCTCTGGCTCGGCGCCTTCCTCGTACTGGCGGAGCTTGCGGTAGAGGGTCTTGCGGCCGATGCCGAGCGCGCGCGCGGCGCGCGTCTTGTCGCCGCCGGTGTAGTCGAGCGTGGCCTCGATGGCGTGGCGCTCTATCTCGTCGAGCGTGGCGGGCACGTCCAGCTCAAGCGTGACGCTGCGCCCTTCGGAGGCAGCGCGCTCGCGCTCGCCGCGCGCGCGCGAACGCTCCTCGCGCGCGACCCGCGCGATCTGCTCGGGCAGGTCGTCCACCTCTATCTGCCGCCCCGAAGCGATGATGACCGCGCGCTCGACCGCGTTCTCAAGCTCGCGCACGTTCCCCGGCCAGTCGTAAGAGACGAGCGCGCGCAACGCCGCCGCCGAGATGCCCGAGATGAAGCGCCCCGTCTTCTGCTTGTAGTGTTCGAGGAAGTGTATGACGAGCGTGTGCACGTCCTCGCGCCGCTCGCGGAGGGGCGGGAGCTGAATCGGGAAGACCGAGAGCCGGTAGTAGAGGTCGCGCCGGAACGCGCCCTGCTCGACCGCGCGCTCAAGGTCGACGTTCGTCGCCGCGATGACGCGCGCGTCCGAGCGCAGCACCTCGTTCGCGCCCACGCGCGCGAACTCGCCGTCCTGAAGCACGCGCAGCAGACGCACCTGCGCCGACGGGCTCATCTCGCCGATCTCGTCGAGGAAGAGTGTGCCGCCGTCGGCCTCCTCAAAACGCCCGCGCCGGCGCTGCCGCGCGTCTGTGAACGCGCCGCGCTCGTGGCCGAAGAGTTCGGATTCGAGAAGCGACTCGGGTATCGCGCCGCAGTTGAGCTTGACGTAAGGGCCTTCCTTGCGCCGCGAGTTGTAGTGGATGAGGTTGGCGAGCAGCTCCTTGCCCGTCCCCGACTCGCCCTGAACGAGCACGGAGGTCTGCGTGTCGGCGACGTTCAAGGCCAGCTCGCGCGCGCGAAGGATGGCGGGTGACTGCCCGATGATGCGGTCTTCGGCGTGGCGCTCGTGGAGCGCGCTCCGCAGTCTCATCACCTCGGCCGAGAGCTGGTCGCGTTCCAGCGCCGTCCCGATCTGCCGCGCGATGCCTTCGACCAGCGCGACCTCGTGCGAGTCGAACGCCTCGCGCGGCTCGCCCCAGACGAAGCCGAGCAGGCCGAAGGTCTGACTCCGAATGGTGACGGACGCGACGAGCGCCGCGCGCCCGCCGAGCGTCGCGTTGAAGGCGAAGCGGACGGGCTCGGGCAGGTCTGCGTCGATGACGCGCAGCGTCCGCGGCTCGGCGAGGAGTTCGACGACCGCCGGGAAGGCCGAGATGTCTATCGACTTGCCGTGCGACTCGATCAGCTCGCGCACGCGCAGCGTCGTCGCGTGCGGCGCGGCCTTGAAGGCGGCGAGGCTGATGGACTTGCCCGACGGCTCGACGACGCCGAGCGCGCAGTAGTCCGCGCCGACCAGCTCGTTGGCGCGCTCAAGGACGTGCGAGGTCAGCTCGCCGAAGTCCGAGCGCGAGTTGAGCAGGTTGGCGACTTCGAGCAGCGCGCGCGTGCGGCTCGCCTCGCGCTGCTTGTCGGTGTAGAGCCGCGCGTACTGGTAGCCGACCGCGATCTGGCGCGCGATGGACTGGATGAGCGCGACCTCCTCGTCGTCCCAGCGGCGCGAGGCACGCGTCATGTGAAGGCCCAAGAGCCCGAGCACGTTTCCGTCGAGCACGACGGGGACGATGAGGAGCGAACGCGTGCCGAGGCTCGGCGGCAGCAGCGACGCACGCGGGTCGAGCCCCGAGGCCGCCGTGTCGTCGAGCCGTATGGGTCGCGCGAAGTCGAAGCGCTCGGCGAGCTGGCCGAAGTCCACGGGGAAGCTCGTGCCCAGAGAAGACGGCACTTCGGCGGCCGCGCGCCACTCGTGGCTGATGCGCAGCTCGCCGCCGCGCGCGAGCTGCACGAGGTCGCAGCGGTCGACCTCCATCATGCGGCCCAGCTCGGCGACGACGGCGTGGAGAAACTTGTCGAGGTCAATCTCGGAGTGGATGTTGGGCGCGAGGCGGTCGATGATGGCCTCGCGCGCCGCGTGCATGCGCGCCTTGCGCTCGCGCGTGAGCGTCTGCACGTTCGGGCCCGGTATCGGTCTTTGGGCGGACAACTGCTTGGGCGTGCTCCTTCGGCCGAGATTAAGTCTGTTGCGGCTCTCGGGCGGCGCGGCGAATACGAATGAGGGGAGAGTCCGCGCGCGCAACCTTGAGCCAATCGCCCCGGGGATTTTGTCGGGCGCAAATCATAGCAAGGCAGGTGTGTGAAGGCAAAGAGTGAGGGGCTAGAGACTAGAGGCTAGTTAAGAGTGTCTTCTTAACTAGCCTCTAGTCTCTAATCTCTAGGCTCTGTCTTAGCGCGCGGAGGCAGGCAGGAGGCTGAAGTGGGAGGCGGACTCTTCGGGGGTGAGCACCGGGTGGTAGTTCTTGCCGTAGCGGCCGGTGATGATGCGGACGTAGGTCTGCGTCTCGCCGAAGGGCGGCACGCCCTCGTACTTGTCGACGTTGCCCTCGCCGGCGTTGTAGGCCGCGAGCGCCAGCGTGACGTTGCCGTCGAAGCGCTTCAGCAACCAGCGCAGGTACTTCGTACCGGCCTTGACGTTCTGCTCGGCGTCGTTGCGGTCGTCGCATCCGAAGCGCGCGGCCGCGGCGGGCATCAACTGCATCAGCCCCTGCGCGCCGGCGTGCGAGACGGCCGCGGGCTTGTACTTCGACTCCTGCCAGATGACGGCGTGGATGAGCCGCGGGTCGACGCCCTGCGCGCGGCCGACGCGCGTGATGACGAGGTCGAGGTTCGGGTCGCCCGAGGAGGGCACGTCCGAGGGGATGTAATCTTCGATGGAGACGGCGGCGGCTCCGACGCTCATCGCCGAGACGGGAGCGAGCACGCGCGTGAAAGGGCTGTCTACAAAATTCGAGGCGACGAAGATGGCGATGATGGCAAAGACGACGTTCTTAAAAGAGCGCAGGGGCTTACGAGGGGTAAAGTGCATTCTCGGTCGTTCTCCATGTGAGCTAATGACCTCTGCATTTCGCTTAACGGTCAGCGAGGTCGGCGATTCCTACTTGCACATCGCCAGCGATGCACGGGGTTGGGGGCTACGCATGGTGGAAGCGACTCGGGCTTGCAACTCTCAAATGAGCACAGCCTGTCGAAACCGTAAACTTAGATGAGTAGATTGCATTCCAGTTGCACCGGCGCGCATCGAAGGTTTACATCTAACTGCTTGAACTGTATGGCTTTGCGTCACGCAACTCTAAGTCACTGAGGGGCTAACGCTTGCGCCGCCGGTCTCACGGCACGAAGGCCGGATTGAGTGCAACGAAGCGACTTTTACGTACCGAAGGCAGACAAAGTATTTCGATTTTTTATCGACAATTTTTCGCGTCAGTCTGGTGTAGTAGACGCGAACGCACGAACGCGCATCGAAGGTTGAAAGACGTTTGCAACAGAAACGTTTGTCCGTATAATTTTAAACGGAACGTCTAACGAACAACGCTTCTATATAAGGTCAGAAACGGAGGGCTTGAGATCAGGTGCCCATATACGAATACTCTTGTCAGAAGTGCGGCGCGCACATGGAGGTCATGCAGAAGATTTCGGACAAGCCGCTCGCGCGCCACGCCAAGTGCGGCGGCAAGCTCACGAAGGAGTGGTCGCGCACCGGCTTTCAGTTCAAGGGAACGGGCTGGTACGTGACCGACTACGCGGGCAAGAAGACGGACGCGAAGGAAGGCGGCGAGTCGAAGGAGTCGAAGGAGTCGAAGTCCGACGCGGCGTCCGAGACAAAGCCGGCGGCCGAGTCCAAGACCGAGTCGAAGGCTGAGTCCAAGACCGAGTCGAAGGCGAAGGGCGGGAAGAAGACGGCGGGCGCGCCCACGGGGGGCGGCGACTGAGCAAGGTTTAAGTAGATGCGCGCAACCTCAAAGGCGGCCACGGCGCTGCTCATCATCTGCCTCCTGCTCGCCGGATTAGCGGCGGGGCAGGCGGGACGCCGCACGGGCGGCGAGTCGGACATCAACAAAGAGCGCGGGATGTTCGTCAACGTCACGGCGCTGCGCGAGGACGGCTCGGACGAGCGCGTCACCGCGAAGGACATCGCGCTCTACGACGCGGGCGTCGAGCAGTCCATCCAGAGCTTCTCGCCCGACCCGACGCCGGCGCGCATCGTCATCCTCGTCGACAACAGCTTGGGGCTGCGCGCCGACGTGGAGAAGTTGCAGAAGGCGACGCGCGAGTTCGCCTACGAGATTTACGAGGGCGATCAGGTGATGGTCGTCGGCTTCGACCAGCAGCCGGAGATCATCTCGGACTGGACGGACGACGCGAAGAAGATCGAGGCGGCGCTCCCGCTCTTCCGCAAGCGCGGCGAGCCGCATCTCTTCGACGCGCTCTCGGCGGTCATCTCGGACGCCTTCGGCCCGTTCGTCGGGCGCACGCGCAAGCGCGTCATCGTGCTCGTCGCCGACGGGCTCGACCGCGGCAGCCGGACGCACTTCCAGAAGGTCTACGACGACCTGCTCCGGCAGGACATCACGGTCTACGCGCTCCAGATTCCTGACCGCACGGGCGGGGCGCTCCGGCGTGACCGGCTCAAGCCCGCGCAGGCCATCAAGAAGCTCACCGACGACACGGGCGGGCGCGTGCTCTCGGTCAACGACTCGCGCGACGCGGCGAAGGCCATCTGCGACGAGCTGCGCAGGAACCGCTACGTGCTGGCCTACACGCCGACGAGCCTCCCGCTCTACGACGCGCGCCGCATCCTCGTCGTCCCCAACGAAGGCGTCGCCGTCCGTCACAAGCTGCAACAGCCGGGGCAGTAAAAGGCCGTGAACCGTGACAAGAGAAGACTCGCTCTTTCTTGTCACGGTTCACGGTTCACGGTTTACGGTTTACGGCTATAAAAGTAGAACATGACGCAGACGACGATGACGAGGAGGACTTCGAGCTGGACGAAATATTGGAGGTCGAAGCGGCCGGCGTCGTCGTGCGCGACGGGGTAGAGCGAGAAGGTGCCGAAGAGGAGGCCGACCCCGAGCCAGATGATTTGTCGCTTCCTGTCCCACATCGCGCGTCGGCCTCAGAAACTTTGCAGCCTGCGCAGGCGGTCGGCTGCGGCTTCGAGCGTCTCGTCCTTCTTGCAAAAGCAGAAGCGCACCTGTCGAGCGCCGAGTTCCGGCCGGCTGTAGAAGCTTGAGCCGGGGACGCAGGCGACGCCGATCTCCTGTATGAGGTGGCGCGTGAACTCCACGTCGTCGCGGAAGCCGAAGCGGCCGATGTCGGTCATCACGTAGTACGCGCCGTCGGGGCGGAAGACCTTGAAGCCCACCTCTTCGAGCGCGGGCAGCAGCATGTCGCGCCGCCGCTCGTACTCTCTCCGCAACTCTTCGTAATACTCGGGCGGCATGCGCAGGGCGTAAGCCCCGGCGCGCTGCAGGGGCGCGGCCGCGCCGACCGTCAGGAAGTCGTGGACTTTGCGGACGGCGTTCGTCACGTCCGGCGGCGCGAGCACGTAGCCGACGCGCCAGCCCGTGACCGAGTAGGTCTTCGACATCGAGTTGACGACGACGGTGCGCTCCTTCATCCCTTCCAACTGCGCCACGGAGATGTGCTCGACCTCGCGGTCTTCGCGCGGGTAGACGATGTGCTCGTAGATTTCGTCGGTGAAGCAGAGCGCGTCGAACTCGCGGCAGAGCGCGGCGACGAACTCAAGCTCCTCGCGCGTGAAGACCTTGCCCGTCGGGTTGTTCGGGTTGCAGATGATGACGGCCTTCGTCCGCTCGTTGAAGGCGGCGCGCAGCTCATCGGGGTCGAACGTCCAGTCGGGCGCGCGCAAAGGGACGTAGCGCGGCGTCGCGCCGGACAGTATCGCGTCGGGCGCGTAGTTCTCGTAGAAGGGCTCGAAGACGACGACCTCCTCGCCGGGATCTACGGTCGCCATCATCGCGGCGATCATGCCCTCGGTCGAGCCGCAGGTGACGGTGATCTCGCGCTCGGGGTCGTATTCGAGCCCGAGGAACCAGCGCGTCTTGTCCGCGATGGCCTCGCGAAAGTCCTTCGCGCCCCAAGTGACCGCGTACTGGTTAACGTCGTCGTTGATTGCTGCCGCGGCCGCGCGCTTGAGGTCTTCGGGCGCAGGGAAGTCTGGGAAGCCCTGCGAGAGGTTGACGGCGCCGTGCTTGAGCGCCTCGCGCGTCATCTCGCGGATGACGGACTCGGTGAAGCGGCTCGCCTTCTGCGAGACGCGGCTGCGCTTACCTGCTTCGGGTGTTGCCATGCGCTCAATCTTCCTTTGCTTGACGGTTCGCGGCGATGCTCTCACAGAGTCGCCACGGCGGGCAAACCTGCGGCGGCCCGGCGCGCGCTGACGTTGACGCGCGGCGGCCCGGCGGTGTAGAAACTTCCCGCCCTTCGCGCCCCCGAAACCGACTATACGAAAAAGCCTCGCGGACGAAACACCAAGAGGAGGTGTCTGCAAAGCATGAGTTCAACTGGCGAAGCTAATCAACTTAATCAGGAGAAGCTTGAGGCGTTCTTAGGCAAGGTGGTCACGGACTTCGGCGCGGCGCTCAGCTCGTCGCTCGTCTACGTCGGCCAGCGGCTCGGGCTCTACAAGGCTCTGGCCACGGGCGGGGCCGCGACGCCCTCGGAGTTGGCCGCGCGGACGGGGACGCAGGAGCGTTACGTGCGCGAGTGGCTCGTCAATCAGGCCGCGGGCGGCTACGTCGAGTACGACCCGGCCGGGGGCAAGTTCTCGCTCTCGCCCGAGCAGGCCGCCGCGCTCGCCGACGAGGAGAGCCCCGCGTTCGTCGGCGGCGGCTTCTACCTCGTCAAGGCGATGACGAACGCCGTGCCGCGCATCGTCGAGGCGTTCCAACAGGGCGGCGGCATCCTCTGGGGCGACCACGACCCCGACCTCTTCGTCGGCGTCGAGCGCTTCTTCCGACCCGGCTACCGCGCGCATCTGGTTAACGACTGGATTCCGGCGCTGACCGGCATCGACGAGAGACTGAAGGCGGGCGGGACGGTGGCCGACGTGGGCTGCGGCCACGGCGCTTCGACCATCATCATGGCGCAGGCTTACCCCGCCTCGCGCTTCCGGGGCTTCGACAACCACGCGCCTTCCATCGAGCACGCGCGCCGCGCGGCCGAAGAGGCGGGCGTCGCCGACCGCGTCACGTTCGATGTCGCGTCGGCCGACGCGATACCCGAAGGCCCTTACGACCTCGTCTGCTTCTTCGACTGCCTGCACGACATGGGCGACCCGCTCGGCGCGGCGCGGCGCGCGTCGGAGGTGCTGGCCGAGGGCGGCAGCGCGCTCGTCGTCGAGCCGATGGCGGGCAACAGCGTCGAGGAGAACATCAACATCGTCGGGCGGACGTTCTCGGCGGCCTCGACGCTCTGCTGCACCTCGAACTCGCTCGCGCTCGGCGGCCCGGCGCTCGGCGCGGTCGCCACCGACGACGCGCTCTGCGAGGTCGTCACGCGCGCCGGCTTCAAAGAGTTCCGGCGCGCCACGCAGACACCCTTCAACCGCGTCTTCGAGGCGCGACGCTGAAGAGCAGTAGACGGTAGTCAGTAGCGCTCCGCGTCTCGGTCGTTGACGAGTATAATGATGGGGCGACTGACGAAGGATTTTCTACCGGCTACTGACTACCGTCTACTGTCACTTTGTTATGAGCGAACACGGCAAGTGCCCGATGGGCAAACACCCCTGGCTGGCGACCTTCGGCGTCCTCACCTTCCTGCTGGTCTTTCTGGCACACAAGCTCGGGCTGCTCTAAGGCGCGGTTTACAACGGCGGCTGTGGCTGCTCGGCCTCGGCGGCCTGCTTGCGGAGCTGGTCGATGATGGAGTTGATGGCCGAGGCGTGCGCGCCCTGCGGCGCGAGTTCCAGATACTTCTCGTAGGCGGCGACCGCCTCCTTCCAGCGTTCGAGCTTTTCGAGGTTGCGCGCCAGCAGCTCGTAGAGCACGGGCTCGGTGTCGGAGAGCTGCGCGATGGCCTTGCGGAAGGCGTCGGCCGCCTCCTCGTGGCGGCCCTTGTCCTCGTGGACGATGCCGATGCCGGCGTGCGCCTCGGGCTGGAAGCCGCCGGACTCGCGCAGCGCGCGCCGGTAGGCGGCGAGCGCCGCGTCGTGGTCGGCGAGCGAGCGCTGGATGCGACCCTCGACCGCCCACGACTCAGGGTAGACGGGGCGGTCGCGCCGCGCCGCCGCGAGTTCTTCGAGCGCCTCGTCAAAGTTGTCCTGCGATTCGAGCGAGCGCGCGAGCCCGAGGTGCGCGGCCGCGAAGCGCGTGCGCTTGGCGAGCGCCTGCCGGTAAAGCTCGACCGCGTCGGCGTTCTTCCCCTTCTCGCGCGCCTCCTCCGCCTGTTGAAACAGAAGCTCGGCCTCGTCCGCCGTCTGCGTCAGCGCGAACGGGAACGCGCCGCGCTGCGTCGGCAGCAGCGTCAGCGACTTTTCGGCGAACCCCTTCGCGCGCACGCGCACGGCGTGACGGCCGGGCGTTACTTTAAGCGACAACTTTCCCTCGGCGTCCGCCACGCCGCGCCGCACATCGTCCACCCACACGACCGCGCCGGGCTGCGTGCTGATGTTGACGAAGCCCGCCGGAGACTTCGCGGTTGAGTTTGCGGCGGGCTTCGCCGCCGACTTCGCCGAAGATTTTGGTGAAGCCTGCGCGGCCGTCTTCGTCGCGGTCTTCTTCGCGGCGGGGGTCGTCGCCGTGTTCTTGCGCGTCTTCTGCGCCGACGCGCCGTGCGCGCAGAACGCGACGGTGCAGAGCGCCAGCGCGAGCGCGAACGACGCCCCGACTCCGCTTCCGAATGTCGCTTCCCTCTTCACTTCAAAAACACCTCACTCTTCCTCTTCGTTCGAGACGCGGCGCGGGCGCGAGCCCGTGTCGGCGGGCTGCGCGGGCGCGGCCCGCGAGATGTCGCGGCGCGTGGCGCGCGTGCCGACCTCGGGGCGGAAGCGCCCCTGCTCGTCGTAGAGCCGACGGTACTGGAGCATGTTGCGGACGACGCCCTGCACGTACCCGCGCGTCTCGCGGAACGGGATGGCCTCGGCCCACTCGTCCATCTGTAGCGGCAGACTCGCGCGCCACTGCACGACGCGACCCGGCCCCGCGTTGTACGCGGCGGCGAGGTATTCGAGCCGCCCGTACTTGTCGAGCTGCTCTTTCATGTAGCTGGTGCCGAGCCGTATGTTGAGCCGCGGGTCGCTCATCAGCGTCTCGGCCGTGACCGTCCCGTCGACGCCCCGGAGCCTCGCCATCATCCGCGCGGTCGGGACGAGCAACTGCATCAGCCCGTAGGCGTCGGCGTGCGAGGCGGCGCGCGGGTTGAAGACCGACTCCTGCCGGATGAGCCCGGCGACCGTGTAGGGGTCGAGGTCGCGCGCGGTCGCCTCCTGTTTGATCGCGTCCCAGAAGGCGAGCGGGTAGAAGACATCCCACTCCTCGCGCGTCAGCTCCTCGGGCTCCATCTGCGAGTAGTCTGGGAAGCTGCGGCGGAGGATGTTGAAAGCCTGCACGTTGTCGTTGCGCGCGCGGTAGAGCTGCGCCTTCGAGAGGTTGAGGCGCGGGCTCGTCTGATGGCTTTTGAGCGCCTCGTCCAACTCTGAGTGCGCCGCCTCGTCCCACGCGACCGCCGCTAACTGCTCCGCCTTCGAGAGCCGCGCGGCCTCGGCCGGCCCGGCCGTCTCTTCGGCGACGGTGACGGGCTTTAAGTTCTCGACCGCGCGGGCGAGCGTCGCGGCGTCGGTCTTGATGGGGTAGCGGCCGGCGTGCCCGGCGGGTCTCAGCGCGTCGAGCCGCTGCTTCGAGAGGTGGCCGTACCAGTTGGCCTCGTAGCGGACGAGCATCGCCTCGTAGAGCGACACGGCCTCGCCGAGCAGCCCGGCGCGCTCGGAGTCGCGCGCGGCCCAGTAGCCGGCCTTGCCGCGGTTGTCGGTGTTGCGGTCGGCGTAGTTCGCGAGGTGTTCCGTGAGCAGCCGCGCCGACTCGGCGAAGTTCTTCGCGTCGTGCGCCGCCCACGCCAGCTCGAACTGCGCGCCCGCGACCTCGGGCTCTCCGGGGAACTGCGCGACGGCGGCGCGCTGGAAGTAGAGCGCGTCAGCGGTGTTCTTCGCCTCCTTCGCCGACGCCCCCGCCGCGGCGAGCGCGCGCATGGTGAAGGGGCTCCGCGCGAAGTCGCGCCGCATCTCTTCGACGGTCGCGCGCGCCTGCGGCCACTGCTTCGCGCGCGCGTAGTGCTGCGCGAGATAGTTCAAAGCCTCGGCGCGCGTCTCGCCGGCCGAGACGGGCACGGCGCTCAGAGACTCGACCGTCTCGGGCGCGCGGCGCGCGTTGAAGGCGGCCGTGCCTCGACGTAGAAGCGCCTGCGGCGTGCGCGTCTCGGGGAAGCGCGCGAAGGCTTCGCCGTAAGCGCCCACGGCATCCGCGTGGCGCTTCGCCTTCGAGAGCCGCTCGGCGCGCGCCGTCGCCTCTTCGGCCGAAGAGGGCGCGGCGGTCGAGCCGAGACGCGCGAGGGCGGCCGTCGCTTCGGCCTCCTTGTCGGCGGCGGTCGGCGCGTAGAAGTAGAGGCGGCGGTAGGCGGCGAGCGCCTTGAGTCGGTCGCCCGATTGTTCGTAAGCCTTCGCCGTCAGGAGCAGCGCGTCGGCGTCGTCCGCGTCGGCGAGACGCTTGACCGAGACGGGGACGCCCGCCGCCTGCCCGTCCTGCATGAGCATCGCGGCGGCGCGCACCGACGCGTCGCGCGCGCGCAGGGCTTCGGGGTAGTCGCGCACCAGCTCCTCGAAGGCGGCGCGCGCCTCTGCGCGGCGGCCGGCCTTGTCGAGCGCGTCGCCGCGCAGCCACAGCGCGTAGTCGCCCACTTCGGTCGCGCCTTTGAAGTCAATCGCGCGCAGCAGCTCGGCCGCGCCCGCGTAGTCGCGCGCCTCGTAACGTATGCGCGCGCGGACGAGCTGCGCAAGCGCGCCCGTCCGCGTGCCGGCGTGTGCGGCGGCGAGCTGCGACACCGCCTGCTCGGCGGGAAGAACGCCGCCGCGCGTGAGCAGCCGCAGGCGCTCGTAGGCGGCGGGGTCGTCTGCGCGCGCCGTCTGCGTGCGGCAGCTCGCGACCGTCAGCGGCAGCGCCGAGGCGAGCAGCAGTGCGGCGCAGACCGCGAGCGCGAAGGTCGCGCGGTGACTCAGGAAATTGTTCGTGGTCGGGGTCATACTTCCTCGTTTGATGCGACGTGGTCGGGGAGTGCGGAGATTATAAACAGAACCG
>JBEVKV010000256.1:0-6050 GCA_040509515.1 Pyrinomonadaceae bacterium | reverse complement strand
TAGCACCCGGAATTTGGAGCTCATGCCGCCCACTTTTTCATTCCGGAGTCCGAAGACGACCCGCGTGATTCGGGTCTGCCGGATGGCGTATGAGCACATCCAGCACGGCTCGACGTTCGTGTATAAAACGCATCCGGACAGGTCGAGCGTCCGCAAGCTTTCGCAGGCCGAGCGCAGGGCTTCGACCTCTGCGTGCGCGGTCGGGTCGCTCCTCGCCTTAACCGCCTCGATGCCCCGGGCGACGATGCGGCCGCTTTTGACGATCAGGGAGCCGACCGGCGAGTCGCCCTTTTCCAACGCCGTTCGCGCGAGGTCGAGACATTGGCGCATCATTTCCTCATCAGTCGTCATGGCGGTTGATCTTTCAAATGCTTATGTTCAGTCTCCGGGCGGCAGTTCGCTCGTCAGTATAAGGAAAGGCGGCGCATGAAAGAGAAGGATTCGGCATCCGAGCCGGAAATTAACGGGCGTCCGCGGGGCGGCGCGAGGAAGGGCGCGGGCGGCAAGGCGGGCCGGGTGAAGTCGGACAAGCTCCTGGCCGAGATCGAGCACTACCGCGAGCGCGTGGCCGACAACGAGGAGCGGCTCCGCACGGGCCAAGCCCCGGACGGCACGCCGCTCACCGACCTCCAGCGCAGGAACCTTGAGGAGATTACCGCGCGACAGCGCGAGCGCCTCCTCGACCTCTCAAGCTGAAAGAGAACGTGGTGTAGCTTGCGGGTGGTGAAAGGAGCCGTCACCACGAACACGCGCGCCGACTCACAAAGACGGAGCCCGCCCCATTGATGGTCGTTCTACTCCCACGCGGCGCGCTACTTGTGGACACGCCGCCGGCGCCCTCGCGCGTGAACGTCTCATCCAGACAAAGCTCACCGCCGGGCGAGAAAGGCGGGGGTAGGACTACGCCTTGCGCACCGGGTAGCGCAGGTGTGTGACGCCGACGCCCGCGACCACCGTCGGGTCGCCGAGGACGGCCGGCGTGCCGGCGAGGTGGTCGAAGAGTCGGACTCCGGAGCCGAGCAGAACCGCCGCGATGTCGATGGAGAGTTCGTCGAGGAGGCCGGCATTCAGCAACTGCCGGATGGTGTCGGCGCCGTGGACGCCGACGGACTTCCCTGAGGCGGCGGCTTTGGCCTGCTTCACGGCGCTCTCGACGCCGTCGGTCACGAAGTGGACGGTCGAGTCGGGTCGCGGCCACCCTTCGGGGACGTGGTGGGTCAGGACGAATGCCGGCCCCCAGGCGTGATTCCCGCCCCAGCCTCCGGCCTTGTCGAAGGTGCGCCGGCCGGTGAGCACGGCGCCGAGTCCGGACGTGAGAGAGCGAAGGTGCTCGGCGCTCGGCGCGGACACCTTGAACGTCATGGGGTCGGAACCTCCGGTGTGGATTTCGACGTCGCCCGAGTTGAAGTACCAGTCGAACACTTCGGCCACGCCGTCGTCGGGGGCGGCGACGAAGCCGTCGAGCGACATGGACATGATTGCGATAACCTTCGACATCGCGATGTTCCTTTCGAGGGGTGGAGACCGCGTTCAGGGGAGCGCGCGCCGTCCTCCCGGATCGTCCGCCCAACGTTTGACATGAGCGTCTGGCCGAACGCCAGTCCGCTCGATGGAAGGGTTAGCTTTCATCGACGATCACTCAGTGTTGGGTGACGACTATTGGCTCGCCCCGGGTAATGATCATCGTGTGCTCGTATTGCGCCGACAAGTTGCCACGCGCTCCAACCAAGGTCCATCCATCGGACGTCTCGGTCACCACGCGGCTCTTTGTCGAGAGGAAGGGTTCGATGGTGATCACCATGCCGTCTCTCAAGATGCGCCTGTCCGTCGGGTCAAAGTACCCGGGAATGGGCTCGGGCGCTTCATGAAGTGCGCGACCAACCCCGTGGCTGGCGAGGTTCTCGATGACCTTGAAGCCGTATGTCTTCGCCGTCCGCTGGATTGCTGCGCCGATGCCGTTGATGGGCTGTCCGGCGCGGGCCCGCTTCATGGCTTGGTCGAGGGACGTGCGGGTGGCGTGGCACAGGCGCGTCTTCTGCGGGTTGGTCGGGGGCACGACTTTCGTTCCTCCGGTGTCGGCGAAGTAGCCTCCCAACTCGGCGGAAACGTCGACGTTCAATACGTCGCCGGGTCGAATCACTCGGTCACCCGGGATGCCGTGTGCTGCCTCCTCGTTGATGCTGATGCAGGTCGAGCCCGGGAAGTCGTACGTGAGTCGAGGCGCGGAACGTGCGCCGTGTCTCTCAAGCAATTGCTCGCCAAGTGAATCCAGCTCGCGCGTAGTCATGCCGGGTTCGGCGGCGTCGAGCATCTCCTGAAGCACGTACGAAACGACCCTGCCTATGCGTTTGAGCGCAACGACATCATCTTCGGTTGCGATGGTCATGCGGTCTCCTATCCGAATACCTGAGACTACTCGGGAACGGTTGCGCCGAAGCCGAGAAGGGGTCAGGCTTGACCGTGTGTATGTGGCTCTATTGAAAGCTAATGCCCGGCGTCAACCGCCCGCCAGCCCCTTCGCTGAAGATGACAGGCAGCGTGTCGCGGGTCGGGCGCATGCCGTCGTTAAGCGCGGGGTATAGTTAAAGAAGATTCAGGATATAGCAATTCTTTTTCATGTACAAAAAGGTCGGGAGCGACGGCATAGTCGCTCCCGACCTGATTGCTCTGAAAATCGGCGATTGATTTATGCGGACTGTTGAGGTCTTCTGCGCGTGTGCAAGGCGAATTTCACCAAGCCTGCTAAGAGCGAGACGATCATGGCTACATACAGAACCCGGTTGGTGGGACTGTCATCGTGAAAGACCAATAACCAAATGCTCACCCCGAAGATGACAGCGTAGAGCGCAAGGTAGACGACCATGTTCGGGATTTGTTTCTTCACAGCAGTCTTCATTTAAATATCTCCAGCCGGGTTTCTCAAGCAGAGCATGAGCGAAGCCATTATCGGCTCGCCCAAATATTAGAACAACGTTTGGCACGCTTGGTCAAGAATCTCCTTACGGCCGGTCGTATTCATGGCCCGGGAACGTCCGTGAACTCGCCGACGTGATTGAGCGGGCCGTCATCACCAGCGGCGGCCCGGTTCTGCAAATCTCTAACATCGCGGAGGCGTTCCCCGCCGAGACGCCGCCGACGCCGAAGTAAGACCCTCGAAGAGATGGAGCGGCAGTACATCATCGCCTCCGAGAGCATTCGCACCTCGGCCCCCGGTCGGCATGATGCACTGCCGCCCCCGACTCGAAGCAGCACTCGATAGCCGCGTCCGTCGCGCGGTTTTACTTCTTGACCAGCGACGGAGTCACGGGCACATCGCCCAGGGACTCGGAACCCCAGCCCGGAGCGATAGTGGTGTTTGTCGAGCTGTTGATGATGAACCACGCGCCGGCCGAGCCGCGCCAGACGGCCAAGTCGTCGCGGCCGTCGCCGTCATAGTCTGACGGCACGGGCGTGTCGCCGACCGTCCCCCATCCGCGCGCGCTGCCGACGCCCGTCGAGCTGCTGATGATAAACCACGCGCCGGAGTCGGGACGCCAGACGGCGATGTCAGTTCGCTTGTCCCCATCGTAGTCACCCGGGACAGGGATGTCGCCCTGCGCCCCCCAGCCGCGGGACGTCACCGAGCCGTTCGAGCTGTTGATGATGAACCACGCGCCGGCCGACGGCCGCCAGACGGCGAGGTCAGTCCGCCCGTCTCCGTCGTAATCGCCGGGAACCGGGATGTCTTCGCCGCTACCCCAGCCGCGCGACGTGACGGTGTTCGTCGAGCTGTTGATGATGAACCACGCGCCGGAGTCGGGACGCCAGACGGCGAGGTCGGCGCGGCGGTCGCCGTCGTAGTCGCCGGGTACAGGAATGTCGCCCGCCGTCCCCCATCCGCGCGCGCTGCCGACGCCCGTCGAGCTGCTGATGATGAACCACGCGCCGGAGTCGGGACGCCAGACGGTGAGGTCGGCACGTTGGTCGCCGTCGTAGTCGCCCGCCACGGGGATGTCGCCCTGCGTGCCCCATCCGCGAGAAGTCACCGAGCCGTTCGAGCTGTTGACCACGAACCACGCGCCGGCCGACGCCCGCCAGACGGCCCTGTCGTCACGCCCGTCTGCGTCAAAATCCCCCGACTGCCCCACGTAGACTGCCTTCAGCGCAGAGGCGGAGGAGCCGCCCAGCAGGCTGAGCGTGTAGCTGCCCGTGACGCTCCCCGAGAATGAGTTGGCGATTATCCGGTAGGTGCCGGCCGCGGGCAGAGTGATAAAGCCCGAGTCCGCGGGGATGCGCGAGTTGTTTCCGTCCCCACCGTCGTCGTCGAAGGTCAGCAGCGAGCCGTCCGGGAAGAGCAGCAAGAGGTAGGTGTCGAAGGCCGCCGACATGGCGACGGCGATCTGCTGTCCGCCCGCCGCGTTGAAGGTGTAGGTGTCGTAGAAAGAGCCGTCCGAGAATCGGCAGTCGGAGGCGCTGAGCGTCCCGCCGACCGTCTGCCCGACGTTGATTGGGGTCTGCGGGCAGGACACGTTCAGGTCGAGGCGGAGTTGGTAAGCGCCGGTCGTATTGGGGGCGAAGGAGTTGGCAAGGATGCGGTACGTCCCCGTTGTGGGAAGTGTGAAGCCGCCTGTCCCGCTCGGGATGCGCGAGTTAGTCCCGCTCCCTCCGTCGTCGTCTGACGCTAACACCGCGCCGGCCGGCGAGAGCAGGAAGAGGTAGGTGTCGAAGGCCGACGAGTTCATGCTGATGATCACGGACTGGCCGGCCGTGCCGTTGAACGTGTAAGTGTCGTAGAGGGAGCCGTCGCTGAAATTGCAGTCGGTGCTCTGCAAAGTCCCGTTGACCGTCTGGCCGAAGGAGATCGGCGAGGACGTGCATCCTCCTCCACCGCTGCCGGCCGCCTGCGTAACCGTGAAGGTGCGCCCCGCGATGGTCAGCGTGCCCGTGCGCGTGGCGGTGCTGCTGTTGGCGGCGACGGTGTAAGAGACCGAGCCGTTGCCCGAGCCGGTCGCGCCCGAGTTGATCGTGATCCAACTCACGTTGCTCACCGACGACCAGGCGCAGCCGGCCGTGGTGGTCACGGCCACGGTGGAGGTCAGTCCGCCGGCCCCCGCGGACGCGCTCGTGGGCGAGATGCTGAAAGTACAGGACGATGCAGCCTGCGAGACGGTAAAGATGCGCCCCGCGATGGTCAGCGTGCCGGTTCTCGCCGCCGAAGTAGAGTTGGCGGCGACGGTGTAAGAGACCGAGCCGTTGCCCGAGCCGGTCGCGCCCGAGTTGATCGTGATCCAACTCGCGTTGCTCACCGACGACCAGTTACACGTCGTGGTCGAGGACGTCACGCCGACGCTCCCCGTGCCGCCGCCGCTGGCGAACGACTGGGATGTCGGGGAGATGTTCGAGGTGCAAGTGAAATCACGCTCGCGCCCGAACCAGAGGTAACGCGGGACGGCGTTGGAGTTCTCGCCGCCGTTCTGGATGTAATAGGTGGCGCCGACCCATGTGTTCGGACTGTCCTTATGTGGGTGAACAGTATGGTAGTCACCCCACTGGTTGCGACTCGGGCCGCTGGTGCTCTCCGTCGCGCCGTAGAGCGTCAGCGGATTGAAGCCGCTCTGCACGTCGTCGGAAATCCAGATGTTCGTGCCGGGGTAAAAGGCGCCGCCGCCGAACATGACCATGCCCGCCAGATTCCCGGCGGAGTTCACCGAGGCGGTCGGGAAGAGCCAGGCGGTCTGTGAACTCCAGAGTTCGTTCTGACTGACGAGCGCGCGCGACGACTCGTTGAACCGCGCGATGATGGTGTAAGGGTATGGGAACTGCCCGCCCTGCTTGGCGGGCCACATCAGGCCGATGATGCCGTTGGCGACCCAGGCCCCCGTCATGCGGCTGTCGGCGCGCGCCGCCCAGTTCGTCCCGTCCGGGCTCGTGGCGACCCCGTCCCGGTTCAGGCGCGCGTACGAGTTGATGTTCACGTCGTTCCAGGCGATCTGCGTGTCGGAGTCGCCCCAGCGGTGAATCCTGACCTGCGAGGTGTTGAGATGCGAACCCCAGTACATGGTCGTCTTGGC
>JBEVKV010000255.1:0-9873 GCA_040509515.1 Pyrinomonadaceae bacterium | reverse complement strand
GCTAACTATGAAACGCACGGGCGGCGGCTTCGGTTGAAGTCCGCCGCCCTTTTTTTTTGAGCCTCGCCGCGTCTATTTTTTTGCACAAACATCGCGCCGCTTGGTGTTACGGCCCCGTGCTAGAATCCTCCCCGAAGCGAGGGCAGGGGTCATGGCAACCGAGCAGGCGCGGACGGACTCACCAGCCGACGACGGGCAGCTTGACGAGCTTGCCGCGCGCGCCGCGCGGGGCGACGCGGCCGCCTTCACCGAGCTTTACCAGCGGTGTAACAGCTACGTCAGAAAGGTCGCGCAGCACGTAGTGCGCCGACCCGAAGACGCCGAAGACGTTGCCCAGAGCGTCTGGAGCAAGCTGGCCGTGCGCCTTGAGCAGTACCCGCGTGAGGTTCGCTTCACCACCTGGCTCTACCGTGTAGTGACCAACGCTGCCATCGACCACGCGCGCCGCGGGCAGGCCCGCCGTGAGATGCCGCTTGAGGTCGCGGCCGACGCGCAGGCGTCAGCCGACCAGGAACTCGCCCTCATACAGCAGCGCCTTCGGAGAGAACTCGCGCGCGCGCTGAAGGAACTCCGCGGCCGGCACGAACTGAGGGCTCGGTGTTTTGAGTTGCATTACCTGCAAGAGTTGTCGGTCGGCGAAGTCGCGGCGCAACTCGGACTGCCGGAAGGCACCGTCAAGAGCCACCTGTACTACTCAAGGAAGCGACTCGTCGAAGACCATCCCGTGCTACTCGACCTCTATTTTGCGTTGGAGGAAAGGTTGGGGGGACGTCGACCATGACGAGGTGCACGGAGCCGGAACGTTGGCCGCGCGCGCCGGGGGCCGACGCCCCCGAAGAGGAGGTCGAGAGTTACCTCGCTCACGTCGGCGTGTGCCCGTTCCACGCGGCCATCGAGCAGCGCGAGGAGGCGCTCGTGCGCAGCATAGTGACGCTCGCCGGTCGTGACGTAAGCGCCCACGGCGCTGAAGCGTATGTCGGCTCGGCCGAGAGCGGCCACCGCCTCGACGCCGAAGCGGAAAGTCGGAACGAGCCGTTGGGCCGTAGCCTGCCGGTTGCCGCGCCCGGCCGGCGCAGGGCGCGTGCGTTGTCGGCGGCGCAGCGCGCGCGGCACCCCTCGGACGGGCCCGCACCTGCGCGCCGGCTTCCCGCCCGACGCCTGCTTGTCGCGCTGTGCGCGTTGGCGGCCGTCGTGCTGCTCGCGCTCGTGCTCTACCGACCCACCGGGCAGCACATCTCAGTCGTCAAACAGGAGCAACCGTCGCGCCCGTCAGCGCCCGATGTGCCGCCCCCGCCGCCTACGCCTGAGGCCACGCCCTCAGCCACCGACACACAGAACCGTCTGGACGTTGCGCCCGCCACGCCCCCGCACGGCCACGCGCCCACCCCGCCGCGTTTGTCGCAAGGCGGCGGGCGGGTCGCCCCCCGGCCGCGTATACGCGAGCAACTGACTGTCGCAGACGTGCGACGCATCTACGTCGGCGCGGGGGACGGCGCGCATGACTTGCAACTGCGTGAAGCCCTGATCGAGCGACTGCGGGCCGGCGGCAGGTTCATCGTTGTGACGGGCGAGCAGCAGGCCGACGCGGTGCTGCTGCGTGAGCAGTCGCGCAGCGCCAGCGTGTCCGTGCAACTGGTTACGCGCGCAGGTAAGACGCTCTGGTTCACGACACAGCCGACCGGGACGAGGGGCGACGAAGATGTCGGCGACCTCGCCGCGAGGATCGTCAACGCGCTCACGGCGGAGGCCGACAAACGCCAGCCGCCAACTAACGCCCCACGGCGCTAGCGCCACTCGCCCTGAATGACGAAGGCCGCCCAGAGGTGCGGAGCACTCCAACGCTCCTCGCGCTGCATCGAGAGTTGCGCCGCGCGCAGTGCCGCCGCCGGACGCGCCCCGCGCTGCAACATAGCTTCGTAGAAGCGCCCCATCATCTCGGCCGTCGCCCTATCCTGCACGGCCCACAAGCTCGCCACGACCCTCGGCGACCCGGCGTACATGAAGCCGCGTGTGAGACCCACGAGACCTTCGCCCTGCACCAGTTTGCCGAGGGCCGTCTGACACGCGCTGAGCACGACGAGTTCTGCCGACAGGCGCAGGTTGTAGATTTCCGAGAGACTGAGGAAGCCGTCCTGCGGCTCGCCGCGCTCATCAACGAGCGACAGCACGAGCCCGGAGAGTTCGGGCCGCTCGGTGTTCACGTAGCCGTGCGTGGCGAAGTGGATGATGCGGTAGTCGCGCAGCCCGGGGCTGAAGGCTGCCGCCTGACTGGCCTTGAAGTCGAGCGCGGCCAGCGCCTCGCGCTCCGGCACGAGCGCGAGCAAGCGCTCGGCTTCGTGACGTGAGAAGGGGAGGCGCGGCAAGTCGATGCCGGCGCGCTTGACGCCGAGGGAGTGCGCCGCATCAGCCGCGCGCGCGTGCTCCTGCTGCGCGGCCTCGGCCGCCCGTCGGGCTTCGCTCTGCGCGGCCGGCTCGCCCGACGCATGGGCGGTCGCCGGTCTGCCCTTGATGCGCGCGTCGTCTCTCGTAAAGACGGGGTCGGCGAAGACGGCCAGACGCTTGGCCGGGGGTCGGCGGCCGGCCACCTGCCGACGCAAGCTGACCAGAGTCGAAGCCGACGGCAGGCTGACGATCTCGTGTGTCGCAACGAGGGGCACGGGGGCGCTCGCGCGGCCCGGCGGCGAAGGCCGCGGCAGGGCCGCGAAGGGCACGTATTGCAGCGCGCCCTCGGCCACGATGACGAGCCGCTTGCGGCCGAGGTGTGACGCGACGGGGGCGAGCAGCAGGCGGCTCACGGCGGCCGCCTGACGGTCGAACTCCTCGGGCGTGCCGCCTTCGCTCAGCAGCCGCGTGAGTGCCACCGCGGCGGCCTCGATCTCTGCGCGCTTCGGCAGGACGAAGCTCGACAGCGAAGTCTGCGAGACGAGCCAAAGGTAGCTGCGCTCCTCGCCGAGCGCGTACTCCAGGAGCAGCGTTTCCGGGTCGAGCACCTGTTGCTGAATCTCGCGCAGGGTCGAGGGCTGCGGCTGTGTGAGGGCGGCGTAAGCGGGGCTGGAGGTGCGGATGTTCGCCTGCACCTCTTCGAGCTTGGCGGTGAGGGCGGCGAGGGCGGCCGCGGCCGCCGCCGCCTGCTCGGGCGTGTGCTTGGCGCTGAGGAGTCGAATCTGGTATTCGAGCTTGGAGTTGAGTTGCCGTCGCAGGCTGTGCTCCTGCTCGGCGAGTTGAGGATCGACGCCCTGCCGGATGTCCGTGCCGGCTTCGGCAAGCAGTTCGAGCAGACTCCGTGCGCGCGCGCGCTCGCTAATCTGGAGGGCCTGCGCGGCGTAGCCGGCCGACGGCTCTGACTCGTGCGAGCGCATCAGGATGTCTATGTAAAGCTCGTAGTGAGCGCGGACGGTGGAGAAGAACGAGGCGCGCAGTTCCTGAATGGCGACTTTGGCGCGGATGGATTCGACGAGCGGGAGGGCGTCGCTCATCAGCTTGCGTGCGGCGGCCAGGTTGCCCCTGTCGCGCTCAAGGCGGGCGAGATGTCGGAGCGTCGTGGCCTCCCAACCGCGGTTTCCGGTCGCCCTGTTTAACGGCAGCGCCTGATTAAAGTAGTCAAGCGCCTTCTGCCACTCACCCAGCGAGTAGTAGATCACGCCGAGACTCGTGAAGGTGCTGGCCTCTCCGCTGCGGTCGCCCACGACGCGACGCAAGGCCAGCGATTGATTAAAGTAGTCGAGCGCCTTCTGCTTCTCACCCAACGCTTCGTAAACCACGCCGAGGTTGTTGAGCGTGTACGATTCGCCGCGGCGGTCGCCGATAGCCCTGCGCAGTTCCAGCGCCTGGTCGTAGTAGTCCAGCGCCTTCCGCCCCTCGCCGATGGAGTTATACACCGCGCCGAGGTTGTTAAGCGTTGAGGCTTCGCCGTGGCGGTCGCCCACGCCGCGGCGCAAGGCCAGCGACTGGTTTAAGTAGTCGAGCGCCTTCTGCTTCTCACCCAACGTGGCGTAGGCGACGCCGATGCTGGCCAGCGCGAAGGCTTCCCCGCTACGGTCGGCGACGGCTTTCCAGATCGTCAGCGCCTGACCGTAGTAGTCGAGCGCCATCTGCATCTCTCCGAGGGCGTCGTAAGCCACACCGATGTTAGTCAGCGTGTAGGCTTCGCCGCTGCGGTCGCCGACGGCCCGGCGCAGCGGCAGCGCACGCTGGTAGTAATCCAAAGACTTCTGCGTCTCCCCCAGCGCGGAGTGCGCGACACCGAGGTTGGCGAGCGTCGCGGCCTCCCCGAGCGGGTCGCCGACGACTTTCCAGAGCGCCAGCGCCTGACCGTAGTATTCGAGCGCCTTCTGCCTCTCCCCCGTGGAGTTGTAAGCCGCACCGATGTTAGTCAGCGTGTAGGCTTCGCCGCTGCGGTCGCCGACGGCCCGGCGCAACGGCAGCGCCTGATTGTAATATTCGAGCGCTTTCTGCCTCTCCCCAAGTGTGGCGTACATGTAACCGATGTTGTGAAGCGCGTCGGCCTCCCCCACGCGCTCGCCGGCGGCCACGTACAACCCCCGCGCCTCGTCGAACTTCGTGATCGCTTCCTGCCTCGACTGCTTCGTCCCCTGCCGGTAGGCGCGGTTCGCTTCGGCGTAAGCCCGCTGTGCGGCGACCAGAGTCATGTCCCGCGGCGTCGCCTGACGCGCCTCCTTCAGCCTGACCTCGTAGTTCCCGCGCGGCGCC
Source organism: Pyrinomonadaceae bacterium (assembly GCA_040509515.1). Classification (GTDB taxonomy): domain Bacteria; phylum Acidobacteriota; class Blastocatellia; order Pyrinomonadales; family Pyrinomonadaceae; genus QHXN01. The sequence goes on along the minus strand of JBEVKV010000255.1, from coordinate 5,163 downwards.
CTCTCTTCCACCGAGCGGATCTCCACGCGGTAAACGCCGGCGGCCTCAGCCAACAGGTACACGGCCTCCGGCCCCTGCATCCCGCTCGGGCCGTCCACCTCCGCCGTCTGCTTGCCGTCGGGGCCATACACCCTTACCGCCACGTCTATCCCGCGCTGCTCTACCACCATGTGCGCGAACTGTCCTGCGTCGAGCGTCAGTTGGTAAGCATGCGCTTCACTACCAGAGATCGCGCGCGCGACGGCACTTCCCTGCTCCAAGGTCTGAGCCTGCGTCCGACCGGCGGCGTCTCGCGTCGCCGCCCCTTCCTGACGCGCGGGCTGCGGAGGCGTCCGCGCATCGGCCGCGAGGCCCGTGGTGAACAACACGCCCGCCAGTAACGCGGGCCAGCGCTTCGCCGGCCTGCCGAGAGTACGACCTGTTTGCCACATGGCGATCCTCAATTTGTCAGGCTCGTTGCCGTGAAGCCGTAGAGCGGCGCTCGGTGACACGTCATCTCTTCAGACGGGTGCCCTCACTCTGTTGCGAGAGTTACGTGAGCGGCTCTGCCGAAGTTCCCGAGTGGAGAGGTTCTAAGCGTTCCGGGCAAGTGCGTTCTAAAACGCCGGTCTTGAACTGGCTCATCGCGCCGTTCCATTTCTTAACCCACACTGTCCGGCGCCAGCCCCCGTTGCACAAGGCTGGGGCGCGAGGGCGTACCGGCCAGTGTTCTATCTGAGACTGAAGACCCTCGGGCTGACGCTCATTGCTAATACTACTCGCCGGCGAGTTTCAGTACTGCCGCCCGCGTGTGTGACGCGAGGCGGAATCCCAGAGCGTCGAGGCGGTCGAGTTGTGGTGCCACCACGGTGATTAGTCCGGCACGTTTTGCGTCGAGCAGCACGCCCAGCGTCCCTGTTAATTGCAGGCCGAGTCTGCCCGCCGCCTCGCGGGACTTGGCGTCGTCGACGATAACAACCGCCCCGCCGTGAGGCAGTTCTAAGGCGAGCCCCAGCACGTCAGTCTCACCCCGACCCAACTCGGGTGATGCTACGTGCTGCTGCGAGGAGGGGGCACCCGCACGTCGACCCATCCTAGCGCGGTCACGTCAGGCAGGTCGTGGCCGAGGGCCCGCCCCGCCTCAAGCTCATCAACCACCGCCTGCGGGACGACGACGCGCCCGACCAACTGCGGCAGCAGGTCTAACAGTCCGAGTTGATGCAGGTATTGAAGGGGGGAGGTGTCGCTGATGACCTCAGGCAAGGCGTGTCTCCTGCCGGAGTTCTTCCTCGCTCATGCGGAACGTGTCCACACCGTAGTCGCCGAGTCGGGAGAGGAACACGATGCGCGGGACGCCGGCCAGGGCCGCGGCCGCGCCAGAGGAGAGACGGCTCAACTCGTAGAGCTTGACCGCCGCCGCCATCCGCAGCTCTTCGCCGAACTCATCCGGCGACAGTCGCAGGGCGTCGAGCGTCTCGTCGGGCACCTCTAAGACTACTCGGCTCATCTCTCAATCCCTAAATTCTTCACCGATCGCGCACTAACAGTATGCATTATATTCTAAGTGTTTGCGAAGGTTGCGTTCTATGAAAGGGGCGAGTCAAGGAAAAACTTCTCCCATGCTGGCGGCAAAGAGTATTTCTTTGGCCGCCAGCCCCCGTTCTACCCGTCAACGCGGCAACCCGGCGCCCGGCCGCTCGTCTCCTGCGCCGCCGGCTCAGAGCCATAGCCCCGCCGGCACTCTGCCCTCGTTCAAGCCCTCGCTGTCGCACTCGTGGTGCTGACCAGTGTTCTATCTGAGACTGAAGGCGCTCGGCCTCCGCCTACGGCTTTCTCTGGTCATCCGGGGCGGCATAATGTTGCAACAGAGACGCGCGAGCGGAGCGCGCGGTCTACACAACCCACAGATACTCAGCCCCGAACCTTCAACGAGCAGATACGGCGCATGGCTCGCCCGCAGCCCCTCGGCCGGTCGGCCGCGCCAGCTTACGCCGCGTGCTTCATCACTTCACCGGCGTCGAAGCCCCCGCCGCTCTTCCACACGGCCAGGGTCACGGCCGCGATCTTGCGCGCCATCGTCACCCACGCCAACTCCGGCCGCAGCCCCCTGGCTAACAGCCCCGCGTACCACGACTTGAAGGGCTCGCACCGCGAGGCGGCCTGCGCCGCGCTCTTGAAGACGTGCTTGAGCGTGCGGTTATGGCTCCGCGTCAGCCCGCGCGTGGCCGCACTCTTCTTCGTCCGGCGCAGCCCAGCCCCCTCGACCTGATAGTCGGCACTCGACCTCATCACCACGGCCAGCCCGCAGTAGGACCAGAACTGGCGCTTACTTCGGAAGCGGTGCGGCGTGACGACCGCCGCGATGAGCTGCGCGACCCGCACCACCCCGAGCGTCGGCACCTTGAGCAGCACCTCGGCCGCAGGGTGGCGGCGGCACTCGGCGACCAAGGCTTTGCGCGCCTCGCGCCGCAGATGCGTCAGGTGGTCTAACTCCGAGTAGAGCCGCTCAGCGCGCGCGCGGGCTCCCGGCCCGGGCAGCTTCGCGAGCCACCCCTCGCGTTGCTGCGCTTTATACACATCGGCGCCGGCGCATGCGATGGCGCGGGAGCGGTAGAGGGCCTTGATCCGGTTCATCACCCGAGTCGAGTCCTCGACCAGGTACTCGTAGCTTCTGACCAGTTCCTTGAGATCACGCACCCCCTGCTCGCCGTGGTAGACCGGCGAGAGCAGCCCGGCGCGGAGCAACTGCGCCAGCTTACGGGCGTCGACCTTGTCCGACTTGTTGCCGTCGCGGAGCAGGCGGTTCTTGCGCGGGTCACAGACGACGACCTTAACCTTCGCCCGCTGCAAGGTGTCGTAGAGCCAGGCGGCGTGTGTGCCTTCCTCGAAGGTGACTTCGACCCGGCCGCGCAGCCCTTTCAGGAAACCGAGGATGGTGGCCGCGCCGGTCTCGACGACCGACTCCATCACCAGCTTGCCTGCGGTGTTCAGGACAGCGATGCAGATACTTGCCTTGTGGACATCGAGTCCGACATAGTACCGGCTCATAAGGGTTCTCCTTTCGGCGGTAGCGTTCGAGTCTCAACAACCGGAAGCTACTACCACAGGGGCGCCCTTTCATAATGCGTTGCAAAGATCGACTCGAAGCGAGGGCGGGCGGGGAGAGCTTAACTCTTATGCGGCGACACCGAACAGGCCCTCAACGAATTCCTCGGCTACGACGAGGAATAAAGAGGATTGATTCGTGGACAGCAGGGAACGGAAAGACGTATGTCAGATTAGGCGAATTACCCGCCCCCGAAGCCCTCGGGTCTTTACGTCGTGAGTTGATGCAAAGCATGTCGCTCGGCGAAGAAGACTTTTATATCGAAGGGCCATTGGTAGTAGGAGGGGGCGGGTGAAAAGGCTGGACGGCAGAGACCCAGCGGGGCAGGCGCAGTTCGTCGCATGCCTGTTTGGTATCGCTGCAGTGGTCGAGTTTTCGTAAGTCGCGACGGCATGCCTCTCCCTACTTCCTTTCCGCCCTCTCACACAGCAGGGATTGTGCCGCCTCGCGCACCCGCAGCGCGTCCTCCGGCAGGAGCCAGCCCCCGCTCTCCGAGCTGCTCTCCGAGAGAGTCACGTCAATAGATTTGCCTTGAGCCTCCAGGAGTGCCACGCAAGTCTCGGCTGTCTCCCGAATCTCTTCGGGCGAAAGTTTATGCGCGGCGGGCGGCATGTAGGAGTCGGAGGAGGCACGCCCGACTTCCAGACCGGCGCGCGCACGCTGCGCCTGTTCGTCGGCGACCCCGTGCTTCCTGAGCAGGTAATAGGTTTCGTGCTGCGCCACGCGGACGGCCTTCGGCAGCGCCTTCGTCTCGAACCACTCGCGCGTGCGCGCCATCTCGCGGGCGGCCGTCTCCGCGGCGGCCCGCGTCGCCGCGCCCCTTACGCACGGCTCGAGTTCGTTCTTCAGTCGCGCGACGACCTCATCCACCAAGACCACGCCGGGGCGTTGCGAGGGGGAACCGACTTCCCTTCCCTCACGCTCGGCGCGAGCTTGGGTGTCGAGGTGTCGGTTCTGTTCGGGAGGTGTTTTATCAACCGGGTTTGTGTCCGCGCCGTTTTTTGGCGCGTGCGGATTTATATCTGTATCTAAACTTTCTGATACAGCGAAGCTGTCATTAAAGGCTGCTTCATCCAGTGAAGCATGACCCCGGCCGGATGAAGCAGGGGCGAGGCGCAAAATTTTTTGACCCGACGAAGCCGCGCGGACACCGATTGACGAGCTCGCGCGGTTGAGAAAGATCCTCAGCCCGGCGCCGTTCTTGCCGGCGAAATATCCGATGATCCCCTTGTAGCGCAACCACGCGATGGCTTTGTTGGCCGTAGCGCTGGCGACGCCGACCGTTTCACACAACAAGTCCCAAGCCTTGACCTGCCCTGCTTCCCTGAACTCGGCCTCGAAGCGCAGCACCCCTTCGCGCTCCCAATACCGGTGGGGGGCATTCACTAGGCGGAGGTAGATTTTGCTCATGAGCGGCGTCACTTTATCTGCTTCCGCGGAGGTGATCGCCGCGATAAGCTCCGCGTCCAGCTTGAAAAAGTTTTTATGATATTCGTTCGCCGCGAGCTGAGTCTTGCGGACGAATCTATTCGAGAAATTTGGTTGTGCGGCCATCTTGGGTTTCCCTAACTTTCTGCTCGACGTTAACTGAGCCGCGCTATATAATGTGCGTCGGTAAACACACAAATACCGGCTCGCCAGTCGAGCGAGTTTCACAATTGACCCGCAGCACTCGGTCGCCAAACTCGGGGTGCTGCGGGTCAACTACTGTGTGGGGCTAACATTTCCTACCCCGCCTATGACCAGATACCTACTTCAAATTTTCTTTTCTGGTAAGTCTGTTTTTTTCGAGTCTTTCTGTAAAAGTCGTGTGGAGTCCACTCCGCACCGAACCTTTCGCCACTTTCCTACACTACCTTTATGATTATGTAAATACGGGTGAAGCGCCCGGTTCACTTGTGAAGAGTTAGCTTCACTCGTGAAAAGATATCTTCACCCGTGAATGTATGTTTTCACCGGTGAAGAGAAGCCTTCACCGGTGAAGATATATTTTCACTGGTCATCTAGTTTGATAGACGGGTGAAGAGAAGTCTTCACTCGTGAAAATATATCTTCACCGGTGAAGACTTCTCTTCACC
>JBEVKV010000254.1:0-7619 GCA_040509515.1 Pyrinomonadaceae bacterium | reverse complement strand
TTGTCGCCAGTGGCTTACACGCACCTGTTCACGCGGCAGCAACGGGCGGCGTGAACGTCACACATGGCGTCCACTTTTGACGACCTACCTCAAACACTGATCCAGCTTCCGGTACTCCTCGCGGTCCGAGCCCTTCACGAAGGTGACCACGTCCGGCCCTATGACGAGCCTGAGCGGCGACGTGCAGCGCGCCTTGGCCGGCACCCACTCGCCCCGGAACGCGACGGCGACGCTGCCCCCGGTCATGGACTGGGGCGCGCCCTCGGCGAGCGCCGCGCTCGCGCTCACCGAGGCGGCTGCCAGCGTAAGGACGAGGCCCCTTCTGATGACGTTGAGACGGTTAGTCATAGGGCGGGAACTTTATACGTGAACGAGTATGAAAGGCAAGAGTGAGCCGGGTGCCCGCCTGCCACACTGTCCGTCAATGAACGAGAGGCAGCGGGCTCATGTCGACTACTTCTTCGAACGGATCGGGTACTGGAGGCGCCTTGATCGCGAAGAGGCGATGGCTAGGATGCTGGCCGTCCGTGACGCCGACCACGTGCACCCGCTGAGGAGTGAAGAGGAAGGCTCAGAGATCTTCGATTACCTCCCCCAGCTCGTGCTGGAGCAGTCCGCCGAGAGGAGCCGACCATACTGACCCGCAAGTCAAAGCGCGGGGGTGGGGTGGTGAGTCACTGCGTTATAGGACGCGATGCTATATGGCACGGGGGCCTATCTACGGCAAGGCGATTCACTTCCCTGCCCCGAGCCCCGCCTCGGCCGCACAGCCGGCGCACAGCCACACCCGAACCTTCCGGGCATCGGACTAGAAGAACGGCGCCACCTTCCTGGCCAGCTTTGCCGACGCGGAGCCTTTCATCCGCTGTAGCGCTTCAGGTACAGATCTCCGTCGAGCGGCAGTGCGTCGCTCCCCTCTTTGAGGTGGGCGCACTGCGGCTCGACGTTCGGCCGGCTGTGCACCCCGGCCCCTGCCCTTCAGTTCCTGTCCCACGAAGCGAAAGCGCTCCCGCCCCCCATGTCCGAACCACCCATGTCCTTACCGCTCGCCTTCAATCTTCCGATTTATTTACCCGACGTGTGCTGCCGCGCCCTGCCGGAGGTGCGGGATTCGCGATCCTTTCCGGTTAGCGTTCGTTCTCACCCACCGCCTGTGGCCGCCTCTCGGGGCGGCTTCACTTCCCTTTCCTCGGTGCCGCCTGCGCCAGCGCCGTGCTCCGGACCGTCGCCCAGTCCACCGCATGCATGGTGGGGGCGAACTTCCCTTGAACCTCTTCGATGGACTGCCCTTCCCCGAGCAAATCCACAACGGTCGCTGTAAAGGATCGGATCTCCTCCGGCGATAGCCGGTTAATCCCCTTTTTATTATTGTCTTTAGAAAAACCTTTATTGTTTTTAATGTGCCCGCCCGGCGGTATACCGTCTGAGCGACGTGTACCGTGAGAGATACCCCCTTTCGCCTGAGACGGTATACCGTCCCGCGGTATACCGCGTTGGAGTACGGGCACACCGGGGAGTACTCGGTACTCGGTGCCGTCGTTGCCGCGGTCGCCCAGGTTCTCGATTAGCCCCCGCTCGATCAGGCGCGCGACGGTTTTCTGCACGGTACTGCGGCTCAGGTTGGTGCCGTTGGCGAGTTTGGTGTGGCCTACGACGCAGGTGTCTTTCTGCCACCCGCGGCTGAGCCTGTACATCCGGTAGACGACCACCTGCTCGTAGGCGTCGAGTTTCAACTCGGGCACGAGCCGGTCTGAGATGTCGTTGAAGGTCGGGTAGTAGCCGCGCTCCTCTCTGACGATCTCCGCCAGCTTCGGCGACGGTCGTGCCCCCGGCTCTTTGCCGGCCTCCGGTTTATCATGAGAAGGCGTGGCGCTTAACGGTATACCGCGAGACGGTATACCTTGCGGCGGTATACTTTTGGACGGTATACCGGGAGACGGTGGGGGCTTCGGCTCCGCGAACTTGGAGATCAGACTCGCGCTCTGGCGCGCCTTCTCCTCGGTAGGCGCCGTCTGGCGCGCGACTATCTCACTTAGCCCTCTTTGCAGACCGCTTTTCCGTTTCTGGCTCATATTCCGAGAGCAGCTCCTTCGTCAGTTTGAGGAAGTCGAACGCGCCGGGCGCGCTGGAGTCGAACTCGATGATGGACTGGCTCGCCGACGCCGCCTCCGCGAGCCGGACGTTCTTGTGGATGGTGGTCTGGATCATCAACCCGCCGAAGAACTCGGAGATCTCGTTCTTCACGTCGCGGTCCAAGTTCTGCCCCCGGTTGAAGAGGTTGACGAGCCCGCGGATGACCACGTCGTCCTTCTCGTAGGCGTCCGAGACCCTCGCGATCTGCCGCATCAGGTCCGTCAGGCCGTAGAGGGCGTAGAAGCCGCAGTCGACGACGACGATGATCTCGTCGGCCGCCACGATGGCGTTCATCGTGGCCGTGCGCATCGCAGGCGGGGTGTCGATGATTACGTAGTCGTAGTCGCTGCGGAGCTGCCTGAGGCGCAGCCGGAGGAGGGAATCGCGGTTGTGGCTCGCCTCCAGGCGGTTTTCTAAGTCCGGCGCGATGGCGTTCGGGATCAGGTGGAGGTTGGGTTTCACCTCCAGGATGTAGTCGCGCACCTTCGGCGACTCCGAGGTCAGCAGGTGGTAGGAGGTGAGCTCGAGCTGCCGCGGGTCGATGCCGTAGGAGATGCCGAAATTCCCCTGCGGGTCGAGGTCGATGCCGAGCACCCGCTTCCCGTGGTGGAGCGAGAGGCAGGCCGATAGGTTAACCGCCACCGTCGTCTTACCGGTACCCCCCTTGGCGTTGGCAAGGACGATTGTTTTCAAGGCGTTTTCTCCGAAATTACCGTCAGTCCGGGGACGGAAGAGAAGTGCGACTCGTTGTTGGTGACGAGCGGCACGTTAAGGAAGAGCGCCGTGGCCGCGACCCACGCGTCGGCCGTGGCGATGGGCCTCCCGCGCCGGCGCGCGTCGTCGAGCACCTCCGCCCACCGGCGGCAGAGGGCGGGCGATGAGTCCTGCACGAGGTAGCGCCGCAGGTAGTGCTCCAACTGTTGTTTGCGGCGGGTGCCCCACCCGGCCGAAAGCGCCCATAATTCCAGCTCGGCGAGCGTCTGGAAAGATATGACCAGCATGTGCCCCGAAAGGTGCGGGGCGTACAGGGCGGCCCGGGTGTCCTTCTTGAACAGGAACGAGGCGACGTCCGTGTCCACGACGAGGGACATCAGCCGGCGCTCCTGGTGGAAGGCGTGTCGCGCAGCTCGCGCACGACGCTCAGGAACTCGTCTACCTCGCGCGCCGCCTCTTCCGGCGCCTGATCGTCCTCGTCCCCCGAGAGCCATTCTTCGGCGTCGAACGGGGTGACGCCCAGCTCGGCGGCGTGCCGCTCAAGGGCCGCGCGGGCTTCCGCCGCCTCACGCTCGCGGTCGGTGTTCACATTCGGCTGTGACATGGTGGTCGAACCCTCCGAATTTGCGCAGTATTTGCCTTCAGTTGAATCTGGCCTTCGTCAGATGTGACGGGGGCCGGAAGAAGAGCAGGGAAGCGGCAAAGCGCGCGAAAGACGCGCATTTCTGTCGCCCTTCGTCCTCCTGCTTTCGCCCGACGCGCACCGCGACCGCAGTCGCAACAAAGCCGGAGACGCTTCCGGTCACTTATTCCCGCCTTTCTTCGCGGCCTTGGGCGGTCGCCCGACGCCGGGGCGGTTACGCACCAGCTCCAGGTCGCTCTCTTTGACCATGTTGACGGGGCCGAACTTCTGCGCGGGGAGTGTGCCGCTGGCGACGAGCTGACGTACCCGCGCGGATGAGACGCCGAGCCGCTCCGCGGCTTCCGTAGTGGTCACATAGCCTTGCATGGCCGGAAATGCTAACACCGGAGAAAAATTAACACAATGGTAAATATTTTCGTCGGCGCCTTCGTGCGAACCGGTCGCAGTCGGGTAGGCGTCATGAGTCCCCGCGCCCGAACGAGACTTCACATATCAGGTTTGACCCGGAGGAAACTGGGATGTCGACCTCGTCGTCTTTGGCAATGGCACGCGTGGCGTCGGCGATACGTTCAGAGGCGGGGCGGGGAAGCGGCGTATCCCAATTTCTGGGACACCTCGACCGTTAGGGGGTGTCCCAGAAATTGGGACACCGCTCTGGCCGGGCCGGCGTCACGATTTCGGCACTCGCCGGCGCGCCTCAACATCCCGCACGCCCGTCCCAAATTCGGGCAGCCGGCACCTCTCCAGGCGTAGCTTACGCCGGTCATGACTGTGCGATTGCACCGCCGGCACTTGCCCAACTTTTGCGCAGCGTCCCCGCAATCTTCAACTTTTGAAGATTCGCCGCCTCTCTCCGGCTGCGCAGTTTCTAATCAGTCCAAAACTTCAACTATTGAACATTCCGGCCGCCGGCGCCCTGCCCACTTTCTGGTCAACCCCAGAACTTCAACTTTTGAACTTTCAACTCCTGATCAATTTTTGAACTTTCACTTTCCGGCCCGCGGCGCGCCTCCTCATCACGACGTCAAAAATTGGCCTCAGCCCGCACGCGGCCAATTCTCCCTCGGCGATCCTGCCCGGGGCCCTCTTCGCCCCGCCGCACCCACGCCACGGTGCGCGATCTCGTCACTCTAGCCCTCACAAACTTTGTCACCCTCCCCTCCACACTCTTCTCTTTAATTTTTTTACTTCTACTTTTTTCACCGACTGCCCGCCGATCTTTTTGCCTTTTTCTTCGGCTATTTTTACTGCCCTGCGTTCGCAAAATTTCCTACCACCCCGGCTTAAAAATTCGGGCACGACGTTTGATATTAAAGGTGCAGGTGTAACTCACTATACCTTTGGAAAGTTCTCGGCCGGGAAGGGAAGTGATTCGGCATGGCATTCGGGATCGCCAGGATGACGAAGCAGAAGGGCGGGGGCGTCGGCTCCTCGGGGCACCACAACGACCGCACGCGGGAGACCCCCAACGCCGACCCGGAGCGCCAGCACCTGAACCGCGTGCTCGTCGGGAACGAGCAGAACGTCCGCGAGGCGGTCTCCCGCATCATCGAGGAGCACGGCGGCAGGCCCCGCCGCGACTCCGTCGAGGCCGTCGAGTACGTGCTCACGGCCTCACCGGAGTGGTTCGTCGAGCAGGACCCGGAGAAGTACCGGCAGAAGGTGGACCGGTTCGTCGAGCAGGCCGTGAAGTTTTTGGAAGACCCGCGCTCAGGGGGCAAGTTGGCCAAGGCCGTGCTCCACATGGACGAGCGCACCCCGCACGTGCAGGCGCACAAGGTGCCGATCGACCCTGAGGGGAAGCTCAACGCGAAGCACTACTTCGGCGGGCGCGGGAAGATGGTGGCCGTCCAGGACCTCTACCACGAGTACACGCAGCCGCTCGGGCTCGAGCGGGGCCGGCGTGGGAGCCGCGCCACCCACCAGCGGGTCAAGCAGTTCTACGCCTCTATAGACCGCGACCCCGAGCTGAAGATCGAGCCCGACCGCATCCCCAACCCCGGGCGGCTGAAGGTGCTCACGGCCGAGGGCGCGCGGGCGTACAAAATGGAAGTCCTCTCTCACGTCTTGGAACAGATCAGGGAGCCCGTCCGGATTCTTCAGGACCAGTCCCAGTTGACGCGCGACGAGCGTGCGCACCGGGTCGAGGCCGACAAGCGAGCGGCGGAGGCCGAGCGCCTGTCCGCCGAACGTATCGAGGCGGCCGAGCGCGAGGCCGAGGAGCGAATCGCCGCCGTCCGGCGTGAGGAGGCCGAGCGGTACGCGAACCTGCGCCGGCAGGCCCTGCAAATCTACGAGGAGAACAAGGAACTGCACCGCGAGAAGGATGCGCTGCGCGACGAGCGCAACCGTCTCCACGAATCGCTGCTGAAGATGACGCGCGAGAATGGGGAGTTGCAGTTGCGGGCGCGCGGTTACCATGAGCGGCTGACCGACATCCCGATGCCGGAGGTCATGGAGCGCCTCGGCTATACGGGGGAGCGTCACGGCGAGGCCCTCGTCTACCGGGTCGGCGAGGGGCAGACGGCCATGATCATCCGGCAGCAGAAGGCGTACGACCACCGGCGGGAGCTTATCTGCAAAGACTCGCTCGCCCTCGTAGTCCACGTGCGTCAGGACGGCGAGGGCGTCGAGGGCTTCACCCACAACCACGCCCTCGAATGGCTCCGCGACGAGTTCGGCGAGAAGTGCGCCAGGGGAGCGGCCGTCGTCCACAGCGAGCACTCCGTGCTGGGGTATTTCGACCACCAGCGCGAGGAGCGGCAGCGCGCCCTCGTCCCCGAGCGCGGCGACGACCCGTGGCGCGGGCCGCAGGGTAGGGCGGAGGACCGCGACCGGATCTCACGCGCCCAGGACTCTCACGATGACCACGGCGGCCGGGGAGGCCGTTAGCACCACGTAGGCACCATTTCGCACGTGCGACATGTGTCCCAACTCTGGGCACGCCGGTTAACTGTTGTCGGCGTAGCCCGTTAGAAGGCTCGTGCGAAAAGGGAAGGCGTGACAGCGGTTCGGGGGCGGGAGCGTGAGCCGGGCGCGGGGCTGTTCGTGAGGGCTACTTGCGGCCTAAAACATTATGGGCAGGGGGGCTACTCAATCCCCATTCTCTCATTACGCCTACCCAAAGCATATGTGGATAAGGGTTACTTTATCGGCGAAGTCCGCGTAATTTTTGAGACATCAGTCCAAAGTTGGGTAACTGAATCCCCGACCTTTACTAAAACTCCGACGGCATCAAGATAGGGAATTTGTTTTAGTGCAGGGATGGCGGCTTGTGCAACGTCTACCAGTTCGAAAAACGCCCGTGTGGTTTTGATCACAGGCTTTACTATGGACTGCCTCTCCGGGTCAGCCCAAGCATCGAAAGCAATCTTTGTGGCAAAGACGACATCGATACCGTCAATGGCCCCTGTGAGTCCCGGGACGTATTTCTTTAGCATGGGAAGGGTGGCAGAACCAAAAGTAACAGCCGCCTTTTCTATGGCGAGACGCTGCTCTGCGGTCAGCTTGTCGCTCGCGGTGGGTATTGCCTGTAGCTTATTCCCCGGGGTGACGGTGACGGCTCCCCCAGCGGGTAGTCCAATCGACTTACCCATACCGCCAGCAACTGCTACAAGATGCTGGTCACTTTTGACGAATTCGGCAAGGTTAGATTCGACCTCGGTGCGAACTCTTGAGGCGTAGAGCTTGGTGCCGGTCTGTATTTCCATTTGCCCTCCTATTTCTAACCTTCAATGAAAAGGGTGCCGCGCGTCACCCGCCCGACTTGTACCAACCCTTTGTAGGTAATGAGAGAGAGAGAGAGAGACGCGCGGGGAAAGATATTACCGGAGGGGCGGGGTGTCAACGGCGAGAGTCTGGTGGGTAGGTCACCTCGTTAGGCCGTCTGCCTTCAGTCTCGTCATCTGTGCCGCCCCACGGCTCGGACAGGAACACACCGGACTCGGAAATGCGCACCCGATACAGCTGGTCGAAGCCTTCGTCACGGCGGGGGCGTTGCAGCCGCTTGAGCGTGCCGAACAGCCCCGCCGGCGGCACCCTGCGCTTACCCTCACGCTCGTTGTTACGCCGTAAAGAGCCCTTCGGGTCGGGCTCGAAGAAGTAGCCCGTCACGCGGAACCCCGCGGCC
>JBEVKV010000253.1:0-7989 GCA_040509515.1 Pyrinomonadaceae bacterium | reverse complement strand
CGCGGCCTTCCGGGCCGCGTCGCGTCGCGCGGCCGCGCGCGTCAGCGCCGTAGACCTGCTCTGGTTCGACCCGGCCGCGGAGCCGCCGCCCGCAGACCTGCCGGCCGACTGCGCGTGCGGCGAGGCCAACCCGAGGGGGCGCAAGACCTGCCGCGGCTGCCGCAGGCGTCTGAAGTGGCTGAGCCGTTACGAGGTGTGGCTGCTGGCGCTCATCAGGAGTTACATGGGCGAGCGCTACGGGGTGAGGCTCGGGGTCGGTTACGCGGACGCCGTCAGGTGGTTGCCGTCGATGCGCCCGTACCCGCCGCTGTCGGCCGGCTACGAGGATTTCATCTGGGCGGTCTACGCCGTGACGCACGTCGTCTACACGCTGAACGGCTACAGCGCCTACAAGCTGTCGCCGCGCTGGCTCCCGGCCGAGTACGAGTTCCTTAAAGAGTCGCTCGCGGACGTGATCGGTCTGGGGGACGCGGACGCGGTCGGCGAGATGCTCGACTCTTTGAAGTCCTTCGGCCTCTCCGACCGGCACGCGCTCATACGCCGGGGCGTGGACTTTCTACTCGCGGCGCAGAACGCGGACGGCAGTTGGGGCGACGCGGGGGCCGCGGACATCTACGAGCGCTATCACCCGACGCTCACGGCCGTCAACGGGCTGCGCGACTACGCGTGGACGAAGCGGGCGCTCGTCTTCCCGGAACTCGGCCCGGAGCTTCGGCGTTGGGCGCGCGGCCGGCAGTGAGTGACGGAGGTCGCTGTTGTTGGCTCAGCCCGCCGACGGCTCGGGCGGCGCGGCGGCCGGCGGCTTCGGGGCGGGTGGCGCGGCCTGCGGGGCGGGGACGGCCGCCGGCGGCGCGGGCGTCGTCGCCCCTTCGACGGCGGCGGGCGGCGTCTCGGCGGCCGGCTCCTCGGCCGGCTTGAGCAGCTCGGCGACGAGGCCGGCGCTGCCGCGGTGTTCGAGCCAGTGGCGGTAGGTGACGGTCATGACGGCGATGACCGGGATGGCGAGAAAGATGCCGGTCACGCCCGCCAGCTCGTGCCCGGCGAGGATGGCGAGGATGACCGCGAGCGGGTGGAGGTGGATGCCCGAGCCGATGAGGCGCGGGTAGACGACGTAGTCGTGGACGATGCGCAGCACGCCGAGGAAGACGAGGATGGACAGAACCTTCCCGACCGAGTCGAACCCCGCCACCGTCCCCGCCAGCGCCGCGACGACCACGGGGCCGAGCAGCGGGATGAACTCGAACATCCCCGCGATGAGCCCGAGCACGAGCGCGTAGCGCACGCCGAAGATGTAGAAGGCCGTGGTGCAGATGACGCCGATGAGGAGGCAGGCGATGAGCTGCGCGCGGATGTAGGCGGCGAGCGTCGAGTTGATGTCCTGGAACAGCTCGTCGCCGCGCCAGCGGATGCGCCCCTGCGGCAGCATCATCAACGCCGAGCGCCGGAAGCTGTCCGCGTCCTTCAGGAAGAAGAAGGCGAGGATGGGGATGAGCACGAGGTAGGGCAGGTAGGTCAGCACGTTGATGGCGCTCGAAAAGCCCTCGCCCGTGATGTACTTGCCCGCGTCGTCGATGGCCGCCGAGACCGTCTTGTTGGCCGAGTCCCTGACGGACTTCGGCAGGTTCAACTCGGCGAGCGCGCGGTTGAGCCGGTCGGCGCGCTGCTGCGCGTTGGTGATGTAGCCGGGGGCCTGCTGCGTGATCTCGGCCATCTGCACGCCGAGGCGCGGCGTGAGCACCCACGCGCCGAAGCCGAGCGAGCCGAAGATGGCGACGTAGACGACGGCGATGGCGGCCGTGCGCGGCAGCAGTCGCGGCTCGCCGCCCTCGCCCGCCGACGCGAGCCCCTTGCGCACCAGCTCGATGAGCGGCGAGATGAGGTAGGCGAAGAAGATCGCGAGGACGATGACGAGCAGGACGCCCGTCAGCGCGTAGAAGACCCAGCGCACCGTCTCGAACAGGTAGTGGATGACGAGGAGCAGGACGCCGACCCACAGCAGCGAGCGCGAGGCGAGCCGGAGCACGACGCGCGTGCGCTCCTCCGTGAGCGCGAGCGAGGCGGCCGACTCGTCATCGCCCGCGGCCGGCTCCTCCCGCACGATTGGTTTCTGTTTCGACAAAGTCTTCACGCTCCGCGCCCTACCGATTCCAAGCCTGTGAGTTCCCGCGACGCCCAATGATGCACTAAAGGGGCGCGCGATAACAACGTGAGCGCGCCGCGCGCAAAGACGAAGGCGGGAGGATGAAAGCGACGCCGCCGGGGCGCAGCCCTCTCCTTCCGCCTTCGTTCTTCCGTCTGCCGGCCGGCTCGGTCAGTTCTCGTACTCAGAGTAGTCCTCGTCGGCCTCGCGCTCTTTGACGCCGGCCGGCTCCCAGACCAGCCCGCGCCACTCGTCGGTCTCGCCGAGCAGTTGGAGCGCGGCGAGCGGCTGGACGGGGTTGCGCTCAAGGCGCAGCACCTCGGCCACGGCTTCCAGCGTCCGACCCTCGGCGTCGGGGACGATGAGGTGGACGCGGCTGCCCACGTCGGGCAGGCGTGCGAGGTGGACGAGCGCGCCCTGCGGGCCGATGTTCTCGGTCTCGCCCTCGACGACGACGTGCTCGCCCGAGCGCTCGTCGTCCCACTCGGCGCGCACGTTGATGTGAACCATGTAACGCGGGCCTGAACGCTGCTCCATCAAGGGTGCGGTCATTCGGGGCTTCCTCCGTTCAAAAGGCGGAATTTCTCTCCGGCCATGAATAAACTCCTAAAGGGGGCGGGATTGCAGGGGAAAGAGTAAAGGGGAAGGGGGAAAATGTCGAAAACGGCGCTCTGCCTCTACCCGTCCCCCTGACCCTTTGCCTCATTCGTCGTGCGTCCGCAGCTTCTCCAGCACCGAGAAGTCTTCGAGCGTGGTCGTGTCGCCGTGCGCCGAGCCCGACGTGGCTATCTCGCGCAGGAGGCGGCGCATGATCTTGCCCGAGCGTGTCTTGGGGAGCGAGTCGGTGAAGCGTATCTCGTCGGGTCGCGCCAGCGCGCCGATCTCGCGCGCGACGTGGCGGCGCAGCTCCTCCTTCAGGTCGTCGGTCGCCTTGCGCTCGCCTTCGAGCGTGACGAAGGCGACGATGCCCTGTCCCTTCATCTCGTCGGGGCGGCCGACGACCGCCGCCTCCGCGACCGCTTCGTGCGAGACGAGCGCGCTCTCGACCTCCATCGTGCCGAGGCGATGTCCCGAGACGTTTATCACGTCGTCCACGCGCCCCATGATCCAGAAGTAGCCGTCCGCGTCTTTGCGCGCGCCGTCGCCCGCGAAGTAGACGCCCTCTATCTCGTCGAAATACTGCTTGCGGTAACGCTCGTCGTCGCCCCAGATGGTGCGGAGCATCGAGGGCCACGGGCGCTTAACGACGAGGTATCCGCCCTCGTTCGGCCCCGCCTCCTGCCCCGTCTTCGACATGACGGCGGCCTCGATGCCGGGGAGCGGCCGGGTCGCGGAGCCGGGCTTGGTCGGCGTCGCGCCCGGCAGCGGCGAGATCATAATCGCGCCCGTCTCTGTCTGCCAGAAGGTGTCGACGATGGGGCAGCGCGCCTTGCCGATGATCTCGCGGTACCACATCCACGCCTCGGGGTTGATGGGCTCGCCCACGGTGCCGAGCAGCCGCAAGGATGAGAGGTCGTGGCGGAGCGGCCAGTGCTCGCCCCACTTGACGAAGGCGCGGATGGCCGTCGGCGCGGTGTAGAAGATGTTGACGCGGTGGCGCTGGATGATGTCCCAGAAGCGGTCGGGCTCGGGGTGGTTGGGCGCGCCCTCGTACATCAGGACGGTCGCGCCGTTCGAGAGCGGGCCGTAGACGACGTAAGAGTGACCCGTCACCCAGCCGATGTCGGCCGTGCACCAGTAAACGTCCTCGTCCTTAATGTCGAAGACCCACTTGGTCGTCAGGTGCGTCTGCAAAAGGTAGCCAGCCGTCGTGTGCAGGATGCCTTTGGGCTTCCCCGTCGTCCCCGAAGTGTAGAGGATGTAGAGCGGGTGTTCGCTGTCTAATTCTTCCGCGGGGCAGTCGTCGCCGACGGTCTGCACGACCTCGTGCCACCAGTAGTCGCGCCCGGCCTGCATGTGAACCTTGCTCCCCGTCCTCTTGAAGACGATGCAGCCCTTGACGGTCGGCGTCTTCTTGAGCGCCTCGTCCACGGTGTCTTTGAGCCGCACCTCCGAGCCGCGGCGGTATCCGCCGTCGGCCGTGACGACGAGCTTACAGCCGGCGTCGTTGATGCGGTCGACGAGCGCGTGCGAGGCGAAGCCGCCGAAGATGACCGAGTGCGTCGCGCCGATGCGCGCGCACGCGAGCATCGCAATCGCCAGCTCGGGCACGAGCGGCATGTAGAGCGCGACGCGGTCGCCGCGCTCGACGCCCGCGCGCTTGAGGACGTTGGCGAAGCGCGACACCTCGCGGTGCAGTTGCCCGTAGGTGAGCGTGCGCTGCTCGCCCGGCTCGCCCTCCCAGACGATGGCCGCCTTGTTGCGCCGCCACGTCTGAAGGTGCCGGTCGAGGCAGTTGTAGGCGATGTTGATTTTCCCGCCGGCGAACCACTCGGCGTGCGGCGGCTCCCACTTCAGAACCGTGTCCCACTTCTTAAACCAGTGCAGCTCGCTTTCGGCCATCCGCGCCCAGAAGGCTTCGGGGTCGGCGGCGGCCTCCTGCCTGAGCGCCTCCAACTCTTCCGGAGACTTGACGTGCGCGCGCGCCGCGAACTCCGGCGGCGGCGGGAACACGCGCTCCTCGTGGAGCACCGACTCGATGTTGCTCGTGGATGAAGACATAAACCCGCAAGACCCCTTCGGCTTCTAACTATCGGTGTGGCTGCCTTGTGTATCAGAAACCGCCCCGCGCGGCAAGGCCGCACCCGCCGCGCCCGCCGCAAAGCACGAGCCCCGCACCGCTCTAAACTTTGGTATTCAACCGACCGCGCGCAGGTGATATAACTAGCCCCGACTCATCGGTGTCCTCGACGCCGCCGCTCACAATAAGGACGAACGGATGTCAGTCTCGACCACCCGACAACCCCGCTCACGCCTCCGCCTGATAATGTGGGCGGCCATCGCGGCGCTCTCGGCGGCAGTTCTGTTCGTCGCGAGCGTCGCGACGAACTTGATAGCCACCGACCTTGACGACGACCTCAAACCACACCGTTTCTGGGTCTGGGTAATCGGCTTCGTTGCGCTCGGCATCATCGTTATCACCGCTTTCGTCAGCCAGATTCGCAAGCGGGAAGAGTCGCACGCTTCGCAGGACGAACCGACGCCAAAGAGCGAGCCGCACGCCACTCCGCGCCACACAGCCGTCGACGGTGAAGTCGATGGCGAGACGCTCGTCGTCAGGATTCCCACGGCGGCCAACGCGCTCCACCAGCTTCCGCCGCCGCCGCGCGACTTCACGGGGCGCGTGCGGGAACTCGCAGAGTTGATGTCGCGGATAGAGCTTGGCGGCGTGACCATCTCCGGCCTGCAAGGCTTGGGCGGCGTCGGCAAGACCGCGCTCGCGTTGAAGCTCGCGCAGCAACTCGCGCCGCGCTACCCCGAAGCGCAGTTCTATCTCGACCTGAAGGGCGCGGACAAACAACCGCTCTCTGTCGCCGACGCGCTCGCGCACGTCGTACGCGCTTACCACCCGACGGCGAAGCTCCCCGAAGGCGAGGCCGAGCTGCGAGCACTCTACCTCTCCGTGCTGCACGGGCGGCGCGCGCTCCTGCTGATGGACAACGCCTCGGGGCGCGAGCAGGTCGAGCCGCTCGTCCCGCCCGAAGGCTGCGTGCTGCTCGTCACCTCGCGCCAACACTTCACGCTGCCCGGCCTCTCCGCGCTTGATTTAGAGACGCTGCCGCCCGCGGACGCGCGCCAACTCCTGCTCACGATTGCCCCGCGCATCGGCGAGAGCGCCGACGAGATAGCGCGCCTCTGCGGCCACCTCCCGCTCGCCCTCCGACTCGCCGCCAGCGCGCTGGCCGAGCGCGTCAACCTCAGCCCCGCCGACTACCTGCGCCGCCTCTCCGACGCCAAGACGCGCCTCTCACTCGTCGAGGCCCATCTCACGCTGAGCTACGAACTGCTCAACCCCGAACAGCAAAGACTCTGGCGCGCGCTCGCCGTCTTCCCCGACACCTTCAACACAGCCGCCGCCGCATCCATCTGGGAGTTAAACGCGGACGCGACGCAGGACGCGCTCGGCGACCTCCTCAGGTACAGCCTCCTCGACTGGCACGCCGACACCCAACGCCACCGCCTCCACGACCTCGCCCGCCTCTTCGCCGACTCGCGCCTGAGCGACGACGAACGACACGCGACCCATCTGCGCCACGCCGCGCACTACATGACAGTGTTGCGGGAGTGCAATGACCTTTACTTAAAAGGCGGCGACGCTATCAAAACAGGGCTTGCGCTCTTCGATCTTGAGCGTCGAAACATCGAGACCGGGCAGGAGTGGGCATGTCATCATTCAAGCGGAGATGAAGCGGTCGCACATTTGTGTAATAGATATCCTGACGCCGGAGTGTATGTGCTCAAGCTGCGCCAGCATCCCCGCGAACTCATCTCTTGGCTTGAAGCCGCGTTGGCAGCCGCGCGCCAACTCAAAGACCGCGGTAGAGAAGGATGGCATTTAGGCAACCTGAGCAGTGCATACGCAGTTTTGGAGGAGCCACAGCAAGTTATCGAGTATGCCACGCAAAGTCTTGTCATCGCTCGCGAGATTAGCGACCGCAGCAGCGAGGGAGGATCTTTGGGTAATTTGGGGTACGCTTATGACGACTTGGGCGAGTATCGTCGTGCCATTGGATTCTATGAGCAACAACTAACAATCACCCGCGAGATTAGCGACCGTCACGGTGAAGTGTGCGCGCTATGCAACTTAGGCGTAGCTTATGTACACTTGGACGAGATGCAGCACGCTATTGAGTTTTACGAGCAAGCATTAGTAATCGCACGCGAGATAGGTGACCGCGTTGCTGAGGCGGCCGCGCTTTTTAACAGTGGCCTTATACTCAACACATTCGGCGACCGCGCAAAGGCTATCGCTCACGTCGAGGCGGCGCTTGTGATTCACGAGCAGCTTGAGTCACGGGATGCCAAAGATGTGCGGGCGCAGCTTGCTGAGTGGCGCGGGGAGGGGTAGCGGGAGGGTTGTGAGGGGAAGTGGGAGTGGAGAGGGGCGTGGGTGGTGAAAAAGTCGGGGGAAATAGGGGGTTGGGGCGGGCGAGGGGGCTTTTGCGGGGTGTTGTGGCGTTAGGGGGAGGGGTGGTTGCGTCGTTGCGGGGGGGCGATGGTTGATTGCAGGGCGTGTTGGGGCGTTGCAGGCGTTGCAATGAAGGATGTAGGCGCTGCAATGAAGGAAGCAGGGGTTGCAGGAAGGTAACAGGCGCTGCAATAAGGGAAGCACGGGCTGCAATGAGGGAGGCGGGGGTTGCAGGAAGGGAAGCGCGGGTTGCGGTAGGAGAATCAGACCTGACAACGTCGGAAAAAAGTGTTGCGGCGGCGGGGCAGGGGACGTAGAATTCGTGCACCTCGCACCGAAGACCACGCGCCCCGCACGGAAGATCGTGCACCTCACACGGTTGAATCCGCGCACCTCGCAGAGAAGATCGTGAGCCTCATTTTGCGGACTCACGAAACCATCCACGAACCTCATGCAAGGAGATAATTTTATGGCGAAGAACCAGACGCGACGTATCACGTCCGTCGTGCTCGGCGCAGACCGCGAGGCGTTCGACGCATTGCAGGGGATAGAGGGCTACGCGCCCTCGAATCCGGCGTACAAGACGGAGGCGATCAAGGCCGCGCGCGACCGCATGGACGACCTCCTGCGCGCGGCGACGCAGGCCGAGGCGGCAGCCGCGGCGGCGCGCGACGCGGCGACCGCCGGCGAGTGGGATTTTCACAACGCCATGCTCGGCGCGAAGGTGCAGGTCGAGGCGCAGTACGGGCCGGACTCGGACGAGTTCGCGTCGCTCGGGATG
>JBEVKV010000252.1:0-4134 GCA_040509515.1 Pyrinomonadaceae bacterium | reverse complement strand
GCTTGGCGATCTGGCCGACGAGGCGCTCGCCCTTGTCCGTGAAGCCGACGACGGTGGGGGTCGTGCGCCCGCCCTCCTTGTTCGGCACGATCTGCACCGCGCCGCCTTCGAGCACGGCCACGCAACAGTTGGTCGTTCCCAAATCGATTCCGACTACTTTGCCCATATTCTTTTCTTTCGTGACGGGGGACAGGCGTCAGCCGAGGGCGGCCGACGGTGGGGTTGGGGGAGTGGATGGCGAGCGGGCGGCCGGTGTCGCGGCGGAGCCTCTCACGAGACCCGGCCGCGGCCGGCTCTTAAACGCTCACCCTCGCGTGGCGACTTTGACCATCGCCGGGCGCAGGAGCTTGTCGCCGAGGCGGTAGCCCCGCTGCATCTCCTGCGTGATGGTGTCGGGGGCGACTTCGTTCGTCTCCTCGGTGGCGACGGCTTCGTGGACGTGCGGGTCGAACAGCTCGCCGACGGTCGGGACGGCCTCGACCCCGAGGCTCTCCAACACGCCGCCGAGCTGCCGGTTAATCAGCTCGACGCCCTGCAGGAAGTGGCGGAACTCCGCCGACTCTTTGACCTGCACGACGCGCTCCGCGTCGAGCGCGCGCTGGAGGTTGTCGAGCACGGGGAGCAGGCGGCGCACGACCTCTGCGAGCGAGCGCTGATAAGTCTCGGAGCGTTCGCGCTCGGTGCGCTTGCGGAAGTTGTCGAACTCGGCCTGACGGCGCGCGAGCCTGTCGTTAAACTCCTGCCGCTCGTCGGTGAGCTTCTTCAGCTCGCCCTCGACCCGCTTGAGTTCGGCGCGCGTCGCGAGCAACTCGGCTATCGCGGGGCCGGCCGACGCGGACGGCGGAACAGCCGAGTCTGCGCGACGCGCGGGTTCGGACGAGGTGCCCGAAGCGCCGCCGCCGCCCGCGCCCTCGGGGTTCGAGTGCGAGACGGTCGTGTCCTGATCGTTGCGGCTGCGCGGCTGCTCTGACGGGTCGGTGCTGCCCGTCACGCCCGACTCGCCCGAGCCGGACTCCTGCGCCTCGCCGCTTTCGATGCGGCGATCCATCTCGGTCGCGTCGTCGTAGGACGACTGGCGGCCCAGCTCCTCGGGCGTGAGCCCGCTGTCTGCGCCCGCGCCGGCCTCGGGCGCTTCGCCCTCGTCGTCAAAGCGGACGGGAATGCGGTTCGGCTTCTGCCTGCCCTTGTCTGCCATGTTCGATTGAGTCATTCCTGTTGAAGCCCTTTTGAAGCCCTTCCGCGGAGCCGAAACGCGCACCGCCCGTTCAGGCGCGCGCCTCCTCACGCAGCACGCGCTCGACGAGCCGCGCGACGTAGTTGACCGCGGCCATCGTGCGCGCGTATTCGAGCCGCATCGGGCCGACGACGCCCACGGTGCCCGCGACGAAGCCGTCGCCCAAACGGTAGGGCGCGGTGATGAGCGCGCACGAGCGTAGCTGCGGCGCGGTGTGCTCGCGCCCGATGACGACGTGCACGTCGCCGAAGACCGGCTCGCGCGCGATGCACTCGTTGAGAATCTTGACGAGGCGCGACTTGGCCTCGAAGGTGCGGAACAGCTCGCGCAGCCGCTCCACGTCCGAGAAGTCGGGCTTGGCGAGGATGTTCGACGCGCCGTCGATGTAGACCGCGCCGGTCTCGTCGCCGTCGCCCTCCACCCCGCGCTCGAAGAGCAACGCGGCGTTGCGGAGCAGACGGTCGTAGAGCGCCTTCTCCTCGCCCATCAGCGCGATGACCTCGGCGCGGATGGTCTGCAACGTCTTCCCCGAGAACTCGACGTTGAGGTAGCGCGCCGCCTCCTCAAGCTCGTCGGCCGTCAGCGGGGCGTCGATGCGTATGATCTTGTTCTGGACGACGTTCGAGCCCAGCACCAGCACGACGAGGATGCGTCCGTCGGCGAGCGGCAAAAACTCGATGTGTTCGAGCCGGCTGTCCGCCACCGGCGGCGAGACGACGATGCCGACGTTCTCGGAAAGCTCCGAGAGGACGTGCGAGACGCGCTCCATCAGTCGCGAAGGCGCGCCCGCGCCCGCCTCGCCCGGGAGCCCGAGCCCGCGGTCGATGGCCGAGATGTCGGCGCGCGACAGCCGCGCGTCGCCGACGAAGTGATCGACGTAGAACCTGTAGCCCTTGTCGGTCGGGACGCGCCCGGCCGAGGTGTGCGGCTGCTCGACCAGCCCGTGCTCCTCAAGCTCCGCCATCACGTTGCGGATGGTCGCCGAACTCCACCCCGCGCCCCCCGCGACGCGCCCGGAGATCGAGCGCGAGGCCACGGGCTCGCCCGTCTGCAAATGCTCCTTGATGATGGCGGCGAGCACGGCCTGACCGCGCGCGTCGGGCGCCCAGTCGGCCTGCGTGGGTAATGTCGAGGCTCGGATTGCCATTGCTTCAGAGACGGCGAGCGGGGCTGCGAAGGGGGTCTGACGGCCGGACGCCGGGAGGCATCGCGCGAGAGAGACGGCGCGGCCCCTCGCGTTCATCTTTAAATTGTTTACCGCCCACACCCCGCACTGTCAAGAACTAAATTCCCGGCCGAACGGACGTGCGCGCCGCGACCGTCCGCACTCGGGCCGTCTGAAGTATAACGGATTGCGGAAAACCGGCGCAAACCCCCGTCTGACAACCGCAATGCCGCCGCCCGGCCGTCCACCGAGCGCCCGGCCCACGGCCCTAACCGCTGAATCGGCACGACTTACAACCGCGTCTCGACAAGGCTCTCACCCCGTCCGGGTTAAATCGTTGCAGCGCAAGAGATTGAGCGGGGGCTGTTTCGGCCGCCCGGCGGGCCGTGCGCGCCGCCGCGCGGCCATTTGTCGGCAATTAAAAGGCTTAGCGACGGGTCAAAAAGTGTCGTTTGACGCCCCCGGCGGAAGCCTCTTAATATCGAGCCTCAACGCTTCGGGTCACAGTTCCGACGGCACCACCCGTCTCACGGCGGCTTCCCCGTAAGTAAAGCGGCGGTCTCTTGCGCAGGGTTACAAGTTTATGCCCGACTCTCAGCCACTGCTCTCCGCACTCTTCGCCGAGGCTTTCCGCACGCTCGCGCCCAAGCGCCCGGTGCCCGAAGTGGACGTGCGCTATTACCCTTACGCGGGGCTCAACCACACCATACGGCTGCGCTCGGGGCGCGTCTACGTCCGGCTCTCCGACGTTTTCAAAAGCGCGCCCGTGGGCGTCCACCGCGCGCTCGCCTTCATCCTCGTCTCGAAGCTCCTGCGCCGCCGCAGCGCGCCGCCCTTCTACGAGCGCGTCTACCGCGACTACGCCTTCTCGCCCGAGGTGCTGCGCGCCTCAGACCTCGCGCGCCGGCAGCGCGGGCGCAAGATGGTCTCGTCGGCGCAGGGGAGCGTCTACGACCTCGGACGGATGTTCCAGCGCCTGAACCAGCGCTACTTCGCCGGCGCGATTGAGCAGCCGACGCTGACGTGGTCGCAGCGGCGCACGCGCACCATCCTCGGCCACCACGACGGCGTCCACGACACCATCGTCATCAGCAAGACGCTCGACTCGCGCGACGTGCCCGAGTGGTTCGTCGAGTACATCCTCTACCACGAGATGCTCCACATCAAACACCCGGCGCGCCTCATCAACGGCCGGCGCTACTACCACACCAAACAGTTCCGCACCGACGAGCAGCGCTTCCCGCACTATCAGGAGGCGCAACTCTGGCTCGATCAGGTCGCGCGCCAGCGCCGCACGCTCCGCGCGCGCGCGGCCTGAAAGTCGGGCCGCGCGCGTGGACTTAAGTCCACGCGGCGGGACGTTTCGGGCCGCATCTTTGACGCCGCACGCGCCTCGAAATTTTTCGGAAACTTTAGGACGGGGTCGTCGTTTAATCGCTCAGGAAGGTGGGCTCCTCCGGAAGAGAGGGCGGGCGAAAGAGACGACATCACTCCCTCCGATGTCTCTCGGACGCACGCCCTCTCTTAGGTTTTATGCACTCCAAATTTTCTCACCCGAGTATGCGATTTCGGACTTCTTGACTCGCACACACGCGCGTGCTAGCTTCCGCCAAGCCTTCAAGCTAGACATGCGCGAGCCGTCGTTCACTCCCGCTTCCCGTAAGCGGACGCGGTCCGTCGTGTCGGGGATTGAGATTTCAAATCCGAAGTTTCAAATCTCAAATCTTGTATCTTC
>JBEVKV010000251.1:0-6701 GCA_040509515.1 Pyrinomonadaceae bacterium | reverse complement strand
TAAGTGATAAGTGACGGGTGATAAGTGATAAGAAGGGAACAGCGGCCACGTCTTTTCTTATCACTTATGACTCATCACTTATCACTTGTAGTGGCGGATGGTAACGACGCGGGCGAAAGGGTGTCAAGCACGTCGGGCGAAAAGCGAAGGGCGCGGCCCCTTTTGAGGGGAGCCGCGCCCGTTCGGGGCCGTCGGGTTGTCGGGCCTACTTCTCGACGATGCCGCTGACGCGCGAGCCGAGCGTGTCCATCGCCTTCCTCACCCACTCGGAGTGGTAGCCGACGGTCGAGTTGCCGCCGCCCGCGGTCGTGATTCTCGGCGAGCCGAACTGGCCCGAGCCGGTGTAGGAGGCGCTCCCGGCGTTCCAGTTGTGCTCGAAGTTCGCCACGACGACCGCGCCGATGGTGTCGGGGTTGCCGTTGCGGTCGAAATTACCGTCGCCGAGCGCGAGGACGATGCCGTGAAACTTGGTGCTGCCGCCCTGACTCCAGGTGCCGGTCACGATCATCAGCCCCGCCCCGTCGCCGCTGGCGTTGCCGTCCACGAAGGTGAACTTCGGGTTCGCCTCCGTGCCGTAGTCGCCGTCGTTAGTGAGCTTCAGTCGCCCCGTCCCCGCCGCCTTGGCCCTCATCGCGGTGATGAAGGCGCGCGCCTGAGTGGCGTCTTTGAGCCAGCTCTCAAGATCGGACGGGTTGACCTTATCCAGCACCGAGCGGCCGGAGACGTTTTCGTTGTCGTGGTTGATGGCGGCCTCGCCCTTCCCCTGCGCGTTGCCGGGGGGCGCGCCGAAGCCGTCACCCGCGTCGTAGTCCGCCGTGTTGGTGACGGTGAAGGCCGGGAGGGGCCCCGCCTGCCCCGCGAGGTCGTTGCCCGTCCACTCGTGCGGGTTACTGCTGCCGAGGCTGAAGGCGCTCATGCCCGTGTTGTCGTCGGTGTTGCTGCGGATGGCGATGGCGGCGCGCGCGGTGAAGTCGAACGGGTAACTGTCCACCGTCATCTCCAGCACCTTCCGCGCGCCCTTCGGGCCGCGCCCCGTGGAGGTGATGCGGAGGAAGCGCGGCGTGTAGGGCGAGTTCGGGATCGCCGCGCCCGCCGCCACGCTCGCGTCGTGGACGGTGAGCGAGTAGGAGAGGTTGCCGAGCGGGACAGTCCCGCCCTGGTAGCTCAGCCACTGCGAGAAGGTGCCGCCGGTGTTGGTGCAGTTGGTGTTGGCCGTGCCGCAGACGACGTTGCGGAAGGTCGCCGGCAGGGCCGGCGTGGTGTTCGACGCGACGTTGCGGCGCACGACGGCGAGTGCGGCTTCGAGCCCGGCCTCGGCCGCGTAGTAAGCCTGCATCTCGGCGGTCGAGTCCGCGGCGGTCGTCGCGGCCATGCTCGACGTGAGGATGAGCGCGCCGCCGGCGGCCAGCAGCAGCGTGGTCAACAGGAGCGCCATGATGAGCGCCGCGCCGCGCTCGCCGCGCTCGCGGGCGTGCCGCGCGGCGGGCGCGTTGACGGCGGCGGGCGTGTGACTCGTCTTCATCTCTTTTTGAACCTCGCGGGCGTAGTCTGAGTCTCAGTAGTTCGACAGGTCGTTGTTGCGCAGGGCCACGTCCGAGACGAGCATCTCCTGCGTCGCCGGCTGGTAGCCGTTGGTGCCGCGCTTGCCCACGGCGTCGAGTTTGACGACGATGACGACGACGACGTACTTGGCCAGGTCGGGCGTCACCTCGGCCTCGGCCGTGCCGGCGGCGTTCTTGACGTTGGTGATGAGCGCGGCGTCGGGCGAGGCGGCGTTGTAGGTGCCCGTGGTGTAGGTGACGCGCTCGTCGTAGTAGTAGAACTGCAACTGGTCGATGCGGTTGGCGAGCACGGTCGCCTTGTCGGTCGCCGCGTTGTGGTTGTAGCGGACGACGTAGCGCTTGCCGTTCGTGGTCTGGATGAAGAACTTCACGTCCTCGCCGTCGTCCGCCGTGTCGGTGTCGGGCGGGCTCGCGTCGAAGCGGTTGAGGTTCGAGCGGATGCGGATGGAGTTGTCGCCGGAGTCGCAGGTCGAGGCGGCCGCGCCCGCGCAGCCGACGACGCCGTTGGTCGAGAGCCCGTAGCCGGCGCTGGCCACCTCGCGCGAGATGATGTTGAGCGCGCGCTGCACGTCGGCGAGCGCGGAGGTGCGCGAGTCCTGGCGCGTGCGGACGTGGAAGCACTCCATCAGCACCGTGCTCGCCAGGGTCATGATGATGAGCGTGACGCCCATCGCCACCATCAGCTCGATGAGCGAGAAGCCGGCCTCACCGCCGCCGGAACTTTGTCTGCGCATAAGGGCCATTTCACCTCGCGGGCCTCGGCCCGCCTCAGTTCGTCCCCATTAAGAGGATGGAGCGTTGCGTGGTCAGCGCCACCGCCCCGAGCGCGTCGTCGGCGCCGTCGGGCGTGACCCGCACCGTGATGGTCTTAATGACCGAGGCGGCGTCGGTGGCGTCCTTGAAGTTGGCGATGGTCGTGACGACGGTGTAGGAGCGCCCCGCGCTCGTCGTCGTCTCGGTCACGCCGGTCGTCTTGGCGAGCCCGCCGCTGGCCGGGTTGGCGGCGGTCGGGTAGTGGTAGGCGACGCCGCGCGTGGCGGCGTTGTAGGGGATGCCGCGCAGCCACTCCATGCGCTTCTGCGCGACGGCCATCGCCAGCTCGCGGTCTTTCGCGCCCGCGTTGTACTTGATCGAGTAGGAGAAGAGCGAGACGACGCCGACGCTGGCGATCATCATGATGAGCAGCGCGATGGCCGTCTCGGCGAGCGTAAAGCCGCGTTCGCCGTGGCGCGCCGGCGCGGCGGCGTGGGTTCGTGATGTCATCGGAGTCTGAACCTCCCGGGGCCGTGGCTACTTGGTCTTGATCGAGACGATCTTCGTCCCGCACGAGGTGCCGGTGAAGGTCACGTCGTTCGTGGTGCGGACGGTGTTCTTCGACTTGAACGTGAAGGTGTAGACGTTGCCGGACTTGGTGGGACCCGTCATCGTCAGGTGGTTGCCCACGCCCGACGCCGAGACGGTGGCCCCGGTCGAGGGGTTGGTCAGCGTGATCTTGACCGTCCCCGTGCCGCACTGGTTGCCGCCGTTGTTGCAGGCGTTGAACTGCACCAACGTCGCGTCGGCGGAGATGGTGCAGGTGGGCTGCGTCGGCGGCGTCGAAGGGGGCGTGGTCGGCGGCGGTGTGCTCGGCGGCGTTGTCGGCGGCGTCGTGGGTGGCGGCGTAGTCGGCGGCGTCGTGGGTGGCGGTGTCGTCGGCGGTGTCGTCGGCGGCGTCGTCGGAGGAGTCGTGGGCGGCGTCGTAGGCGGCGTTGTGGGCGGTGTCGTCGGCGGCGTCGTCGGAGGAGTCGTGGGCGGCGTGGTCGGCGGTGTGGTCGGAGGAGTCGTGGGCGGAGTTGTGGGCGAGGTGGTCGTCGTCACGTCGTCGAGCACGTCGCCGCCGGCAGTGCCGTTGTTCAGCGTGACGTTCGGCACCTCCGAGTCGGCAAACGTCTCCTCGCCGATGGTCACGTCGCCCGAGCCGGTCACGTCGAGCTGGACGGGGTAGCTGCCGCCCGGCCCCTCGAACGTGAAGCTGAGCCCATCGCCCGTCAGCCGCCCGCGCCAGTCGAAGGTCAGCGCCACCGCGGCGCTGTTGACGTAGACGCCATCTTCGAGCGTGATGGTGCGCGACTCGGCCGAGCCGTCGAGGTTGAAGTCCATCGTGACGACGTAGGAGGTGGCATTCGCCACGGTCATCTTCACGCTCGAAGTGGCGTGGCGTCGGATGGCGTCCGAGCGCGCCTTCTCGACGTAGCCGGCGAAGACGCGCGCCGAGTTCTGCACGCGCATCGAGGTGCGCGCCTTGACGATGCCCATCACGCCGAAGCCCACGACGATGACGAGCACGACCATCGTGATGAGCATCTGTACCATGCTGAAGCCGCCCTCGCGCCGCACGCGCCCACGCGTCCTGCCGACCCTCTTCGCCACGCGCTCTCTCATCCTGCTTCTCCTGTTGACCGCCGTTTCGCCGAGACGCCGCGCAGGGCGTCTCACCTATCCGCGCCCTCACAGGGCAAGAGCGGTGCCACGACCTCCGCGCCCGCTTTCCGCGCCGTACGGCCGTGCGCGTGGGCGGCCGACGCCGCGCGGGCGTCACCTTAAGTGACAAGCCGGGAAGGCCGCTTCACACCGGCGCGCTGCGGGAAGTAGGGTGCGGGCCGTTCGCGCGCGGGCAGGATGTGGACGCCCCCGAAGGTGAAATCCGTTTCACAACGATGTGGCCGAAGGTGACAGTCCGGCCGTGTTTTGTCGCCTTCCGCGCGTGCGGCGTGGCGCGGAGTTCGAGGCGGACGCTGCGCTGCGCGGCGTTGGACTGAAAGTGGACTGAAAGTTGCCAAGAAGGCGTGCGGCGGGTCGCGGGTCGGCCGTCCCCGCCACGAAGTCTGACGCGAAGTTCGAGAAAGCTCCTTCGCCGCCGCCGCCGGGAGAGGCGAAGACTGACAAACCCCGTCAGCGGCGACTGACAAACCCCGTCACACGTCCGCCCGCACCCCATGAGAATCCCCCTCTTCAACGCCGCGCCCGCCCGCCCCGCGCCGCACCTCTACTTCGTCAGCCCGCTGGTCGATTTCGCCTGCATCGGCGGCGCGTCCATCCTGACGTTCGCGGCGCTCGCGGCCTTCTATCAGGCGGGGGCCGTGCAGGCGACTTGGGTCTGGACGGCGGCGGCGGTGCTGACGTGGGTCTGCAACTACCCGCACTTTGCCGCGACCTGCCACAGGCTCTACCAATCGAGGGAGAACGTCGCGCAGTACCCCTTCACGGCCTTCGTCGTCCCGCCGCTCGTCGTCGCCGGGATGGCGGCCTCGTTCGCGCAGCCGAACACGGTCGCGCCCTACTTCGTCAAACTCTTCCTGCTCTGGTCGGGCTACCACTACAGCGGACAGTCGGTCGGCATCACGCTCGTCTACGCGCGGCGCGCGGGCTTCGCGCTCGGCCGCCTCGAACGCCTCGCGCTCTCCGGCTTCGTCTTCGGGACGTACTTCCTCTCGGTGGCGCGCTCGGAGACGGCGCTGGGGACTTACTCTTATTACGGGATTGCGTACCCGACCTTCAGGCTGCCGCAGTACGTGGCGATTCTGGCGGGCTACGGGATGTGGATGTGCGGGGCGCTGTTCCTGCTCTTCGTCGTCTACTGGTGCGCGTCGAACCGGCGCGTGCTGCCGCCCGTCGTGCTGCTGCCGGCGGCGGCGCAACTGCTCTGGTTCGTCGTCGGGTCGGGCGACCCGAACTTCAACGCCTTCGTGCCCTTCTTCCACAGCCTGCAATACCTACTCATCGCGTGGTCGATGCACCTGAAGGAGCGTTTGGACACGCACGACATCGAGCCGTCGAGGCGGTACGTGGCGCGCGAGAGTCTGCGCTGGGGCGCGATCATCGTGTGCGTCGGCGGGTTCCTCTTCTGGATGCTGCCGCACACGCTGGCGAGCAGCACGGGGTTCGGCTACCAGTTGGCCGCGCCGATAGTTCTGGCGGGCGTGCAGATTCATCACTTCTTCGTCGACGGCGTCATCTGGAAGCTCAAGAACCCGAAGGTCAGCTCGCCGCTGCTCGTGAACATCGAGCAACTCGTCCGGCCGAGCGCCGCGCACGCGCGCCGGCCCGTCACACTCCCCGTCGAGACGCCCGCGGGCGTCGGGCAGCCGGCATGAGAAAGACACTCCTTCTGCTTCTCGCCGCGCTTGTCTGCGCCGCGAGCGCCGCCGCGCAAGAGCCCGCCGCGCAGGACGCGTCGGCCGAGGCGGCCCCGCGCGTGGCGAGCGAGCGCATCGTGCTGCGGACGAACGTCGGCGACATGGTGCTCGCGCTCTACCCCGAAGTCGCGCCGCGCCACACCGAGCAGCTTCTCAAGCTCGCGCGGATGGGCGCTTACGACGGCGTCGATTTCTTCCGCGTCGAGTCTTCGTTCGTGGCGCAGTTGTCCGACGCGCGTTACAAAACGCCCGCGCCGTCGCCCGAGCAGGCGGCGGCCATCCACGCGCTCCCGGCCGAGTTCAGCGGGCTCCGACACCAACGGGGCACGCTCTCGATGGCTCGGCACGACGGGCGGCCCGACAGCGGCGAGACCTCCTTCAGCATTCTGCTCGGCGACGCCCCGCACCTCGACGGGCAGTACACGGTCTTCGGCCATCTGGAGAACGGCGCGGACGTGCTCGACCTGATCGAGCGCGCGGCGCGCGACGCGCGGCACCGACCCGTCAGGCCCATCGTCGTCCGCCGCGCCGAGGTCGTCGAATCGCCCGAGGCGCTCGCGGCGCTGAGCCTGAGGCGCGCGGGTTTTTACGACGAGGGCGTCGGGGCGATGGGACGCTATTTGACGTGGGGCGCGCTGGCGGCGATTCTCTGCGGCCTGCTGCTGTTCGCCCTCGCGGGCAGGCGCGCGCCCGTGGCGCTCGGCTCGGCCGGGCTGCTGCTGGTGTTGGTGTCGGCCTTCGCCCTCTTCAGCGTGTACGTGCCGAGGGCCGGCTCGTCGCAGTGGCTGGGGTTCACGCTCTTCCTCGGCGTCCCCGTCCTCTTCAAGCTGATGAACAGGTTTGAGGGCCAGCGCGTCGGCGCGGGCCGTCCGTCCCCGAGCGCGCGCCCGGCGGCGTGAGTCCGCGCGGGCCGCTTTGAAAACTTCGCCTCCGTGCTCGCCGAAGTCGGTCAAGGATTAGGCGA
>JBEVKV010000250.1:0-7077 GCA_040509515.1 Pyrinomonadaceae bacterium | reverse complement strand
CTCGTCACTCGTCACTCGTCACTTCCTTCGGAACTATAACTTTTAGCGCGCCGGGGCGGACGCGGTAGTGGAGCGGCGTCGTCATCACGGTGACCTCGCCGTCCGTGGCGACGGGGAGCCGCTTGGGTCTGCGCGTCTCGACCCAGACCTCCTCCACGCTGAGCGCGTCGAAGTCGTGCTCGCGGCGCAGACGCCCGAAGAGCGCGCTCAGCACCAGACGCAGCAGGCCGAGCCGACCCGTGCGGTGCGCGACGTAGAGACTCAGGTGCCCGGCGTCGAGCCGCGTGCGCCCGCCAAGCTGTAGCCCCTCCGTCTCGTACTCGTTGTTGCCGACGAAGACGAACGGCGTCTTGCGTTTGATGAGCCGGCCGTCGGCGTCGAGCCGCACGTTCAGGAACGGGTGGCGGCGCAGCACCGCGAGCCCCGCGCGCGCGAACGCAGACCACTTGCCGCTCCCGTCGCGCTCGCGCAGCTTGTCGCGCCGCCGCACGATGCGTGGGTAGAGCCCGAGGCTCGAATTGTTGACGAAGATTTGCCCGTTGACTTCGCCCACGTCCACGCGCGCCTCGCGCCCCTCGCAGACGTTGCGCGCCGCCTCTTCGAGCCCGAGCGGAATCCCGAGGTCTTTGGCGAAGTGGTTGAGCGTCCCCAGCGGCAGCACGCCGAGCGTCGTGTCCGTGCCGACCAGAGCCCCCGCCACCGTGCTGACCGTCCCGTCGCCCCCGCCCGCGACGACCACACGCGCCCCGTTCGCGAGCGCGCGCCGCACAAACTCCGACATCTCCGCGCCGTCGTGCGCCAGAGAGACGTTAGCGCGCACGCCGCACGCGCCGAAGGCCGCCTCGACCGCGCGCGCCGCCTCGCCGTCGCCGCCGCCGCCGGCTGTCGCGTTGATGATGACCTCGACGACGCCTTCCGGCGCCGCGCCCGAATTGAAAGCGGGCGGGCCGCCGCTCTCGCGACCGCCCGCCCGCTCGAAAGGTACGGGTGACGGATGAGTGACGATTGATGAAGTCAAAGCAGGCTCCGCTTCGTCCTTCATCCTTCGCCCTTCATCCTTCCGCCTTCACACATTTAAGAAGCGCCGTAGCCTTCCGTCCCGCCAGCGGCCGCCGTCCGTGCCGACGCGCCCTGACCGGACGCGCCGCCCTCGACCGCGGCCGCGGTCTGCGCGGTCGTCTGCGCGGTCTGCTGTTCGACGCGGCTCCGCTTCGCGACCCGTTGTTGCGTCGAGAGGTCGATGCCGATCATGTCCTTGAGCTTGCTCAGGAGCGCCGGGACGACGACCGTCTGCGCCGTGCGCGAAAGCTCTTCGAGCGCCCGCTCGCCGAGCGTGGACAACTCCTCCTGCAGCCTGTCGTAAGCCTTCGTCTCCTTGAAGCGGCTGATGAGGCCGGGGCCCTTCGGCTCCTCCGACTCTTCGGTCGCCGCCGGGGCCGAGACCGAGGCGTGGGAGACGAGCGCCTGCGGCGCGGTCGGAGCCTGATAGCCGCTGCTGTAAGAGGGGCGCGTCTCCGGCCCCACGTCGCCGCTGTAGTCGTCGCCGCCGCTCCGGCCGAACGCTTCGGCCGACTCGGTCGCGGCGTTCGACTCCGAGCGCGAGGTGCGCTGATAGGCCCCTGCGCCCGCGCCGCCGAGGATGGGCTGCGCCGCGTAGGCGCGTTTCGCAGACCCCTTGACGCCGCGGTCGAAAGCGGCGTCGATGCGGTCGAATGACTCCTCCTCCTCGTAGTCGTCACCGCCGCCCTTGAAGGCGCCCATCACGGTGTAGCCGACGAAGGTGCCGACGGCGAAGGCCGTGAGCGTAAAGGGGAGCGTGTGGCGCTTGTACTGCTCGCGCCAGTCGAGCGTGTCGCTGATGTTATCTTTCACCTGCTGGTACTGGGTCACGACCGTGTCCTTAATCTCTGTAACAGTTTGCGTAATGGATTCGCGCGCTTCCTCCATCCGGCGCTGAAGTGCCGCCTTGGTCTGGTCAACGTCGTCGTCGCCGGCTGATTCGGTGGCGCGCGCCAGCCCTACATTTCGTTCTTCAGCCATTGCTTATCCTTTCTGATCTCGTCGAGGGACGCCGTCGGGGCGGGGTTGTAGCCGGCGAGCTTGTTCTTCATCACGAGGGCGATGACGCCGCCGATGACGACGTAAAGGACGCCGGTGATGAGGAACCCCAGGCCGTAACTCGTCGGCCCGAACCTCTCGGCCGCCGCCGCTTCGTTGGCGAAGAAGTTCGAGATGAAGAACGCGACCGCGACGTTGACGAGCGCGAACCCGATGAGCGCCACCATCGCGCCGACGGCCATGAAGGCCCCGTTGCGCGCGTAGAACGACGCGTCTTCCTTCAGCTCGACCTTGACGAGGCTGAGCTTGGTGTCGACGAGCCGCATCACGTCGTCGCTGAGCTTGCCCAGAAGCGTGGGCAGATTCTCCAGATCGACGCCCGACTGCGCCGTCGCGGGCACGTCCGCCCGCCTTCTCTCAACTTCGGCCATCGTTACCTCCTCGGCAGTTCAAAGTTCAAAGTTCAAAGTTCAAAGTTGAAAGTTCAAAACCCGCCCGAAGCGTTGCCGTGTTCGAGGTTCAAAGCCGGCCGCCCGACTTTGAACCTCGAACATTTGAACTTTGAACTTATCGTCTACCTGCGCCCCCCGCGGACGAGGAGGCCGATGACGAAGCCCGCGGCCGCGGCGACCAAAAGCGCCTGACCCGGGTTCTGCCGCGCGTAGTCCTTCGCCTGCGTGGCGTACTCGGCGTAGTCGACGTCCTTCAGCCCCGAGAGCTTGTCGCCGACGACCGAAGCCTTGTCGCTCAGGTAGTCCTTCGCCGTCGAGGCCGCGTCCGCCACGGTCTGCCCGTACTCCTTAGCGCGCGCGCCGATGCCGCCCGCCGAGGGGGCCGTCGCCGTCGCCGCGCCGGTGCCGCCGCCGCCCGTCGTCGTGCTGAGGCCGCTGCCCGTCCCGCCCGAAACGCCGCCCGAGCCGGTGCCGCCCGAAACGCCGCCCGAACCCGTGCCGCCGCCCGTGCCGCCGAAATCGCCAGTCTCGTTACCAGGTCTGTTCTGTGACATAGTCTTTTCTCTCCTCACAAGGATGATTAAAGTCCCAACTAATGAAAGCGCGCGAGAGTTCGCTTCCAGAAAATGCTTTTCCCGCCACACGGGAGCAAGCGTCGTGCCGACAGGGCTCCCGCGAGGTCTGTGCGAGGGAAAGGCCGGGGAAACGTGCGAGCCCACCCGCGCCCCGAAGAATCAGTTTTGTTGTGAAAATGTACGGGCCGAATGTAGCACAAGGCTCGGAACAATACATCACGAAATATTTACCGTCTTGACTTGACTCTGTCGCGCATCTAAGGTAAGTAAGTACTTACTTGTAATCGGCGGTTCGGAGAGGCGGGTCAAGATATGAGCAGACAGACGGAGGCCGGGCGCGGCGGCGCGGACGCGGCGACCCCGGAGGCGCAAGTCCCGGGGCAGCAGTCCGCCCAGCACGCGGGCGGGCGCATGGCCGCCGACGAGCGCCGCCTGCAGATCGTCCAGGTCGCGTTGCGGCTCTTCGCCGAGCGCGGCTTCCGGGGCACGACCACCAAGGAGATCGCGCAGGCCGCGGGCGTCTCGGAGGCCATCATCTTCCGCCACTTCGCCACCAAGGAAGACCTCTACACTGCCATCATCGATTACAAGGGCTGCGCCGGGCTCGGGGCGAGCCCCGTCTCGGCCGAGGACGAGCGGCCGGTCGTCGACATGGTCTGCCACAGCGTCGCGGCGGCCGTCGAGGGCTCGGACGACCGCGCCGTCTTCGAGGGCATCGCGCTCTCGATGCTCGAACACCACAGCGGCGACGCGGAATTCCTGCGCCTGCTGATGTACCTCGCGCTCGAAAAGCACTCGCTCGCGCAGGTCTTCTGGGACAAGAACGTGCGCGCGCTCTACGAGTTTCTCGGCGACTACATACGCCGCCGGCAGGCCGAGGGCGCCTTCCGCGACGTGGAGCCCAACGCCGTGGTGCGCGTCTTCGTCGGCGCGGTCATCCACCACTCGCTCGTCAACCTGCTCTGGGACAGAGACCCCGCGCGCCGCATCTTCGACGTTTCAAACGAGGAGGCCGCGCGCCGTTTCGCGGAGGTGGTTCTGCGCGGCGTCGCCGCCGGCCCTTCCGACAAAGATTCTGACAGCCAGGAATAATAAGAGTTGAACGACATGATTCCCCGCACTCAAGTCAAGACGTTAATCGGGCTGGCGCTCGTCGCCGCCCTCGGCCTCGGGGCCGCCGCCTGCGGCGGCTCGTCCGCGCAGGCGAACAAGAAGAAGGGCGAGAGCCCGGCGGCCGCCGCGACTCCGCCGGCCGTGGACGTGACGACCGCGCCGGCCGTCATGCGCGACCTCCCGCGCTTCATCGAGGCGACGGGCAGCCTCGCCGCGGACGAGCAGACGGACGTGGCCCCCATCGTGGGCGGGCGCGTCGTCTCGGTC
Source organism: Pyrinomonadaceae bacterium (assembly GCA_040509515.1). GTDB lineage: Bacteria > Acidobacteriota > Blastocatellia > Pyrinomonadales > Pyrinomonadaceae > QHXN01. The sequence continues at coordinate 2,612 of JBEVKV010000250.1, read as the reverse complement.
GGCGTCGACCTCGGCAGCTTCGTCCAGAAGGGGCAGGTCATCGCGCAGCTCGACGCGGGCGACGCGCGGCTGCGTCTGGAGCAGGCGCAGGCCGCGCTGGCGCAGGCCAACTCGAACGTGACGCAGGCCGAGGCGCGCATCGGGCTCCGCCCGGGGCAGCGCTTCGACCCCGTGCGCGTGGCCGAGGTCGGCGCGGCGCGCGCGGCCTTAGACCTCGCGGAGAAGAACCTGCGCCGCCACGAGCAGCTCCTTGAGTCGGGCGACATCGCGCGCGCGGCCTACGACCAGCAGCGCGCGCAGCGCGACCAGTTGCGCGAGCAGTATCAGGCGGCGCTCGCGCAGGCCAACCAGTCTTACGCCGCCGTCCAGACGGCGCGCGCCGCCACGCAGGCCGCGCGGGTGTCGGTCGAGCAGGCGCAGAAGGGCGTCCGCGACGTGACCATCTACTCGCCCATCAGCGGCTTCGTCACGGAGCGCACGGCCGACGTGGGCGAGTTCGTCTCGACCAGCATGAAGATCGCGACGGTCGTGCGCACCAACCCCTTGCGCGTCCGCATCGACGTGCCCGAGCAGGCCATCGCGACGGTGAGGCCCGGGCAGAGCGTCTCGGTCTCGGTGAGCACGTACCCCGACCGCAGCTTCGCCGGGCGCGTGGCGCGCGTCTCGCCGAACGTCTCGCAGCAGTCGCGCACGCTCACCGTCGAGGCCGAAGTGATGAACGGCGAGAACCTGCTCAAGCCGGGCCAGTTCGCGACCATCCGCGTGCTGATGCCGCAGTCGGACCCGGCCGTCCTCGTCCCCGCGCGCGCGGTGCGCACCGACGGGACGACCGCGCGCGTCTTCGTCATCCGCGACGGCGTCGCGCAGGAGCGGCTCGTCGCCACGGGCCGCCAGGACGGCGACCTCATTGAAGTCAGGGGCAACGTCGCGGCCGACGAGCTGGTCGCCACCTCGAACGTCGAACAGTTGGCCGACGGCGTCCCCGTCAGGCAGTGACCGTGTGGATTCATAGGACAAGTCTGTCATGCAGAAACTAGCTGAGATTTGCGTGAGGCGTCCCGTGTTCGCGACGATGCTGATTCTGTCGCTGACGGTGGTGGGACTCTTCTCGGTCACGACGCTGGGCGTCGACCTGTTCCCGAAGATCGACTTCCCGACCATCACGGTCTCGGTGGTCAACCCCGGCGCGAGCCCGCGCGAGGTGGAGACCGAGATCACCGACAAGGTGGAGGCGGCGGTCAACACCATCAGCGGCATCGACGAGTTGCGCTCGACCTCGGTCGAGGGCGTCTCGCAGGTCTTCGTCCAGTTCCTGCTGGACAAGGACGTGGACGTGGCCGCGCAGGAGATACGCGACAAGGTCAGCCTCATCCGCGGCGATTTGCCCGAGACGGCCGAAGACCCCGTCATCATCAAGCTCGACACCGACGCCGCGCCCGTCCTGCGCATCGCCGTCTCGGCCAACAAGAGTTTGCGCGAAGTCACCGACATCGCCGATAAGGAGATCAAGGAGCGCATCGAGTCCATCAACGGCGTCGGGCAGGTTCAGATCATCGGCGGCGCGACGCGCGAGCTGCACGTCTGGCTCGACCCAGACAAGATGCGCGCCTTCAACGTCACCGTCCCCGAGGTGGTCGCGGCGCTGCGCGCGCAGAACCTTGAACTGCCCGGCGGGCGCGTGGACGAGGGCGCGCGCGAGTTGACCGTGCGCACGATGGGGCGCATCACCTCGCCGTCGGACTTCAACCACGTCGCCGTCGGCTCGCGCGGCTCCTACTCGGTGAAAATCTCCGACATCGGCTACGTCGAGGACGGCTCGGAGGAGCAGCGCACCTCTGCGCGTCTGAACGGCCAGCCGGCCGTCACGCTCATCGTCTCGAAGCAGTCGGGGCAGAACTCGGTCGAGGTGGCCGACGCCCTGAAGGAGCGTCTGGCCGAGCTTGAGCCCGTGCTCGCGAAGAAGGGCGTGCGGACGCAGATCGTCGGCGACCAGTCGATCTTCATCAAGGCGGCGGTCGATTCGATCAAGACGCACCTCATCGAGGGCGGCCTGCTCGCCGCGCTCGTCGTCTTCCTCTTCCTGTGGAACTTCCGCTCGACGCTCATCGCGGCCATCGCCATCCCGACCTCCATCGTCGCGACCTTCGGGCTGATGGCGGCGATGGACTACACGCTCAACCAGATCACGATGCTGGCGCTGACGCTGATGGTCGGCATCGTCATCGACGACGCCATCGTCGTGCTTGAGAACATCTACCGCTTCGTCGAGGAGAAGGGCGTCGCGCCCTTTCAGGCGGCCATCGACGGCACGAAGGAGATCGGCCTCGCCGTCATGGCGACGACGCTCAGCCTGCTCGCCGTCTTCATCCCCGTCGGCTTCATGGGCGGCATCGTCGGCCGCTTCATGTCTTCGTTCGGGCTGACCTCCTCGTTCGCCATCGGCGTGTCTCTGCTCGTCTCCTTCACGCTGACGCCGATGCTCGCCGCGCGCCTCATCAAGCGCGAGTCGCCGGCCGAGGGGCCCGCGGCGGGCACCGCCCCGTCCGAGGGTGACGCGCCTGCGGGGCTCGCCGACGAGTCGAAGGTCGCGGCGGGCGAGCCGGGCGCGGCGG
>JBEVKV010000249.1:0-9285 GCA_040509515.1 Pyrinomonadaceae bacterium | reverse complement strand
GACTCGAAAGGCCGTGCGGGAGAGCTTGCCGCCGCATTTGATGCCCGAACTACCTTCGAGGGTTTATCATTATTTTTGAGCAAATATGCGTCGAGTTTACCTAGATCACAGCGCGACGACGCCGGTTGACCCGCGGGTCGTCGAGGCGATGCTTCCCTTTCTGACCGAGAAGTTCGGTAATCCTTCGAGCGTCCACTTCTACGGGCAGGGGGCGCGCGCCGCCGTTGACCGCGCGCGGCGCGAGGTGGCCGACCTCATCAGCGCGCGACCCAACGAGGTCGTCTTCCTCTCCGGCGGGACGGAGGCCAACAACCTCGCCATCCGCGGCGTCTGCGAGCAGCACGCCGAACACGGCCGCCACGTCATCACCACGTCAATCGAGCACTCCTCCGTGCGCGGCATCTGCGACTCGTTGGGTCGGCGCGACTGGGAGGTGACGCGGCTGCCCGTCTACGAAGAGGGCGTCGTCCGCGTCGAGGACGTGCGCGCGGCCCTGCGGCCCGACACGGTGCTCGTCACCGTCATGCTCGCCAACAACGAGGTCGGCACCGTCCAGCCCGTCGCCGAGATCGGCGCGCTCGTCCGCGAGCGCCGCGCCGCCGGTCAGAAAATCTGGCTCCACACCGACGCCGTGCAGGCCGCCGGCGGCCTGCGCGTGGACGTGGACGCGCTCGGATGCGACCTGCTCTCGATGTCCGCGCACAAGCTCTACGCGCCGAAGGGCGTGGGCGCGCTCTACGTGCGGCGCGGCACGCGGCTCGCGCCGCAGAACGTCGGCGGCCATCAGGAGCGCGAGCGGCGCGGGGGCACGGAGGCCGTCCCGCTCGTCGTCGCCTTCGGCGAGGCCGCGCGCCTGACCCGGCTCGAACTCGACGCGCGGGTCGAGCACGTCCGGCGGCTCCGCGAGCGGTTCGAGGCGGGCGTCGAGTCGCGCGTCTCCGACATCGTCTACAACGGCGACCGCGCGCGGCGGCTGCCCGGCGTCTCGAACATCTCGTTCCGCTACGTCGAGGGCGAGGGGCTGCTCATCAACCTCGACATGCAGGGCGTCGCCGTCTCGACGGGGTCGGCGTGTTCTTCCGGCTCGCTCGAACCCTCGCCGGTCATACGCGCGCTCGGGCGCGACGACGAGTTGGCGCGCGGCTCGATACGCTTCAGCCTCGGCAAGGACACGACCGAAGAGGAGGTTGACTACGTGCTCGAAGTCCTGCCGCGCGCCGTCGAGAATCTGCGCCGCCTCTCCCCGCTCTATCAGCATCAGTTCAAAGTTGCAGGTTCAAAGTTCAAAGTCGAAGGACAGGGCGGTTAACTTGAGACTTTGAACCTGCAACTTTGAACTTTAAACCCGTGTCCTACTCCGACCTCCTCAAAGACCACCTCGCGAACCCGCGCAACGCAGGCACGCTCCCGGACGCCGACGCCGAGGCCGAACAGTCGAACCCCGTCTGCGGCGACCGCCTGCGTCTGTCGCTCCGCCTGCGCTCGGGGCGCATCGAGGCCGCGCGCTTCCTCGCCTACGGCTGCCCGCCCACGCTCGCCTGCGGCTCCGCGCTCGCCGAGATGCTCGAAGGTCTCACGCTCGAAGAGGCCGCGCGCGTCACGCGCGACTCCATCGCCCGCGCCGCCGGCGGCCTCCCCCCGCGCAAAACGCACGCCGCCGCCCTCGCAATCGAAACCCTCCGCGAGGCGCTCCGGCAATGCGACGCCCCTTCATAAGAGACTCGTGATTTGACGGCTTGCGCCGGCAGTGAGGTGGTATATTGTCACCGCCCGCCACCAGACGCCGGAGATGCTTTATGTCCCGTCAAACCAAAAAGACCTACGTCACGCCCGAAGAGTATCTGACCTACGAACGCGCCGCCGAATACAAGAACGAGTATTTCGACGGCGAGATTTTTGCCATGACCGGCGCGAGCCGGCGGCATAATCTTATCGCCGGGAACATCTTCGGGTCGCTCTGGCAGCAACTCAGGGGAAAACCCTGCGAAGTTTATCCGAGCGACATGCGCGTCAGGATTCCGTCAGCGAACCTCTACACGTACCCAGATGTCGTAGTCGTCTGCGGCGAGCCTCAGTTTGAGGATGACCATGTGGACACGTTGCTGAATGCGACGCTGCTGGTCGAGGTTCTATCAAAGTCCACCGCCTCTTACGACCTCAGAGTAAAATCCGGCTACTACCGCACGCTGCCCTCGCTCGCGGAATACATCCTCATCGCCCAGGACGAATACCACGTCGCGCAGCACACCAAACAACCGGACGGTCGTTGGCTGCTCGCGGACATACGCGGGGCGGAGGGGCGCGTCGAGCTGACCTCGGTCGAGTGCGTTCTGAGTCTCGCGGATGTGTACGAGAGGGTTGAGATGTAGTCGCCAGAAATCTCAGGGTCTGGGCGAGGTGCGGCGGGGGCGCGTCTCGGAGGGGAAGATAGTCTGGTTCTGGTGGTACTGCGGGCCGCAGCGTCGGCGCGGCTCTGTGCCGATGACGAAGGTTCTTGAGCGGATGACCGGGCAGGTCGGCACGGCGATGAGGCCGGTGTCGGGGTCTATGTCGAGCGTGACGGTGCCCGCGAGGCGCGAGGGGGAGTCGGGGTCGTCCTCGCCGCGACCCTCTGTGCCGGGGCGGCCGCGCCGGGAAGGCGGCGGCGTGTCTTCCGGGTACGGTGGGACGTAGACGGGGCCGGGCGTGGGGTACGTGAGCGGCAGGTCTGCCGCGGGCGTCGGCAGTTCCTCGGGCGTCGGCAGCTCGTCGGGGAGCATGCTCTCCTGCGCGGGCTTGGTGCCGCTGATGAAGAGTTCGGTGCGGCGCTCGGTCGTCTCGGGGCCGGCGAGCAGCCCCGTGCGCGGGTCTATCTCGACGTGTTCGATGTCGGCCGGCTCCTGCCAGTCGCCGCCCCACTCGGGGTGCGCGGCGAGCGCCGCCGTCATGAAGTCCGTCCAGATGGGCAGCGCCGAGTCGCCGCCCGTCATCCGCAGGTCGGAGCCGTCGTCGAAGCCGACGTAAACGACGCAGACGAGGTTGGGAGTGAAGCCCGCGAACCACCCGTCGCGGCTCGTCCCGGTCTTGCCCGCGACGTTGGCGCGCAGCCCCCGCGCCCTCACCTTCGCCGCCGTCCCGCGGTTCACCACGTCCTTCATCATCGAGTCCATGATGTAGGCGACCTGCGGGCGCATGACCTCGTTCTTCTGCCCCTGCGGCGCGGCGATGGTCGTGCCCGCGCCGGTCGTCACGCGGCTGATGGCGATGGGCGTGACGCGCGTCCCCAACTGCGCGAACGCCGTGTAGGCCGAGGCGACCTGAAGCGGCGTCGCCTCGTTCGTCCCCAGAGCCTGCGCGAGATAGTTCTGCTTCGGCTTCGGCAGACCCGCCTTCGCCGCGAGGCTCATCACGCGGCTGATGGTCATCTCGTCGGCGATCTTGACGGTGACGACGTTGAGGCTGCGCGTCAGGGCGTCTCGCAGCGTCACGTCCGCGTTCGAGAAGGTGTCGCCGAAGTTGCCCGGCGAGTACTGCTGGCCGCCGTAGGAGAAGGTCGTCGGCTCGTCCCTGTACGTCGTCGCGGCGGTGATGAGGCGCGGCGTGGGGTCGTAGGCCGTGTTGAGCGCGGTCGCGTAGACGAACGGCTTGAAGACCGAGCCGGGCTGTCGCATCGCGTCGGTCGCGCGGTTGAGCTGGCTCTTCTCGTAGTCGCGCCCGCCGACCATCGCCACGATCTCGCCGGTGTCGGCCTTCATCGCGACGAGCGCGGCCTGGAGCGTCCCCGAAGGGAAACGTTTGGCCTGCGCCTTGTCGAGCGCGGCGAGCTGTTTGACCAGCGCCGAGTAGGCCGCGCGCTGCAAGTCCATGTCGATGGTCGTGTAGATGCGCAGGCGGTCGGCGGCCGACGTGTCGGCGATGAGGTCGGCGAGCTGCCCCTGCGCGTAGTCCACGAAGTACGGGGCCTCCGAGGCGTCGATGCGCCCCCGGGCGGGCGCGAGCTTGACCTCGGTCGCCATGGCGCGCGCCGCCTCGACCTCCGAGGCCGCGCCGGCCTCGATCATCGACTTCAAGACCTGATTACGGCGCTCGAAGGCCACTTCGGGATACTTGTAAGGGTTGTAGCGGTTCGGGCTGCGAATCATGCCCGCGAGCAGCGCCGCCTCGGGCAGCGTGAGCGCCGTCACGTCCTTGTTGAAGTAAGCCTCGGCGGCCTCGCCGAACCCCTTGATGGAGAAGCCGGCGCGCTGACCCAGATAAGCCTCGTTGCAGTAGAGCGCGAAAATCTCCTTCTTCTCAAGCCGCGTCTCAAGGATGATCGACATGTAGGCTTCGGACACCTTGCGCTTGAGCGAGTTCTCGGCCTGACCGGAGAGGTTCTTGACGAGCTGCTGCGTGATGCTCGACCCGCCCTGCCGCGAGAGGAACGAGTTCGGGTCGGCGTCGTAGCGGCGGACGGCCGCGCGCAGGATGCCGCGGAAGTTGACGCCGTAGTGGTTGAAGAAGTCGCGGTCTTCGGTGACGACGATGGCCTTAACGAGCGGGTCGGGCAGGTCGTTGAAGCCGATGACGCGCCGCCGCTCGCGCTGCGGCCCGGCGACCGAGCTGATCAGCTCGGGCTCAAGCCACGCGCTCTGCAACTTCGCGCCGCCCGCGTCGAGGTCGCGCAGCTCGGCGACCGACTTCCCGCCCTTCGCGAAGACGACGCGCAGGTGCGGGAACTGCGGGCGGCCGTCGATGAGCGAGTCCTTGCTCGGCTCGATCTCAAGCGCCGCGCCGTCGAGCCGGTAGCGGCCGCGCGCGTCGTCGGCCTGCCGCGCCTTCTCGACGTAGCCGGCGCGCTTCAGACCCGCGACCAAGTCTTCCGCCGAGACGCTCTCGCCCGCGCGCAACTGCTTCGGCGCGGAGTAGAGCCCGGCGCTGCGCGTGAAGACCTCGCCGCGCAGCAGGCGGTCGATGCGCTCGGAGAAGACCGTGTAGTAGTAGCCGAGGACGCCGGCGGCGAGGACGGTCAGGGCGACCGCCGGGATGACCGTCGCCGGGCGAATGAGTCGGCGACGCCAGCGGCGCCAGAAGCCCTCGGGCGGCTCCTCGAACCTGACGACGCGCGCCGAGCGCTGACGAACGCGCGCGGCGGGCGGGATCACATCTTTCGGCGGATGACGAAGTGCCATCGTTGTCGATAGTAAATGCTAAACCGCGAATAGTAAATCGACTTCTGACTGACGCTCGGCCACGCACACTCGTTAACGCGCAGGAGCCGTGCGGGATTCGCGCCGTCCGTTCAAACGTTTGACACCTCCCGCACCTTTAGCTAACGTGGCGGGCTGAGTTCAAAGTTACGAGTTCAGAACTTCGGTCTTCAACCTGTAACTTTGAACTCGCAACCTTGAACTCGGATTTGATGCCGCCGCGGAGTCGCACGGTTCGATGCCGCCCCCAGCAGAACGGAGTCGGAAGCTGAGGCCGCCCGCGAGTCTGGCCTACTCGCTGGCCGCGCTCGCGGGCGTGGTGGCCTTCGGCACCCTCGGGTTCACGCTCGTCGAGGGCTGGTCGCTCTTAGACAGCCTCTACATGACGTTGATGACGGTGACGACCGTCGGCTACGGCCCGCCGCTGCCGCTCACGCCGGCCGGGCGCAACTTCTCGATTATCTTCATGGTCGTCGGCGTCGGCACGGCCGGCTACCTGCTCTCGACGGCCGTCCAGTCGCTCGTCCGCTCCGAGATTATGGCGGCGTACGGCGAGCGCCGCCGCCACCGCGAGATGCGCAAACTCCACGGACATTACATCATCTGCGGCGCGGGGCGCGTCGGCCGCCGCATCGTCTCGGAGATGCGGCGCGCGGGCGTCGCCTTCGTCGTCGTCGAGAGCAACGCGCTGCTCGCCGCCGAGCTGCACGTCCCCGACACGCACCTGCTCATCCGCGACGCGACGCTCGACGAGACGCTCGTCGAGGCCGGCGTCGAGCGCGCGTTGGGGCTCGCCTCGTGTCTGCCCGACGACGCCGACAACCTCTACGTCGTGCTGACGGCGCGGACGCTCAACCCCAGCTTGCGCATCGTCTCGCGCGCGGTCGAGGAGTCGGCCGAGCCGAAGCTCGTGCGCGCGGGCGCGAGCCGCGTCATCGCCCCGACCATCATCGGCAGCCACCGCATGGCGCAGGCGCTTCTCAAACCGGCCGTCGCGGACTTCATGGACTCGATCACGGCCGACACCTTAGACCTCGCCTTCGAGCAGGTCGAGGTCGCGGGCAGCTCGCCGCTCGAAGGCCGCAAGCTCAAGGAGACGGACATCCGCTCAAGGCTCGACGTGGTCGTCGCGGCCATCCGGCGTCAGGACGGCGAGATGCTCTTCAACCCCTCGGGCGAGACGCAGATTCGCGCGGGCGACATGCTCATCGGCATCGGCCGCTCCGGGTCGATGGCCGAGCTGACGGCGCTCGCGCGCGGCAAACAGTACCGCGAGCGTTAGACGCGCGCGCCGCCCCGTTACGGCTCACATCGATTTTGACTTACAATCCCCCGCGTGGTGCGAACTCTCCGGCCAGAGAAGATTGAGCGCGTCGTCGTGCGCGGCGCGAACTGGGTGGGCGACGCGGTGATGACCGTGCCCGCGCTGCGCGAGCTGCGCCGGCTGCTGCCGCGCGCGCGCGTCACGCTGGCGACACGCGCGTGGGCCGAGGGGATTTTCGAGGGCGCAGACTTCATCGACGATTTTCTGTTGACGGGCGAGACTTCCAACAACCCGCGCGCCGTCTTCGCGGAGTCGCGCCGCTGGCGCGCGCGCCGCTTCGACCTCGCGGTTCTCTTCCCCAACGCCTTCGCGCCCGCGCTCGTCGCCGCGCTCGCGCGCGTCCCGGCGCGTATCGGCCACGCGACGCAGGGGCGCGCGCCGCTGCTCACGCACCGCTTCGACGTTCCAGACTGGCGCGGCCAACGTCACGAAGTCTTCTACTACCTCAACATCGTCGCCGAGCTTGAGCGCCTGCTCTACGGCACTTCGACCGTCGAGGGGCGCGAGCCGGACACGCGCCTGCCCGCCCCGGAGTCGCGCGCCCGCGAGGCTTCGGCGTTGCTCGGAGAGCTGGGCGTTGACCCCTCGCGGCCGCTCGTCGCGTTGTGTCCCGGCTCGACCAACAGTCGCGCCAAGCGCTGGCCGGCCGAGCGCTTCGCCGCCGTCGCCGACATGCTCGCCGAAACGGCCGCCGCGCAAATCGTCCTCGTCGGCGCGGCCGAAGAGTCGGACATCTCCAACCGCGTCGCGCGACTCATGCGCGCCCGGCCTTTTATGCTTACCGGCAAGACAGACCTTTCGCAGACGGCGGCCGTGCTGCGCGCTGCAGACCTTCTCGTTACCAACGACACCGGCCCCGCGCACGTCGCCGACGCGGTCGGCTGCCCCGTCGTCGTCATCTTCGGGCCGACGAACCCGATGACGACGCGCCCCTTCTCGCCGGCGGCCGAGGTCGTGCGGCGGCCGCCCGACTGCGCGCCCTGTATGTTGCGCGACTGCCCCATAGACCACCGCTGCATGACCGCCGTCACGCCCGAGGAGGTCTTCGAGCGTTCGCTCGTCGCGCTCGAAGCGCGCCGGAAAGTCGAGGTGGCGCGTTGAGCGGCACGCCGTCCGGCGTGAGGCGCGCGGTCTTCATCGACCGCGACGGGACGATTTCGGAAGAGGTCGGCTACGTCAACCACGTCTCGCGCTACAAGGTCTTCCCCTTCGCGGCCGAGGCCGTGCGCGTGCTCCACGAAGCGGGCTGGCTCGCCGTCCTCGTCACCAATCAGGCCGGCGTCGCGCGCGGCTACTTCGCGGAGGATTTAATCGGACAGGTGCACGCGCACCTCGCCGAAGAACTCGGGCGCGGCGGCGCGCGGCTCGACGCCGTCTACTACTGCCCGCACCACCCTTCGGTGGGCGCGCCGCCGTACCGGCTCGACTGCGACTGCCGCAAGCCGAAGCCGGGGCTCATTCACACCGCTTCGCGCGAGTTCGGGCTCGACCTCGCGCGCTGCTGGATGGTCGGCGACCGCTACAGCGACGTCGAGCTTGCGCGCAACGCGGGCGTCCGCTCCGCCTTCGTGCTCACGGGCTACGGGCGCGGCGAGCTTGAGTACCAGAGCCACGCGTGGAAGCACCGCCCCGACCTCGTCGCCGAGAACCTGCTCGAAGCCGCGCGGAAGATAGTCGAAGAGAGTGATGAGTGAGAGCGTGGAAAATTGCGGCGGGCGGCTGGCCGGCCTCGTGCGCGAATTCGCGTCGCGGCGCGTGCTGGTGCTGGGCGACCTGATAGCCGACCAGTTCGTGTCGGGCGAGATCAGCCGCGTGTCGCGCGAGGCTCCGGTGATGATTCTGCGGCACGAGCGGACGGAGACCGTCCCGGGCGGCGCGGCCAACTGCGCGCTCAACCTCGCGACGCTCGGCGCGCGCGCGTGCATCGTCGGCGCGGTCGGCGAAGACGAGGCCGGCCGCGAGTTGTTGGACAGGCTGACGGCCGCGGGCGTCGATTGCGGCGGCGTGGTCGTCGTGCCGAACTCGCGCACGACGACGAAGGTGCGCATCCTCGCCGGCCACGCGCACTCGCCCCGCCAGCAGGTCGTGCGGCTCGACTACGAGGGACGGACGCTCGCGGACGCGGCGCTGCTCGGCCGTCTCGCGGAGAACGTCAAGAGCGCGTTTGAAGGAATCGGCGCGGCCGTCGTCTCCGACTACAACTACGGCGTCGCGTGCCCGACGACGGTCGCGGCGCTGCGCGTGGCGGCTGCGTCAGAGACTTCGACGAAAGGGGGCGGCACTCCCATCCTCGTCGATTCGCGCTTCCGCCTGCGCGAGTTCTCGGGACTCACGTCGGCCACGCCCAACGAGGACGAGGTGGAGCAGGTCGCGGGCCGGCGCTTCGACGACCCCGAAGAGCTTGCGGGCGAGGGCGAGCGTCTGCGCGCGGCGCTCGGCTACCGCGCGCTGCTCATCACGCGCGGCAAGGACGGGATGCTCCTGCTCGAAGAGGGCGCGCAGCCGCTCCACCTCGCGGCCGTCGGCTCGCACGACGCGGTGGACGTGACGGGCGCGGGCGACACCGTCATCGCCACCTACGCGCTCGCGCTCGCCTCCGGCGCGGGCTTCTCGGACGCGGCGCGGCTCGCCAACCACGCCGGCGGCGTCGTCGTCCTCAAGCGCGGCACCGCCTCGGTCTCGCCCGAAGAACTCCTCGCCTCAGTCGAGCAGGAGTGTCAAGCCTGAGCCCGCGCGCGCGCGCCGTGCCCCCGCGTGCCCCCGTGGTCACTTTGTCATATCATCCTTCTTTAC
>JBEVKV010000248.1:0-4815 GCA_040509515.1 Pyrinomonadaceae bacterium | reverse complement strand
CCCTGTAAAAATCAATTCGACCCGATGCCGCCTAAACTTTTCATCTTCGGGATCGACGGCGGGACATTCGACCTTGTCGAGCCGCTGATTGCCGAAAACCTCCTGCCCAACCTCGCGTCGCTGATGTCGCGCGGGGCCTGGGCGCGGATGGACTGTACGTGGCCGCCGCACACGGGGCCGGGCTGGCCCTCTCTGGTGACCGGCTGCCGCCCTGGCCGCCACGCCGCCTACCAGTTCTTCGACACGCAGGAGCCCGACTACCAGGCGCGCATGGTCGGCTCCAACGACTACGGCTGCCCGACCGTCTGGGAGTGGCTCGCGGGCGCGGGCTGGACGATGGGGCTCATCAATGTTCCCATGTCGCACCCGCCGCGCGCGCTTCCGGGTTACCAGATCACCTGGCCCCTGTCGAACACGCTGCGTTATTCATCGCCGCACGGGCTGCTCGCCGAGCTGGCGAATCACGGCGCGCATTTCCAGTCCGACCTGGCGACGATGTACCGGGGGGACGCCGGCTACATTCACGAAGCTCTGGGCAACGTCGGGGCGCGGCTGCGCTCACTCAAATACCTTCTTGAGCGTCACCCGACGGACGCCGTGATGTTCGTACTCACGGAGGCGGACCGCGTCTGCCATCACTACTGGCATTTTTCCGACCCCGCCCACCCGCAGTTCGCGCCGGACGCCGACGAAGCCTACAGGAACGCCATCCGCGACATCTATCGCGCGGTCGACGACGCGCTCGGCGAGGCGTTGCGTCTAATCCCCGAAGAGGCGGCGGTGGCCGTCGTCTCGGATCACGGCTTCGGCCCCGGCGGCGAGTCGTTTTCAGTCCACCGATTTCTCGAAGACGCGGGGCTGCTGGCGACGCGCGCCGAGACGGAGTCGCCCGCGGGCGAAGAGAACGGGCAACAGGTGGCGAGCTGGTTCAGGGAGGGCGGCCGGGAGGTCGACTGGTCGCGGACGAAAGTCTACATGCCCGTGCCGGGGGCGTACGGCCTGAACGTCAACCTCAAGGGGCGGCAGCGGCACGGAATCGTGGACGAACAAGACCGCCAGAGAGTCCTTGAAGAGACCTCGGAGTTGTTACGCGCCGTCAGGCTGCCTTCGACCGGAGAGGCGGCTTTCGAGCGCGTGCTCCCGCGAGAGGAGGCGTACCCCGGCCCCATGTGCGCGCGGGCCCCGGACCTCCTGCTCATCCCGCGGGACGAATCTTTAATGGTCGTCCCGACGCTGACGGGCGCGGTCTGGGGACTTAGCCAGCAGACGGGGCTGCACCGCTACGAGGGCATGTGGATACACGCCTCTCCGCGAGTCCGCGCGGGCAGGCTGGCGCATAATGTTCACATCACGGACGTCGCGCCGACCCTGCTCGCGGATGTGGGCGTGGACATTCCGGAGTTCATGCAGGGGCGCGTGCGGCGGGAGATTTTCTCCGACGCCTCGGCGGGGCTTGGGAGATACTCCTCGGCGTTCACGCCCGCGCCGACCGACGACGAATCGAAATCCCCGGACGCGGAAGAGGACGAGTTGACTTTCAGACGGCTGCGCGAGATGGGTTATCTGTGAGGGGCCGGGAGCGCCGTTGAGTCGGGGCGTCGGCGAAGCGTTGGTGGCGGAGGCTTTTACATGTGAGGTACTGATGAAGCCGCTTTTAGCTAATGACCTCGTGATAAAAGAGGACAACTGCAACCTTTCCTGCGAGTACTGCCTGACCGGGCAGAGTAACTTCAAGCAGGGGCACTCAGAGCAGTTGATCTTTCAGCCCCCGCGCCGGACGCTCTACACGCCCGAGAGCGAGATGGGCCGCCGTCTCGGCCGGATCATCGCGGCCGCGGGCGCGGACCTGCAACTGCCGATAATCAAAGTGACGGGCGGCGAGATTTTTCTCGTCCGCGGCATCATGGAGTTCCTCGCGCACCTCTCGACGCACTTCGCGACCGTCGTCGTCCAGACCAACGGGATGCTGCTCGACGCGCCGAAGGTCGCCGAGATGAAGCGGTGGGGTAACGCGTGCCTGCAAATCTCGCTCGACGCCGTCTCGTTCGAGGGGAACTCGTACCGCTCGCCGACTCCCAAGCTGCACGAGAAGATGATGGGCAGGATGTACGAGACGCTCGACGCGGGCATCCCGACGGAAATCTACTGCGTCCTCAACGACCGCTCGCTCCCACACCTCGAAGACACGCTGCGCAGCCTCAGGCGGTACGAATCCCATGTGGTGGTTCACCCGTTCCCCGTGCGCGGGCCGGAGAACGGCAGGTTCTTCCCGCGCGCCAAGCAGGTAGAGACGCTCCGGCGAATCATGGAGAACTTCGACGAGTACGCTTCGATGCTTCCGCCGAAGGCTTACTTCGCAAGGCTCCTCCGCTTCTTCGCCGAAGGCGGCCGCGAGTTCCGGTGCCACCTGCCCCGCTTCGCCTTCTCGACCTTCGACGACGGCGTGATCACGTCCTGCCCGAACATATGGTTCAACAAGGTGGGCAACGTCCTCGAAGAAGACCCGCGCGAGGTGACGGACAGAATCTCGGAGATACCGTTTCACCAACTGCTCCTCGCGCCGAAGCCGCGCCTCGACGCTTGCAAGCGGTGCTTTACGCCGTGGGACATGCTCTCGCTCTACGTCGACGGCGAGATCACGCTCGACGAGCTTTGCGGCACGCCCATGTACGCCGCGCCGGCCAGCCGCGCCAGGATCGAGGAGATAGTGAGGGCCTACAGAGAGGCGTAGGGTGCTGAGCGTAGTCATCCCCACTTACCGCAAGGAGGCACGCCTGCGGTTAATGCTGACGAGCCTTTTGGCGGTGTCGGGCGAGGTCGGGCCGGCGGTCGAAGTCATCGTCGTGGACGATGGAGGTGGTACCGACCTGACGGAGGTCGTCGGGCGCGCGAAGGAGGCCGCGAAGAGCAACGCCGCCGTGCGCGGGGTCAGGGGGGCACACGCCGGCCGCTCGGCGGCGAGGAACCTCGGGGCAGGGCACGCCTCGCACGGGCGCATCCTCTTCCTCGACGACGACGTGCTGTTGACGCGCGGCGCGCTGGCCGCGCACCTCCGGCACGAAGACCAGACGCGCCCGGTCTTCGTGCGCGGCACGATACTGAGCCTGCCCTGGCTCGCCGCCTTCGACGACCCTTCGACCGGCGCGCTCACCGAACGCGCCGCGCGCTCTTTGGGCCTCGGGCGCGGGGCCGACGCGTCGGGGCTGCGGACGCGGGTCGTGACGCTCGATGCGGGGGGGCATGTGGGCGCGCGACTCGCCGGGCTCGCGCGAATGAGCCGCTTCGAGAAAGACCTGCACGAGTGGCTGTCGGCGCGGCCGGTGAACATGCCGGGCAGGTGGATTGGCGCGACCGGGGCGCATCTGTCGGTGCAGAGGTCGGCGTTTCTCGGGCTCGGCGGTTTCGACGAAGCGATGGGGCTCAGGTGGGGCGCGGAGGATTTGGAGTTGGGCTACCGCGCGGAGAAGGCCGGGATACCGATACTGCACGCCGCGGAGGCGGTCGTCTGCCACATGGATCACGAGGCCGGTAGCAGGGACGGCGACCACGAGGCCGCATTTGAATATTTCGCGCGCAAACACGGCGACGCGACGTTACTCGATCTTCTCTCCTACTTCGCCGGCCGATGCTCACTGCCGGAGGCGCTCGCGGGATGAGCCCGGAGAATCTGGACACGCGACTCAAGCGCTGGGCGCAGCAGTCGCCCGAGCGCGTCTTCCTCTCGGCCTCGACCCGGACGACCTTCGCCGAGGCGGACGCGCAGGTCGAGGCGCGCGCGCAACGGCTCGCGGCGGAGCGCTGCGGCGGCTCGCTCGTTCTCGCGGGTGCGAACGACGACTCATGGGCGCTGAACCTGCTGGCGGCTCTGCGCGGCCGAATGCCGGTCGTACTGCTGCCGCCGGGCTGGACGACCGGCGAGGAGGCGCAACTCTTCGCCGTGGCCGGGGCAAGGTTGCGAGTCGAGGGCGACTCGTTGACGCCGATCGAGTCCGCGCCGGATCGGACGGCCGAGTGGGAAGCGAGCGGCGCGGCGCTCGGCTTCGCCACTTCGGGCAGCACGGGGAGTCCGCGCCTCGCGCTTCGCAGCGGCGCGAGTCTAATCGCGGAGGGTGAACGCTACCTCGCCCTCTGGCAGATGACTCCCGACGACGTGGTCGCCGCCGCGCTGCCGCTCTCTCACGCGTTCACGTTCGGCGCGGCGCTCACGGCGGCGCTCGCGGCGGGGGCGACTTTGACGCTCGACGACTTCGTCTCACCGCGCCGTCTCGCGCGCCTCGTGACGGAGAAGCGTGTCAGCATCCTGCCGCTCGTCGGGCCGGTGGCGCGGTCGCTCGCGCGACTCGACGCGGGCCGGCCGATCGAGTCCTCGCTGAGAATGGCGATGGTCGGCGCGGGGGTCGTGACCGAAGAGATGTCGCGGCTCTTCGAGGCCAAGTGGGGACTTTCGCTCTCACAGAATTACGGAAGCTCGGAGACCGGCGCGGTGCTGGCCTCATTCCCGCCTCACTCGTCGAAGGGCACGGGCTTCCCTTTGCCGGGTGTCGAATGCAGCCTCGTCGGGGCCGCGGACGCCACCAGTCAGTTGTGGGTGCGAACGGCCGCGCCGCCCCTCGGCTACATGACGGAGACCGGCTTCGAGGCCGCGCGGCTGTCGCCCGGCGGATGGTGGGCGATGGGCGACCTTTTCCGCGCCGACGGCGGCGGGCTCTACACGATGTTGGGCCGCCTCGGACAACAGATTCGTCGCGGCGGGCACACCATCCACCCGCGCGAGATCGAAAGCGTCTTACTCAAACACCCGGCGGTGGACGAGGC
>JBEVKV010000247.1:0-14297 GCA_040509515.1 Pyrinomonadaceae bacterium | reverse complement strand
CGGAGTTCTTCATAAAGTCGCGCGCCGTACTCGTCGTCAACGTTGACGACCGCCGCGCGCGGCGTCTCGCCCAACCTCCCGTCGAAGAGGCGTCGCTTGGCGTCGAAGTACTCCTCCATCGTGCCGTGATAGTCGAGGTGGTCTTGCGTCAGGTTTGTGAAGGCCGCGACCTCGAAACGCAGCGCGTCGCAGCGGCGCAGGTCGAGAGCCTGAGACGAAGCCTCCATCACGGCGACGCGACAGCCCGCGCCGACCGCGCGGCGCAGGATGCGTTGAAGGTCGCTCGCCTCCGGCGTCGTGTGCAGCGCCGGCCGGCGCTCGCCCGCGACGCGATACTCGACCGTGCTGACGAGCGCCGTCGGCGTGCCCGTCGCTTCGACGACCGCCGCGACCAGATAGGCCGTCGTCGTCTTCCCGTTCGTCCCGGTCACGCCGACCAGCTTCAACTCGCGCGACGGGTGGCCGTGAACTTCCGCGGCGGCGAGCGCCAGTGCGCGGCGCGCCTCCGGGACGCGAATCCAGCCGCCGCGAAAGTCGGGCGGCCGTTCAAGCTCGGAGACGACGCCGGCAGCGCCCCTCTCGTCCACCTCTTTGACGAAGCGATTACCGTCCGACTTCTCGCCGCGTATGGCGACGAAGAGCCAGCCGCGCCCGGCCTGCCGCGAGTCGTGCGTCACGTCCGACACACGCGCGTCGGCGTTGCCCTCCAGCTCGCCGCCCACCGCGCGCGCCAACGCGCCGAGCGTGACCGCCTCTTCTCTCGTCAAGAAAAGTCCTCTCCCCCCGTGGGGTCAAATTTTATCTCTCGGAAAACTTACGCGCTGATTATAATCGCCCGCGCCGTCTCAGCAACTTGCCCGGAGAACCCGACCATGCCCTTCGCCTCGCGTCCGACTTTCGTCGGCGTAATTCTCGCCGTCGTAATTCTCGCCGCCGCGCTCGCCGCGTCCGCGCCTTCAAACGCGCAGAGACGAAGGAGAGCGCCGACGCCGGCCCCCGCGCCCGCCGAAGTCGAAGCCGAATACGACCTGCTGATACGCGGCGGGCGCGTCGTTGACGGGACGGGCCGCCGCGCCTTCGAGGCGGACGTGGCCGTGCGCGGCGACCGCGTGGTGCGCGTCGGACGCGTGCCCGCGTCGGCGCGAGCGCGGCGGACAATCGACGCGCGCGGGCTGGTCGTCGCGCCCGGCTTCATAGACATGCTCGGGCAGTCAGAGCAGAACGTCCTCATCGACCCGCGGGCGATGAGCAAAGTCATGCAGGGCGTGACGACCGAAGTCACCGGCGAGGGCAGCTCAATCGCGCCGATGAACGAGCGGCTCGTCAAGGAAGACGAGGCTTACTACAAGCGCTACAACCTCACGGTCGACTGGCGCACGCTGCACGAATACTTCCGGCGGCTCGCGCTGCAAGGCTCGGGCGTCAACCTCGCCACCTTCGTCGGCGCGACGCAGGTGCGCGCCCACGTCATCGGCTTCGACAACCGTGCGCCGACCGCCGAAGAGTTGGAGCAGATGAAGGCGCTCGTCGCCGAGGCGATGGAGGACGGCGCGCTCGGACTCTCGACCTCGCTCCAATACGTCCCCGCGCGTTTCGCAAAGACCGACGAGATAGTCGAACTCGCCAAAGTCGCCAAGAGATATGGCGGCCTCTACGCCACGCACCAGCGCAGCGAGGCGAACGCGCTCGACGCCTCGCTCGCCGAGGTCTTCGAGATAGCGCGCCGCGCACGCATCCCCGTCGAAATCTGGCACCTCAAGACCGCGTACCGTAAGAACTGGGGGCGCATGCCGCGGGTGCTCGCGCGGATTCGCGCGGCGCGCGCGCGGGGCTTGGACGTGACGGCCGACGTTTACCCTTACACCGCCGCCTCGACGGGGCTCGCCGCCTGCCTGCCGCCGTGGGCGATAGAGGGCGGCGTCGAGAAGATGCTCTCGCGCCTGCGCGACCGCGAGACACGCGCGCGCATCAGGGCCGATATCCTCCGAGAGACGAACGAGTGGGAGAACATCTACCTCGGGAGCGGCGGCGCGCCGGGCGTGCTCGTCGGCTCGGTCGTCAACCGCTCGCTCGAAGGCTTGCAGGGCAAGCGCGTCTCGGAGATCGCGAAGGAGCAGGGCAAGGACGAGCTTGAAGCACTCTTCGACCTCATCCTCGCCGACCGCGCGCAGACCGGCGCCATCTACTTCATGATGAGCGAAGCCGACCTGCGCGCCGCGCTGCGCGAGCCCTTCGTCAGCATCTGCACCGACAGCGGCGCGCGCGCGACGGACGGCCCGCTCGCGGGCTCGAAGTCGCATCCGCGCGGCTGGGGCTCGTACCCGCGCGTGCTCTCGCGCTACGTGCGCGACGAGCGGCTGCTCACGCTCGAACAGGCCGTGCACAAGATGACGGGCCGGCCCGCCGCGCGCACGGGGCTGCGCGACCGCGGCGTGCTCCGCGAAGGCGCGTTCGCCGACATCACAGTCTTCGACCCCGCGCGCGTGCACGACCGCGCGACCTTCGAGGAGCCGAACCAATACCCCGAAGGCATCCCCTACGTCGTCGTCAACGGCCAGCTCGAAGTCGACGAAGGCCGCCGCACCGGCATCAACGCCGGCCGCCCCCTGCGCGGGCCGGGCTACAGGCAGAAGTAAGTTCGCGGGCTTTCAGAACCAGAGGCGGACGACGATGGGGCGGTGGTCGGAGGCGAGCGTGTCGGGGACGGCCTGCGAGGCGTCTTCGTCGTCCGCGAGCGGGCGGTCTTCGCCGACGCCGCGGTAGAAGACGTAGTCGATCCGCTTCGCGGGCTTGTCGGCCGGGTAGGTCGCGCCGTCGCCGGGGTTCTCGGCGCTCGGGCCGCCCGCGCGCCGCCAGCCGTCGGCGAAGCCCGCGCCGCTCATCAGCTCGTAGGTCTTCCCCCACGGGTCTTCGTTGAAGTCGCCGGTGACGATGAGGGGGCCGCGCGCGTCCCTGAGCGCGTCGAGCAGTTGCCGCGTCTCGAACAGGCGGCCGTCGGCGTACTGGTAGTCGAGGTGCGTGGTGACGAAGTTGAGCCGGCGGCCTTTGACTTCGACCTCGACGCGTATGAAGCCGCGCCGCTCGCGCTCGCGCGTGTTGGCGTAGCGCCGGTGGTCGATGGCGAGGATGGGGTAGCGCGAGAGAATCGCCACGCCGTATTGCCCGCCCTGATAGTCGAGGTTGTGCGCGAAGGCGTAATCCATCCCCGTCAGACGCGCCAACTCTTTAATCTCGTCCACGCGCCCCGTCCGCTCGACGCCCCGGTCAACCTCCTGCAAGCCGACTAGGTCGCAGCCGTAGACCTTTATCACGTCGGCGATGCGCTTGAGGTCGAGCTTCTTGTCCATCCCGACGCCGACGTGAATGTTGTAGCTCATCACGGTCAGGCGGACGGGCTTGCGCGACGACGCCCCCGCGGCGGGCGGAAGGCAGACGGCCGCCAGCACGAGTGCCAGCGCGGCGAGTGACGCTCTCAGTTCTCTTCTCATTAGACTTTGATGAAGACGCCGCGCCGGTAGAGCAGCCACATCAGCCCGAACCAGACGAGCACGAAGCAGACGGCGAAGGCGAGCGACGCGTTGACGGGCGCGAGCCACGAGGCGAAGAGGTTTCTGTAGATGACGCTTTGAAGCGCGACGGGTTTGCCGTCCGCGCCCGCCAGTTTGACGAGGCCGAGCAGCTTCGCGCACAGGCCCGTCAGGAAGAAAGCCGCGAGCGCGTTGGTGCCGAAGACGACGAACGGGAACGCCCAGCGCCGGTAGCCCTTCAGGTCGATCAGCCAGTAGCAGACCGCGAGCAATTGCAGAGCCATCCCCGCCGTCAGCAGCACGTAAGAACTCGTCCACAGAGCCTTGTTCGCGGGCAGCCAGAAGTTCCACGCCCAGCCCAACACGACGCCGGCCGCCCCTGCGACGAACATCAACGAGACCTTCTCAAAGTCGCCGCGCCGCGAGCGCAGAAGATGTCCCGCGAGCACGCCCGCGAGCGTCGTCGCCAGCGCCCCGAGCGTGCTCAAGATTCCTTCGGGGTCGTAGACCTTCGCCTGCCGCCAGACGTGGTTGCCGAAGACCGCGCGGTCAACGTAGGCCGCGATGTTCCACTCCTTGCTGCCCGGATCGCCCGGCCCGTAACCCGGCACCGGCACGAGCGTCAACACGGCGCAGTAGGCCACGAGCAGCCCCGCGACGATGTAAGCCTGCCTGCGCCAGTCTGTGTTGAGGAAGATGAGCGCGGCGCAGAGGTAGCAGACGGCGATGCGCTGCAACACGCCGGGGATTCGTATCGTCGAGAAGTCGAACGACGGGAAGCCCGCGAGGAAGAGCCCGAGCCCGAAGATGATGAGCGAGCGGCGGATGATTTTGACGTAGAGGTCGCGCTTGCTCCCCGCCGTCTCGGCGCGGCGCGAGAGCGCGAGCGTGATGGAGACGCCGACGATGAAGAGGAAGAACGGAAAGACCAAATCCGTCGGCGTCCACCCGTGCCACGCCGCGTGCTGTAGCGGGCTATAGATGGCGCTCCACGTCCCCGGATTGTTGACCAGAATCATCCCCGCCACGGTCAGCCCGCGAAAGGCGTCGAGCGACAGAAGGCGCGCCGTGCCGGCCGCGCGCACACCGCCTGCGTCGCCTTCGCCGGCCTTGCCCGCGTGCGGACGCTTGGCTTCTGCCTCCGCGCGAGCGCCTGTCTCGTACTCGCCGACAGTCATGCTCATCCCGTGAAAACTCCTTTCCGGGTCAGTCTTCCTGCGTGGGTCGGGGCCCGAGTCCGAACTCCGTTGGCGCGGGCAGCGTCGAGGTGCGGTCGTACTCGCGCAGCGCCTCCTCCAACTGCTTCGAGCGCGTGAGCCAGCGCGCGGCGGCGAGATCATAGCGCGCCAGCACGCTCGCGAGCCAGTACGGGCGATTCTCCGCGAGCCAGCTCGCGCGGTACGCCTCGCGCAGCTCGGTCAACTCCTCGGTCATCTCGCGCAGAGAGTTGTAGACCGGGCCGAAGTACGTGCGCAGGCGGCGCACGCGCCTCCGGTCGCCGAGGTTGAGGTAGGCGTCCCAGTAGTCGCGGCTGAGCTGCCGGACGACCTGCGCGCGCCGACCCATGTGGTCGAAGCGCCGCGCCGCCAGCCGCATCGAGTCGAGCGCCTGCCGGTTCCGCCGCACGCCGGCGCGCGCGCGGATGAGCGTCTCCTCGACCTCCTCGGCGTCGAGCCGCAGCTCACGCGTCTTATCTTCGAGCTTGCGCGCGACGGACACCTGAAAGTCTTCCGTGAACGGGTCGCGCCAGACAAGCTCGTCGGTCGAATTGAGGCCGAGCGCCCGGGGCGCGCCGCCGAGCGTGCGCGTCGCCTTCACGAGTTCGTCGCCCTCGCGGCGGAAGAAGGCCCAGTCGAAGTCGCGCTCGAAGGCCGCGAGGTCGAGCGGCGCGGCCTGCCACGACGCCGCCGCGCCGAGCACGACGCCGTACCAAGTGTTCTCGAAAAGCGCCTCGCCGTCGTCGTCCCACTGCGTGTTCATCACGCCGAGGACTCCGGCGCGCTGGCCGTCGCGGACGAAGTTGACGATGTTGACGGACGCGGTCTCCGTGTCGGGGAAAATCTGGTTCCAGCTCGAAACGCCGGGGCAGACGAACTGTTCGAGCCCCGCCTTCTTGAAGAGCCCGACGCGCCCCTCGTAGCTCTGCCGCGCGACGTAGTCCCAGTTCATCGCGATCATGTCGCGCGGGACGGAGGGCAGCAGCTCGGGGTGGTTGAGCGCGATGTCGCCCCAGAACATCAGCCGGCGCTTGTGCGGCAGCAGCAGCTCGCGCACGCGCTTCAGGTGGTCGAAGTAGACGGTGCCGAGCCCCTTCGCCTTGACGGCCTCGGCGCTCCGCCCGCGCCCCAGCTCGAAGGTCTCGTCCGCGCCGATGTGGAAGAAGCGGCCGGGGAAAAGCTCGTCAAGCTCTTTGTACCAGTCGGCGACGAGTTCGTAAGTCCCCTCGTCCTGCGGCGAGAGCACGTCGCCGTAAGGCACCTCGGCCAGCTCGTTGTACTTTTCGAGCCGCAGCGCCTTGTGCAGATGGCCGAAGGTCTGCTGCTGCGGCACCAGCTCGACGTGATAGCGGCGCGCGTACGCGACCATCTCGCGAATCTCTTCGGCGGTGAGCGTGCCGCCCTCGGGCGCGATGAGCGGGTGCGCGCGCGAGCCGAAGACGTGCTCCATGTAGAGGCTGTGCATGTTCATCTTGAACATGGCCTCGTTGCGAATCTGCCGCTTGAAGTATTCGACCGTGGGGACGGGGCCGCGGCTCACGTCGTCCGAGAGCCCGCGCCAACGCACCGAAGGCCAGTCGACGACCCGGACGCCCTGCGCGTACGCGCCCGCGCCCTCGCCGCGCACGAGCTGTTTCAAAGTCTGAAGACCGTAGAACGTCCCGGCCGCCGTGCGCCCCGCCACGACTATCAATTCGGGGCCGACGGCGAGCACGTAGCCCTCTTCGCTCAGGTCTGCCGGGACGTTCAGGCCCGCGCGCTCGACCTCGCGACGGACGCGCTCGTTCGAGAGCGGCCCGACGAGAATCCTCCGGCCCCCTCCCCCCGTGCCGACGCGGAGCGTGACGCCGGCCGTCTCGCGCAGGTCGTCCGCGAAGTCCTGCGCGGCGAAGCGGTCGTCCTCGGACTTCGGGTCGGCGACGACGACGCGCGTGTCTTTCTTAAAATAGAAGTGCTCGCCCGTGGCGGCGACGGATTTGGGCGCGGGGATGACCCGGACGGCCGCCGCCGACTCAGACTTCGGCGGCGCATCGGCGGCGCGCGCGGCGGACTGCCGGGCGTGCGCCGGGCCGCCGAACGTCGCCGCGAAGAGACAGGCGAACAGCGTCAGTCGCGCGGCGCGGGGCACGCGCGGTTTGGTCGTCGGCGTCTTTATCATCGGGTGTGTCTGCGAATAAAAAATGTGGACGTGGCTTCGGAGCACTTGCGCCGACAATTAACATGATGGCAAAACAGAGTCAACGCGCCTTCGCCAGTTCGTACAACTTTCGCGAGGAGAGACATTCAAAGCCGTGTCACTGATGCTCGAAGAGATAGCGCAGCAGCCCGAGGCGCTGTCGCGCACCATCGACGAAGAGCGCGAGAAGGTGGCGCGGCTGGGCCGCCGCCTGCGCGAGCAGGAGTTGGATTTGATCGTGCTCGTCGCGCGCGGCTCGTCCGACAACGCCGCGCTCTTCGGCCGCTACCTGCTCGAAGTCACGACCGGCATCCCCGTCGCGCTGGCCGCGCCCTCGGTCGTCACGCTCTACAACGCGCGGCTCCGGCTCAAGCGCGCGGCCGTCATCGGCGTCTCGCAGTCGGGCGAGGGCGAGGACATCAACCGCGTGCTCTCCGAGGCGCGCGAGGGCGGCGCGCTCTGCACCGTCGGCATCACGAACGAGCCCGACTCGGCGATGACGAAGGTCGTGGACGAGACGCTGCTCACACACGGCGGGCGCGAGCGCTCGGTGGCGGCGACCAAGACCTACACCGGGCAGCTCCTGCACTTCTACATGCTGGCCGAGGCGCTGGCCGGCGGCGCGCAGCTCGGCTTCGAGGCCATCCCCGAGTTCGCCGCCGACGCGCTCGACCTGCGGCCGCGCATCGAGGAGATGGTCGAGCGCTACGTCTTCATGGAGAACTGCGTGGTCGTCGGGCGCGGCCTCGTCTACGCCAACGCCTTCGAGATGGCTTTGAAGCTGATGGAGACCTGTTACGTCGTCGCCGAACGTTTCTCGTCGGCCGACTTCCTCCACGGCCCGCTCGCGGTCGTCGAGCGACACTTCCCCATCTTCGCCTTCGCCCCGCCGGGCGTCACGCTCGGCGGCGTGCGCGAGTTGCTCGCGCGTCTGAAGGAGCTGCGCGCGGACACGCTCGCCTTCACCTCCGACCGCGAGGTCGCCAGACTCGCCACGCGCTCGGTGCTGCTCCCCGAAGAGATTAACGAGACGCTGGCCGTCATCCCCTACATCATCCCCGCCCAACTCTTCGCCGCGCTGCTCGCCGACGCCAAGGGGCTCGACCCCGACGCGCCGCGCTCGCTGGCGAAGGTCACACGTACGCTCTGAGGCCCGACATGAAGCTGCTCGTACTCGGCGGGACAAACTTTCTCGGCCGTCACCTCGTCGAAATCGCGCTCGCGCGCGGTGACGAGGTGACGCTCTTCAACCGCGGCCGGCTCAACCCGGAGATTTTCCCCGAGGCGGAGCGCCTGCGCGGCGACCGCGACGGCGGGCTCGACGCGTTGAAGGGAAGGCGGTGGGACGTAGTCGTCGACACGAGCGGCTTTTCGCCGCGCGTCGTGCGCGACTCGGCGCGGCTGCTGGCCGACGCGACCGAGCGTTACGCGTTCATCTCAAGCGCCTCGGTCTACAGGGACACGCGCGTGCCGGGCGTGGACGAGAGTTATCCGGTCGGCACCCTCGCCGACGAAGAGCTGCGCGAGGCCGAGGCGCTCACGCAGTCGGGGATGATTGATGCGCCGTTCTTCGGGGAGAGGTACGGGGCGCTCAAGGCGCTGTGCGAGCGCGCGGCCGAAAGTGAGATGCCCGGCCGCGTGATAAACGTCCGCGCCGGGCTCATCGTCGGGCCGCACGACTACAGCGACCGCTTCACGTACTGGCCGCGGCGCGTCTCAGAGGGCGGCGACGTGCTCGCGCCCGGCGACCCTGCGCGCCCCGTCCAGTTCATCGACGTGCGCGACCTAGCCGCGTGGGTTCTGCTCGCGTGCGAACGCCGGCTGAGCGGCACCTTCAACGCGCTCGGGCCGGACTACAAACTGACGTTCGGGCGCTTCCTCGAAGAGTGCAGGGCCGCGATTGGCAGCGACGCGCGCTTCGTCTGGGTTGACGAGAAGTTTCTGCTCGAAGCGGGGCTGTCGCCGTGGACGGAGTTGCCGCTCTGGACGGGCACGGCTGACGAAACCAATCGTTACTTTCAGGAGATGAGCGCCGCGAAGGCCGTCGCCGCCGGGCTCCGCTTCCGACCCGTCGCCGAGACCGTCCGCGACACGCTCGCGTGGGACTTGACCCGGCCCGCCGACGCCGAGCGCCGCGCCGGCCTCGCACGCGAGCGCGAACGCGAAGTGCTCGCGGCGTGGGAAGCACGCGCGGCTGGTTAGCGCGCGTTCACTTCGCCGGGACGATTCGCATGATGCGGTCGTCGTTCGAGGTGGGGCGGCCGCGCCCGTCGCGATTCGAGGTCGAGAAGTAGAGCGCGCCGTCGGGGCCTTCGACGACCTCGCGGATGCGTCCGTACTCGCCGCGGAACAGACGTTCTTCGCTCAAGACCTTGCGCCCGTCGAGCACGACGCGCTGCAACCCTTCGCCCCTCAGACACCCGAAGAAGAAGTTTCCCCTGAACCGCGCGAGCGCCGAGCCGCGGTAAAACTCCGCGCTCGCGGGCGCGCACGCTGGCGTGTATTCGAGCAGCGGCGACTCCATCCCGGCGCGCGTCTCGCGGTGGTGTATGGCGGCCCAGCCATAGTTTTTGCCGCGCTCGACGATGTTGACCTCGTCGCCGCCGCCGGGGCCGTCGAAACCGGAGGGGCCGTGCTCGGTCTGGAACATGAGGCCGGTGCTGGGCTGGAAGTCGAGCCCCTGAGAGTTGCGGTGCCCGTACGTCCAGATTTCCGGCCGCGCGCCCGCGCGCCCGACGAAGGGGTTATCTTCCGGCACCGTCCCGTCGTCGTTCAGACGCAGAGTCTTGCCCGCCAGCGTGTCCAACTGCTGACCCAACTCCTTCTCGCCCGCGTCGCCGGTCGTGACGTAAAGCTTGCCGTCGGGGCCGAAGCGCAGCCGCGTGCCGGCGTGGAACTGCGCGGCCGGGATGTCTTCGATGATGAGTTTGCGCTCGGCCAGCCCGGCGTCCGTCTCGCGGAAGCGCACGACGCGGACGCGGACGCCGTCTCCGCCGTAGGCGTACGCGAGATAGAGCAGACGGTTGCGCGCGAAGTCCGGGTGAAGCGCGAGCCCCATCAGGCCGCTCTCGCTCTCGCTCTCAACGTCATCGATGACGGCGAGCGGCTCCGGCCTCAGACTCCCCCGCTCGTAGACGCGCACGCGCCCCGGTCGCTCCGTGAAGAGCATCCGGCCGTCGGGCGCGAAGACGATTGACCAGGGGACTTCGAGGTTGGAGACGACCGTCTCGACGCGGAAGCCCGCGAGCGCGTCGCCCTCCGGCGCGGGCGTCGGCGGGCCGGCGGGCGGCGTCGCGCCGGAATCGCCCGTGCGCGCGGCACCGCAGGCGGCGAAGAGCGCGAGGGCGCAGGCGAGCGCCGCAGTCGTGTGCGTCCGCGTGTGTGTCTTCAAGGCGTGTCGGGTTTTCAGTGCGAGATGTACTCGTGGAGCAGTTGCAGCTCCGCGCCCTGCTCGCTGATTTCGACGCGCATGATGTCGCGCATCGAGAGCATGCCGACGAACTTGTCGCCGTCGACGACCGGCAGGTGGCGGCTGCCGACGCGCTCCATCCGCTCAAGCGCCTCGTGCGGGGTGTCGCCGCACTCGATGACGGCGCGCGGCTCGCTCATCACTTCGCGGATGGGCACCGCCCCGGGGTCGAGCCGGCGCGCGACGACGCGGTTGAGCAGGTCGCGCTCGGAGAAGATGCCGCACAGCTTCTCGTCGCCGTCGAGGACGCAGACCGCGCCGATCTTGCGGTCGGCCATGTAGTCGGCGGCGTCGAGCGCCGTCGCGGTGTCGGCGACGAAGTAGGGTTCGCGGTCGCAGACCACGTGCCTGATGGTAAGCATACGCCTCAGTTCCCTCCTGCGGTTCATGGTGCCAGAGCGCGCACATTATACCGGCACGCGCCCCGCCGTTTGAAGGATTTTGTTGACAGGCGCAAGCACCAATTTTCTCATCCTCGCTACTCGAAGAGTGACCCTTGTGCCGAAGGGCGGCGGAAGGTGGCGGGTCGCTCTTCGTAGGCGTGCTTCTGCTCGTCCCGGTTGAAGCCGAGCCGGGCGCAGTGGACGCGGAAACTCTTCTCGACGACCTGCCAGTAGACGCCCGAGCCGCGCATTCGCTCGCCGAACTCGGCCACGTTGAGGCGTCCGCCGCGCACCTCGCGCTGGCGCGCGAGCACACGCTCGGCCTTCGTCGGCAGGCGCTCGCGCAGCCGCTGCTCGAAGTAGGGCGCGACGTTGCCGGGCAGCCGCAGCAGGTTGATGAAGGCGGAGCGCGCGCCCGCATCCTTCGCGCGTTTGAGAAGCTCCGGGATGTGCGAATCGCTGAGCCCCGGGATGACCGGCGCGATGGCGAGGCCGACGGGGACGCCCGCCTCGGCAAGCTCGGACATCGCGCGGAAGCGCGCCGCCGGCAGCGGCGCGGTCGGCTCAAGCGCCTTCGCCGTCTCGTCGTCCGCGAACGGGATCGAGAAGTAGACGCTGGCGGCCGCCTCGCGCGCGAGCGCCGCGAGTAAATCCTTGTCGCGCCGGACGAGCGCCGACTTGGTGACGACGCCGACGGGGTTGCGGAACTCAAGACAGACTTCGAGACAGCGGCGCGTCAGTTTGTAGTTGAACTCAAGCGGGATGTAAGGGTCGGAGGTGAAGGAGAAGACGATTGTCTGCCCGCGCCACGACGGGCGCATGAACTCGGCGCGCAGGAGTTCGGGCGCGTGAACTTTGGCGACGATCTTGGTCTCGAAGTCCGTGCCCGCGCCGAAACCGAGGTACTCGTGCGTCGGGCGGCTGAAGCAGTAGCTGCACGCGTGCGTGCAGCCGCGGTAGGGGTTGACCGAGTAGTCGAAGCCCACGTCGGGGCTCTTGTTGTGCGTGATGATGCTGCGCGTCTCGGTCTCCTCGAAGACCTCGACGCGCGACTCTGGCGGCTCGCCTATCCACTCGACGCTGGTCGAGAGCCACGGGTTCGGCGGGTTTTCGACGTAACGCATGAATGCTCCCCGACGGCCCTGCCGTTAGGCGGCGCGGCCGTCTTCACAGGCTCTGACTATTGACGGATGCGCGCCGCCCGGGAGCAGTCGCGGCGCGTGTCTGACGCTGCGGAGAAAGTCTGCGGCTATTTTAAAGGCGCGCGCCTCAATCCCACAAGCCGCCCTCGCCCGGCCCCGCCGCCCTCGCCC
The DNA here is from genome assembly GCA_040509515.1 of Pyrinomonadaceae bacterium. GTDB lineage: Bacteria > Acidobacteriota > Blastocatellia > Pyrinomonadales > Pyrinomonadaceae > QHXN01. The sequence goes on along the minus strand of JBEVKV010000247.1, from coordinate 2,212 downwards.
CGCCTTCGTCCCACGCGACGAAGAAGAGGCGGTAGCGGTCTGGGTCTTCGAGCGTGACGAAGCGGCCGCCCCAGCCCTCGTCCGACGGCGGCTCAACGTCCAACCCGCCCGCGCGCGCGAAGTCGTAGAACTCGTCAACGTCCTCGACGGTGAGGAAGAAGTTTACGCCGCGCCCGCGCCGCGCCATCGTGAGCGGCACCTGCGCCAGCATCAGGCGCAGCGCCCCGGCGCGCAGCGTCGCCATCGGCGGCTCGGCCTCGGGGGTGTGCGCCTACCCGTCGACCCCGCGCCCCGCGCGGTAGAAGTCCAGCGACTCTTCGAGGCTGTTGACTTCGAGAAAGAGGAGTTCGAGCCCCTTGACGCGCGTCTGATTCATACAGCCCTCAGCAGCAGGTAGAGGCCGTAGCCGCCGCCCACGACGCACGACCAGAAGAAGACCTCCTGCGCCCAGACCAGACGCCGCGCCGGGTGTCGCGGCCCGACCTGCTCGCGCGCGAACGCGAGCGCGCCGTGCGCCATCAGCACGCCGAAGGCGACGACCCCGAACCCGAGCAGCGCGAGCGGCCAGAGGAAGACGACGTAGTGCGCCTTGACGAGCAGCATCAGGACGAGCCCGGCGAAGAGGCAGAGCAGCGCGCCGACGATGCGGCCGCTCAAAGGGTCGGCCTTCGCGCCGGGCGAGATGACGTGGCCGTGTGCGGCGTAAGCGCGTCGTGCGTCGGCGCGCGCGTCCTCAAGGTCGCGCCGCGCGTCGTAGTCGCGTCGCGCCTGCTCGTCGCCGAGGACGCGCCAGGCTTCGTTGAGCGCCTTCATCTCCTCCTCGTCGCCGCCGCGGTCGGGGTGGTGGCGGCGCGCGAGCCGCTTGTAGCGGCGCTCGATCTCCTCGCGCCCCTCTTCGCGCCCCGCGCCCAGCGTCGAATAGTGATCCGCCTCTCGGCCCGCGCCGCCCATCTCGCACACCGCCCCGCCGGAGTCTCGCAAAGCCCACCGATAGTAAACCGGGCGCGGCGTTGTGTTAAGCTTTTAGAAAACTTCCGAAGGGACGCGTGAGAGTTTATGGCGCTTGATTACGCGGCGGGCGACGACCTCGTCTTCCAGATGGAGAGCGGATTCGGGCTGGTGCGCGTGCTCGGGTCTGACGGCGGGGGGCACGACGCCGTCTGGCACGTACTGGTCTATTACGACTTCTACCCAGAAGTGGAGGCGGCCGAGGCCGCGCTCTCGTCGGGGCGCGCGCTCGACGTGCGCGAGCCGCACCTCGCGCTCACCACGCACGCCTTCGAGAAGACGCCCGCCGCGCGGCTCGGCAACCGCCCCGTCGCCGAAGAGGAGTTGGAAGCCCTCCGGCGCTGGCGCGCGGAAGGCGGCCGCGTCCACGACCGTTCCCTGCTCCTCATGCTCGGGATGCGCTAAAGGCTCGCGGCCTTAGCGGCGCGAGATGGTCATCCCTTTTTGCGCGCGTTCGAGCAGTTCTTTCGAGACCGCTTCCCAACGCCCCGCGGCTTTGCCTCCCTCGTTCAGGTCGGCGGCCGTCAACCCCATCCCCGAAAGGTCTTCGAGATAGATGAACATCAGCTCGCTGCGGTTCGAGGCGTCGGTCATGTGGACGAGCCTCTGCCAGAGCGCCTCGCTCGAAGCCAGCCGGTAGCCCTTCGAGGCGAGGAACGTGCGCGCGTAATCGCCGTCGGAGATTTTGTTCGCCGGCTTCTGCGCGGCGGCCGGGTCGGGCTCGGGTATCTGCCGCGCCTGCGCGTCCGCGAAGAAGTCGAGCCCGCCGATGTTGACCGTCCTCGGCGACTTGTAGTTGTACTTGTGCGTGTTGCTCGGCAGGTAGCCCTCGAACTGCACCCAGTAGAGCCGGCGGACGCGCCCCGAGGCGTCGGCGTCCACGAAGAAGTGCTGCTCGGCGTTGGCCACGTCGTAGAGGACGAAGCTCTGGCCGCCGACGTACTTGAAAGCCTTGTCGAACTTTATCTCGACGCGCGGCGTCTCGTCCGAGGTGAGCGTCGAGCCCTTCACCTTCCTCGTCACCTGCGGGGTCTGCGCGGTCGCCGGCGCCTGATTCGTCAAGGGGCGCGGCCACGCGCAGGCCGTCGCCGCGAGGCACGCGAGCACGAAGCACGACATCATCGCTCTCAACATCAGACGAAACCCTCCTCTCAAACTTCCCCGTTCTGTGCGTAAGACGGTATAGCACAGAAATCGTTAACCA
>JBEVKV010000246.1:0-9051 GCA_040509515.1 Pyrinomonadaceae bacterium | reverse complement strand
TTGGGGCGCCCGCGGGGGCGGTTGCCATCCCGGCGCTCGGGCGCCCGAGCGGTGTGTTGCGAAGCTCAGTCGGCGAGCGTCTGCGCGCCGCCGGCCGAGGGCTGGTCGGCCGTCCAGACGGGCGGGGCCGGCTCGGCCGACTCCGCGCCGGCGTCGGTCGGGCACGCGTCTTCGAGCGCGAGCGAGAGCACCTCGTCAATCGTCTCGACGAGCTGGATGGTCATGTGGGCGCGCACCTCCTCGGGCACGTCCTCCAAATCCTTCTCGTTGTCCTTCGGGATGAGCACGGTCGAGACGCCGACGCGGTGTGCCGCGAGCAGCTTCTCCTTGACGCCGCCGACGGGGAGCACGCGCCCGCGCAGCGTGATCTCGCCCGTCATCGCCACGTCGCGGCGGACGGGGACGCGCGCGAGCGCGGAGGCCATCGCGGTCGCCAGCGTCACGCCGGCCGAGGGGCCGTCCTTCGGGATGGCGCCCTCGGGGATGTGGACGTGGAGGTCGCGCTTGCGTATGAACTCAAGGTTCATCCCCAGACGTTCCGCGCGCGACTTGATGCAGGTGAGCGCGGCCTGCGCCGACTCCTGCATCACCTCGCCGAGCTTGCCGGTGAGCTGGACGCCGCCGCGGCCGTTGGTGAGCGTCGCCTCGATCTGGAGGACTTCGCCGCCGACCTCCGTCCAAGCGAGCCCCATCGCGAGCCCGACCTCGGACTCGGCCGCCATGTCGGCCTGACGGAAGCGTATGGGGCCGAGCATCTCGCGGACGGCCTCGGGGTTGATGGTCACCTTGAACTCTTCGCCCTTGCCGTCGGCGACGAGCTTGCGCGCGACCTTGCGGCAGCACGAGCCGATCTCGCGCTCAAGGTTGCGCACGCCCGCCTCGCGCGTGTAGTGGCGGATGATTTCGAGGATGCCCTCGTCGGTGAACTCGACCTGCTCGGGTCGGAGCCCCGCGCCCTCGGCCTGCTTGCGGACGAGGTGGCGCTTGGCTATCTCCAACTTCTCGCGCTCGGTGTAGCCCGACAGACGCAGAATCTCAAGACGGTCTTGCAGCGGTGCCGGGATGGTGTGCAGCACGTTCGCCGTCGCGATGAAGAAGACCTTCGAGAGGTCGTACTCCACGTCGAGGTAGTGATCCTGGAACGAGTTGTTCTGCTCGGGGTCGAGCACTTCGAGCAGCGCCGCCGACGGGTCGCCGCGGAAGTCCGCGCCGAGCTTGTCCACCTCGTCGAGCAGGATGCAGGGGTTGACGGTGCCGGCCTTCTTCATCATCTGGATGATCTGGCCGGGGAGCGCGCCGATGTATGTGCGGCGGTGGCCGCGCACCTCGGCCTCGTCGCGCACGCCGCCCAGAGAGAGCCGGACGAACTTTCTCCCGGTGGCGCGCGCGATTGATTTGCCTAAGCTCGTTTTGCCGACGCCCGGCGGGCCGACGAAGCAGAGGATGGAGCCCTTCGGGCTCTTGACCAACTGCCGGACGGCGAGGTGTTCGAGGATGCGGTCTTTAATCTTCTCCAACCCGTGGTGGTCGTCGTTCAAGACCTCCTCGGCCTTCGAGATGTCGCGAATCTCCTTCGACTTCTGCTTCCACGGCACGCTGAGGAGCCAGTCGATGTAGGTGCGCGAGACGGTGCCCTCGGCCGACATCGGCGGCATGGCTTCGAGGCGGTGAAGCTCTTGGAGCGCCTTCTCCTTCGCCTCGTCGGTCATGCCCGCCTCTTCGATGCGCTTGCGGAGGTCTTCCATCTCGGCCTTCTCGTCCTTGCGGCCGAGCTCCTTGTGGATGGCCTTGATCTGCTCGTTGAGGTAGTACTCCTTCTGCGCCTTCTCCATCTGCCGCTTGACGCGCGCCTGGATGGTGCGGTCGAGCTGGCGCTTGTCCACCTCGACTTCGAGCAGCTCGACGAGCCGCTGGAGCCGCCCCGACGTGGCGAAGATTTCGAGCAGTCCCTGCTTGTCCTCGACCGAAATCTTGAGCTGCGAGGCGAGCGCGTCGGCGAGGTGCGACGGGTCGGTGTTCCTGAGCGCCGTCTGCAAGGCGTCGGTCTGCATCTCGGGCGCGAGCCGGACGTGCTGCTCGACGAGCTGGCCGACGCGCTGCATCAGTGCGTCCACGCGCGGTCCCGCCTCGGGCGCGACGGGCGCGCGGCGGATGGTGGCGGTGAAGGCCCCGTTGTCGTTGTCGACGCGGATGGTGGTCGCGCGCTCGCGCCCCTCGACGACGACTTTGGTCTGGCCGTTCTCCTGGCGCTGCGCCTGAAGAATCCGGGCGACGGTGCCGACGGTGTAAATCTGCTCGGGCGTCGGCTCGTCGATGGAGGCGTCGTGTTGGGTGGCGAGGAAGATCGTGCGGTCGGTGGCGAGCGCGTCTTCGAGCGCGCGCACCGAGCCGGGACGGCCGATCTTGAAGGCGACCTTGGTGAAAGGGAAGATGACGACATCGCGGATGGGCACCATCGGCAGCCGGACGATGTCTGCGGGTGTGCGGTCAGAATATTCTTCCATAAATCAAAAAAGCGTTGGCCAAGCCGTAAAGGGCACAAAGGGCGAGCCGCCGGAAAGCCCGCTCGCCCCGCTCATGTTGCGTGTAATTCTAAAACATTTCCGACGCCCTTGCCACTACCTCCAAAAAATAAGCGCCCGGGCCGTCGTTCAGCGCACTATCTCGAAGTCTATCCAACGGGTCGCCGCGCGGCTTTCGCCTTCGGCGAGGAGGTCTGTGACGACGACCTGAAGCGTGTACTGGCCGGGCGCGGCCGCGCGGCTGAGCTTGACGCCGCCGCCGGCGACGAGCCGCTTGAGGTCGTCCTGCTGCGTCGTCTCGAAGGCCGCGAGCTTGCCTTCGTAGGCCGTCTGTCCGTCGCGGAAGAGGCGCACCTGCACCTGCAAGCGCGGCCGCCCCGTCGCGGGGTCGAGCCTCGCGTTGTAGATGTGAAAGTCGTAGCGCAGCTCCATCCCCGCGCGCAGACGCCTGACGGCCGGGTCGGCCTCCAACTCGGCCGGCGTGGGCGCGACGCCCGCCGCCGCTTCGGCCGGCCTGCCGCTGAGGACGATGCCGGAGAGCGCGAGGCGGCCGTTGTTAAAATCCGGCACCTCGACCAGCTCGTTCGCGGAGCCGACCTGCTCGTTCGCCTCGTCGATGACGGCGACGCGGAGCTGGTACGCGCCGGGCGACTTGACCGGGACTTTGAGCGTGTAGCGGAGCCCCGTCTCAAGCAGCCGCTCGTAGTCGGCCGCGCCGACGCGGATGGCCTCGACGCCGTTCGCGGAGTCGAGCGGCTTGCCGCTCTCGCCGAGCGTGACGGCCAGCACCTCGACAGAGGCTTTGCGAAACCCGTCCGGCTCCTCCGCGAACTTAAGCGCGCGCGCGTCCACATGAATCAGCGCGCGGACGTAGGAGCCGGTCTGCGCGTCGTTGCCAAAGAGCGGCGTCAAGCTGAGCCCGATTGAGCCGGAGGCGAGCGGCGAGGTGAGCGCGCGCAGCAGCCGGCCGGCGCGCGTCGTGGGCTGAGCCGCGGCGAGGTCGGCGTCGGCCGCGGGGTAGAAGCCCGTGCGGTGTCGCACGCGAAGGCCGGGGCGCTTCACGCGCAGCGTGATGTTGTGGAACGCGCGGCCGGCGCGCTGCGGGTCGAAGGTCTGCGCGTCGGGGCGGTAGCCGATGAGGTAGTAGCCCCTCTGGTCTTCGAGCACGCGCTCGACGCCGAAGACCTGCGCGCCGCCGGTCTGCCTTGAGAGGTAGCGCAGCGCCTCCTTCGTCTCGTAGCGCGTGCGGTCGCCGCCGAAGGAGCCGGCGCTGCGCACCATCTCGGCGAGCCCCGTGTTGGCCGGAGCGCCGGCGACGGCCGCGCCCGGAGAGACCGTCCCCGGCTGGCCGCCCGGGCCGCTCCCGCCGCCGCTGCTCGTCTGCGAAGGCGCGGAGGAGGGAGCCGTGACGAGTCCGGCCGAACTGCCCAGCCTGCCCGGCGTGAGGTCTGAGGCGTCGAGTTCGTAGACGCTCGCGGAGGCGCGGTTGGCGAGGTCGGCCATGCGTTGCAGGTATTCGCGCACGTCCGCGCCCCGGCCGCCGAGGCGGAAGACGCCCGCCGCCTCCGTGATGAGGACGACCGACTTGCGCCCAGGCATCTCGGCCGCGCCGCGCAGCACGTAGTTGAGCGCGCCGAGCGTGCCGACCGTGAAGAGCGAATCGCGGCCGGGCGCGCCCGCCTCCGACTTCCCGCCGCCCGAATCCTTCTCCGCGCCGTCGTCTTTCGGCTGTTCGGAGGGCGCGGCGAAAGAGCCCGTGGGGGCGCGGAAGCCCGGGCGGAAGCGTACGAGTTCGACGGCGCGCTCGACGAGGCGCGGGTCACCCGTGAACTGTTGGAGCGCGCCGACGCCCGCGCTCGTGCGGACGACGGCGACGAGGTCGCCCGGCCGCATCTGCTTCCGCGCGAAGTCCTTCAGGAAGTTGCGCACGTAGGCCGTCGCCTGAAACGAAAGCCCGAGGTCGTCCACGACGAAGGCGATGCGGCGTCGCGCCGCCTCCGGCCTCACGCGCGCGGGCGGCAGGGTCACAGCGCCCTTCGATGCATTGGGGCGCGCGTCGGTCTTAGCGGTCTGCGGGACGCCGCCGGCCGGCTTCGACGACGACGCTCCTTCGGGCGAGGTGTCCACGTACGAGAAGTTCGTGATGGGCCGGGCGCGGCCGTCCTCGCTCAGCTCGAAGTCGTCGGCGGTGAGGTCGGTCACCTGCCGGCCTTCTGCGTCGAGGACGACGGCGTCCACCTGTATGAGGTTAGAGGTGATGCGCACCACCTCGTCCTCGTCGTCCCGCCCGGCGGGCGCGGGCTGCTGCTGCCGCGCCGCCGCCTGCGCCGCGAGCGCGAAGGCGAGCGCCAGCGCCGCGACTCTTCTGACCAGACCCGGCTCGTTCATCGTGCCCCTCGTCCCTGTGTGACGTTCTAACGCAACCTTAGATACGCCGCCGGCGGCGGACGTGTCCAAAATTTTTTTGAGCGTGTGGGTGAAGCGTCGGGGAGACTCGAAAGCCGTAGCCCGCCGACCGGGACTAACTTTTGCCGTTCGCTTGTGATGCGGCTTCTTTGACCGCGCTTAACACCTGCATCGAGAGGTACATGTTAATGTCTTTGGAGAGGCATTCGATGAGCTTGATCTGCGCGTCGGGCTTCACGGCGTCCGGCAGTTGCTCGGCCATCTTCAGCGCCAGGCTGATGTTCTGCGTCAGGACGAGCTTCTGGTGGTACTTCGACATCTCGGTGACCGTCCGGTTGTAGAGGTAGAAGAAGACGGCGGCGATGAACTCGCCCAGAACGCCTGCCGCGGTCGTGACCGTCGCCGCAGTCACCCTGTTGGAGTCATTAGAGGCGAAGAACAGCATCGCGACGCCGGCGAGAATCAACAGCAGCGAGACGACGGCGGCCGCCGCCGAGAGGTAAAAGCTCTTGTCGGCCTGAACCTGCGTTTGCAGGTAGTATTTATCTATGTACCTGAAGTTGATTCGGATCAGCGTCGTGAAGAAGTCGCCGGTCTCAAGCTGCTCCTGGAGGCTGTTGATCTCCTTCTCAAGGATGACCCGATTCCAGAGCCGGCGGACGACCGTGGCCAGAACCAGCACGGAGAAGTGAAGCACGGAGATGACGATACCGACGGCGACCAGGAACACGACCCAGACCGTCGGGTCTACCGGCGTGAGGAGGGCGAAGGGTATGAAGCACAGCGCCTCGAAGATCAGCAGGGTGACGATGTAGTTCGCCCACGAAAAGTTGATCAACTTCCACGCGCGCGCGAGCAACGACTCCTCGACCGCACCCACGCGTCCGGCCGGGGCCTCCGGGGCACCGCCCGCCTTCCCCCCGCCGTCGGGGGCGGCGCCGGTTCCGGACGGGCCGGCGGCCCCGGGTTGCGCGACATCTCTTTGATTGGTCATCTTCGTGGTGTCCCGACCCGCGCCGGGTCAAGGCCGAGCGTGGCTCAGATCAGGGGCCAGAGGGCTGCCGCCAGGTTGCTGAAGTTTGCCGCCCTCCCGCACCTCGAGTTGACCAGGCGGGCGCAGCGGCGGAGCGCCAACTCGACGGCCTCGCGCACCTCGTTAGGGGTGGGCGGGTTGGAAAGTGCCAGGCGGGCGGCTGCCAGACGGGCAGCCTTCCAACCCCTCGTGGGCAGCAGGATGCTCTGCACGAGTATGGTCACCTGCCCCAGTGAGTCGCGGCTGCAATGTTCCCCGAGAATCGTCTCCACGCTCTGAAGCAGCAGCGGCATGGGCGCGGCCGCCGCCCGGGCGTAGGCCGCATGTTCAAACCGGAAACCCGGTTCAGCCTTAGACACTGTGGGCGAGATGACCTGTTCCGGCTGACTGATCCAGTAGCTGGTGCCCCCGATTAACATGATGAGCGAATCGATGGTCTCGCTCGACTCGGGGGTTAATTCACGACCCTGCACATACTTCTTGAGCGCCCCTAGTTTGTCTGCCGCCGCCTGAGCCTTCTCGGCGGCTTTGCTACGGCTCTGGGAATTCCCCCCGCTCCCCGGCTTCTCCGCGGCGTCCACGTCGCCGCTCGCCGCCGAGAGCAGCCCGATGATCCCGTTAAGTTCCGCCCTGATGTGCGAGGCACGCTCGTCGGCCGACGCCTGCTTGGTCTTCAAGTCATCGTTGACCGGGATCGAGGCGCGCACGATCTTTACAATGTTATTCAGGTGGCGCGTGGCTTCGTCGCCCAGCCGGTTCTCGCCCGGCGGGAGCAGTTCCTCCGCCTTCCTCCCGACCTCGGCTGCGACGAATATTATCGGCGCGACCGAAGCGCGCGAGTCCCGCGGGCCGCCGGCTACCGCCTTGATCATGCCCACCTGCGCCCGCCCGGCGTCTGTCAGTTCACTCATGTGTCTGACCTCCGCCCTCACGCGGGGGCGCGGCGGCTGCCTCCTGATCGCCTTCTCCAGTTCACCCACTTCCTTCGCGATGTCGTCGAAGATGTCGTTGCACCGCCTGAGCGCCTCGCTAGACTCCTTGTATGTCTGATACACGAGTTCCGCCTGGATGCTGGTGACGGGGAGGTGATACGAATCGAGCGCGTCGGCGGGCGAGGGCACAGCCGAACATGACAGTTGCGTGACGGAAGGAGGCGCCTGCTGTCCGCGAGCGGTTGTCGCCAGTGCAATGCCCCCGGCGAGGGTGTTGGAAATAAACCTGCGGCGTTTGATGTCCATAGATTACCCCCCCAAGCTGCATGTATGTTTAGGTGAGAACGAAGCCGCGGACACTGACGTGCGCCCGCGAGTGAAGGTAAATACCGGCACGGCCAACCGTCTGGTGGGGCACCGGAAGCAGAAGGGGCTGCCGGCCGATGGCTGCGGCTCTCAGAACGGGAGAGCCGCAGCCGCGTAGGATATGTTAGGCGGCCTCGTCCACGCCGGTCAGAACCTCGCCGGGGATGGCGCGGCGGCGCTCGACCATCTCGCGCGTGATAGCGAACTCCTTGACGCGCTTCTGGCTGGGCAGCGTGTACATCGCGTCGAGCAGAAGCTCCTCCATGATCATCATCAGGCCGCGCGCGCCGACCTTGCGCTCGACCGCCTGATGCGCGATGGCCTTGAGCGCGTCCTCCGTGAAGCGGAGCTTCACGTTGTCGTACTCGAACTTCTTCTGGTACTGCTTGACGAGCGCGTTCTTCGGCTCGGTCAGGATGCGCATCAGCGCCGACTCGTCCAGCTCGTGGAGCGCGCCGGTGACGGGGAGGCGGCCGACGAATTCGGGGATGAGCCCGTACTTGACGAGGTCTTCGGGCTGGACGGAGGCGAGCGCCTCCGAGTAGCGGTTGCCGGAAGACTTGACCTGCGCGTGGAAGCCGAGCGACTTGTTGCGCGAGCGGCGCTCGACGACCTTCTCCAGCCCGACGAACGCGCCGCCGCAGATGAAGAGGATGTTGGTCGTGTCGACGGGGAAGAACTCCTGATGCGGGTGCTTGCGCCCGCCCTGCGGCGGGACGTTGGCGACCGTGCCCTCAAGAATCTTCAGGAGCGCCTGCTGCACGCCCTCGCCCGACACGTCGCGCGTGATGGACGGGTTCTCGTCCTTGCGGCAAATCTTATCGACCTCGTCGATGTAGATGATGCCCTGCTGCGCGCGCTCCACGTCGCCGTTGGCGGCCTGCAAGAGCTTGAGGATGATGTTCTCGACGTCCTCGCCGACGTAGCCCGCCTCGGTCAGAGTCGTGGCGTCGACGATGGTGAAGGGAACCGAGAGCATCCGCGCGAGCGTCTGGGCGAGCAAGGTCTTGCCCGTGCCCGTGGGCCCGATGAGCAGGATGTTCGACTTCTGTATCTCGACGTCCGAACGCCTGCGCGCAAGCTCGATGCGCTTGTAGTGTTGGTAGACGGCGACCGCGAGGCGCTTCTTCGTCTCCTCCTGCCCGATGACGTACTCGTCGAGGAAGGATTTAATCTCGGCGGGCTTCGGCAGCGGCGGACGAGAGGCGACGGCTTCGGCCTGCTGGTCGTCGGTGATGATCTCGTTGCAGATGTCGATGCACTCGTTGCAGATGTACACCGTGGGGCCGGCGATCAACTTCTTGACTTCGTTCTGCGACTTGCCGCAGAAGGAGCAACGCAACGTGTCATCAGTTCGGCGTACCATATAAGTTTCGAGGGCGGACGTTCCTAACCAGAGTAAGACCAGAGGGGTTCACGGCACGCACGCGAGACGGCGTGCCGCAAGTCTTCTAGACGATAACGCGGGGGTTGTCAACGCCCGGGGCGCGCGAGCGCTCGGCCGGGCTCCACTTTCGTAATGTATCACAGAACGGGCGCGTGCGCGCAGCGGAGAGGTCGGGGGCTTTCGGTGAAGTCGCGCCGGCCGCCGGGGCGCGCCGACGAGTCGTCGGAAGTTGCGTCGCGGGGGGGGGCGGGGGAGGCCCCCCCCGCCCCACATCTGGTTCAAAAACCCTTGGGCGGGGGGGGGGGGCGGGGGGGCCACCCCCGCCGCGGGGGGGCCAAGGCCCCCCGAAAACGAACCCAGATCCACGCGACCCGTCCCTTGATCCCGCGCGAGGGCAGCTCGCCC
>JBEVKV010000245.1:0-6550 GCA_040509515.1 Pyrinomonadaceae bacterium | reverse complement strand
CCGCGCCGAAGTCCGCGCCGAAGGAGGTAAAGGGCTGCGCGCTGAAGGGCTGCGGCTCGGGCGGGCGCGGCGGCGTGTACGCGGGCGGGACGAAGACGGACGGGTACGACCCGGTCAACTGGTCGTCGAAGCGGCGCGTCTGCTCCTCGGTCACGCTCGCGGGCGGGAGCGGATCGGTCTCGTCGGCGTGCGGCGCGCGGCTCGCGCCCCACAGGTTCTCCTCCGCGCGGCGCGCGAAGTCCGGGTCGAGCGGGTCGGTGTCGTACTTACTTCTCTTCTCCGGCATGAATGTCTCTTACGTCGCGCGCGCGGCGCGGGTTCTCTCCCCTCAGGCTTCGACCTCGAACGCGGCCGGCTCCCAGCGCCCCTCGCGCTCCGAGATGCGGAAGGCGCGCAGGACGCACGCGCCCGCGCCGTCGAATCCGATTATGAAGTAGATTGCCGAAGGGTAAAAGGCGAGCCGCACGTCCGCCGGCGAGGGCTCGGGCTCGGCCGCGCGCGGGTGCGAGTGGTAGACGGCCGCGAGCGACTCGCCGCGCGCGCGCATACTTCGCTGCGCCTCGAAGAGTTCTTCGGGCGCGGCCTCGTACGCGACCTCGGGGCGCGGCGCGACGTTGCGCAGAGGGTAGGCCGAGCGCGCGCCCGCTCCGACGCCGCCGAGCAGCCCGCAGCACTCCTCGGGCGCGCACGCGCGCGCGTGCGCGAACATCTCTTCGACCAGCGCACGCGGAATCCTGAACTCAGCCCGCGTCATTTCAAAAACCGCTCAAGCGCCCCCGCCGCCCGCCGCCGCTTCGAGCGCGCGGCGGAGCGTGACGAGCGCGCCGAGGTGGTAGGCGTTGTGATCCGCGACGAGCAGGGCCTCGCGCAAAAGCGTCTGCCCCGTGCCGTGCGGGATTCGGGCGTAGAGGTCGTTTGACTCGTCTTCGACGAGCGCCTCCATCCGGCGCAGGTCTGCTTGAAAGCCCTCGACGCTCAGCCGCCAGTCGTCCGCGCCCGCCTCTTTGGACTTGTCCGGCCAATAGCCGTCGGGCCAGTCGGGCGAGACGTGCGCGGCCGAGCGGCTGAACTCGACGATGTCCCACTGCGCGACGCGCATGTGTTCGAGCAGTTGCCACGGCGTGTAGGGCACGCCCTCGACTTTGCGGTTGAAGAGGTCGGCCGGGAAGTCCTTCAACGCCTCTTCAAAGCCGATGTGCGCGCCGCCGCCCCGCAGGAGGTAGAGCAGGTGCTCGCGCAACGCGCCGTCTTTCTCGTCGGTAGTCATCGCGCCGCTCGCCTCACTCCCCTTCGATTTGGATGTGCAGCTCTTCGAGCTGGTGCGGGTCGATGGGGCCGGGGGCGTCGATCATCAGGTCGGCGGCCGAGGCCGTCTTGGGGAAGGCCATCAGGTCGCGTATGTTGTCGATGCCCGTGAGCGCCATCAGCGTCCGCTCGATGCCGGCGGCGATGCCGCCGTGCGGCGGCGTGCCGTATTCGAGCGCGTCGAGGAAGAAGCCGAAGCGCTCGCGCGCCTTCTCCTCGGTCAGCCCCAGAGCCTTGAAGACGAGCCGCTGCACGTCGCGCCGGTGAATCCTGATCGAGCCGCCCGCGACCTCGATGCCGTTGACGACCGCGTCGTAAGCCTTCGCGCGAATCTCGTCGAAGAGGTGCGTCTCGCCGCCCCCGACCGCGCGCTCGAACTTTTCGAGGTCTTCGTCCACCGGCGAGGTGAACGGATGGTGCATCGGGTAGTGGCGGCCGTCCTCCTCGTGAAACTCGAACATCGGGAACTCCGTCACCCACAGCGGCGCGAACGTGTTCGGCTTGATTAACTTCTCGCGCCGCGCCACCTCGTTGCGCAGCGCGCCTAAGGAGGCCGCGACGACCGAAGCCTTCCCGGCGACGACGAGCACGGCGTCGCCCTTCTCCGCCCCGGCCTGCGAGGCGATGCGCGTCACCGCCTCGTCCCCCAGAGCCTTGAGCAGCGACGACGAAAGCTCGTCGCCCAGCTTGACCCACGCGAGCGCGCCCGCGCCGTAGCGTTTGACGACCTCCTGCAACTCGTCGAGCTGCTTGCGCGACAGGTGCGCGCCCCCTTTGACGACGAGCCCCTTGACCTCGCCCTTCTGCTCAAGCGCCGACGCGAAAGGCGCGAAGGTCGTCCCCTCGACCGCGGGGCGGAGGTCTTGCAGCTCCATCCCGAAGCGCAGGTCGGGCTTGTCGACGCCGAAGCGGCGCATCGCCTCGGCGTAGGACAGGCGCGGGAACGGCGTCTCAAGCTCCGCGCCGACGAGGCGGAAGACGCGCGCGAGCAATCCCTCGACCAGCCTGTAGACCTGCTCGCGCGTGGCGAAGCTGAACTCGACGTCGAGCTGCGTGAACTCGGGCTGGCGGTCGGCCCTCAGGTCTTCGTCGCGGAAGCAGCGCGCGATCTGGTAGTACTTGTCGAGCCCGGCGATCATGCAGAGCTGTTTGAAGATTTGCGGCGACTGCGGCAGCGCGTAGAACTTGCCGTGGTGCAGACGCGAAGGCACGACGTAGTCGCGCGCGCCCTCGGGCGTCGACTTGATGAGGATGGGCGTCTCGATCTCTGTGAACGACTGCTCGTTCATGTAGCCGCGAATCTCGGCGACCATCAGGTGGCGCAGGCGTATGTTGCGCTGAAGGTAAGGGCGGCGCAGGTCGAGGTAGCGGTACTTGAGCCGCGTCTCCTCGGCCGCGAGCTTTTCGGGGCTGGCGTCGAGCTGGAAGGGCGGCGTGCGCGCCTCGTTTAAGACGAGCACTTCGAGCGCGCGCACTTCGATGTCGCCGGTCGGCAGCTTCGGGTTGCGCACCGACTCGTCGCGCGCTTCGACCGTGCCGCGCACGGCGACGACGTACTCGCCGCGCACCTCTTTGGCGCGCGCGTGCGCCTCGGGCGCGTCCTCGGCGTCGAAGACGATCTGCGTCAGCCCGTCGCGGTCGCGCAAATCGACGAACGTCAAAGGCCCGAAGTCGCGGCGCACCGCGACCCAGCCCATCAACACCACAGTCTGGCCCGCGTCCGCCGCGCGCAAGGCCCCGCACGAGTGCGTGCGTTCCAGTTCCCCCAGGTGGTCAAGAGTAGCCATTAAATCCTCATCCCTATTGAGCCGTTTACCGAGACTTGCCGCCGCCCAGTCTCTCCGAAAGTATCGCGGCGGCGTGCGCGCGGGCGACCGTCTCCTGCCCGCCGGTCTTCATGTCCTTGAGCGCGACCTCGCCGCGCCCGCGCTCGTCGTCGCCGATGACCGCGACGAAGGAGACGCCGCGCGCCGAGGCGTACTTGAGCTGCTTGCCGAGCTTGTCCGCTTCCGGGTAAACGTCCACGCGCAGACCGGGCGCGCCGCGTCGCAGCTCCGCCGCGAAGGCGAGCGAGTCGGCGACCGACTCCTCGTTCCAGACCGTGACCAGCACGTCGGCCGCCGCGCGCTCAAGGTCTTCGGGGAACATCCCGCGCTCGGTCATTATGAGGACGATGCGGTCAAGACCCAGAGAGAAGCCGCACGACGTGATGTCTTTCCCGGAGAACATCCCGACGAGGTTGTCGTAACGCCCGCCGCCGCCGAGCGAGCCGGCGAGGTCGGGCACGTTAATCTCCATAATCGCGCCCGTGTAGTACGAGAGCCCGCGCGCGAGGCTCGGGTCTATCTTGATGCGGTCGGCGACGCCGCACGCGGCGGCGTACTCGACTATCCGGCGCAGCTCGTCCACGCCGCGCGCGCCCGCCTCGTTGTCACCGACGAACTCGACCAGACGCCCGAGCGCGGCGCGGTTGTAAGCCTCGGCCTTCGAGACTTCGCCCGCGCCGCCATCGCCCGCGACGAACTCGGCCGCGTGTTCGAGCGCGGGCAGGTTCTCGAAGAAGCCCAACAACTCGTCCCCGCTCTCCGCCTCGATGCCGCGCGCCGCGAACTCGCGCGCGACGCCCTCGCGCCCGACCTTGTCGAGCTTGTCGATGGCGACGAGCGCTTCGCCGTGCTTGTCGGCCGCTACCCCGGCCGCTTCGAGCACGCCCGCGAGCACCTGCCGGTGGTTGAGGCGAATCGTGAAGTTGTCGAAGCCGAGCGTGCGCAGCACCTCGCTCGCCGCGGCGCAGATTTCCGCCTCGACCACGGGCGAGCGCGTGCCGATGCAGTCCACGTCGCACTGGTAGAACTCGCGGTAGCGGCCGCGCGCGGGGCGGTCGGCGCGCCAGACGGGTTGAATCTGGTAGCGCTTGAAGAATCGGGGCAGCTTGTCGCCGTACTCGGCGATGACGCGCGCCAGCGGCACCGTCAAATCGTAGCGCAGCGCCAAGTCGGCCTCGCCCGTCTTCTCGTGCTCGCCGCGCTTGAGGATTTTGAAGATGAGCTGGTTGCCCTCCTCGCCGTACTTCCCCATCAGCGTCTCGATGTTCTCGACCGCCGGCGTCTCCAGCGGCTCGAAGCCGTAGCGCTCGTACGTCTCCTTAATCACGCGGATGACGTACTCGCGCCGCCGCAGTTCGGCCGGGAGGAAGTCGCGCATGCCGCGCGCGGGCTGTGTCTTGGCTGCCATAAAACAACTAACCACTAACTGCCGTCTGACTCAACGAAAGATGGAGAACCCGACGTAGAAGATGTTCGAGTCGAAGCCGGGGTTTACGTCGGCGCGGTAGCCGTTCGAGACGTGGTGGTATCTGTAGCCCAGCGTCCACGCGCGCCGCGCGCCCGTCTTCCACTGCACGCCGCCGCCGAAGTCGGCCGTGAAGTTGAACTGCGCGCCGCGCTCTTCGGGGACGCGCTCGCCGAAGTAGAGGAAGCCGCCCGAGCCCTGCGCGAAGGGCTGCACGCGCTCGCGCCGCCGGAAGTTGAGCTGAAAGCCGACGGGCGAAAGCCCCGCCCCTGTGATCGTCCTACGCACCCTGCGCGCGCCGCCCGGCTCGGGCTCGAAACTCGGGAACGACATCGACGCCACGGGCACCGCGTCCAACGTGTACTTGAGCGCGAGGCTGTCGCCGCGCGCCAGCACCCTCGCGTAGCGGAGGCCGACGAGCCCGAAGCGCACGCCCTCGGTAGTCCCGATGAGCGTCGGCGCGCTGAACGAGCCGCCGCCCCAGAAGCCGAACTCGTTGACGGCCTTCTCCATCCCGAACGCGCCGCCCGCGCGCTGCGCGGCGGGGGACGACAACGAGACTTCCGGCTCGGAGAGCAGCCCCGACGCCTCCTGCCCGCGCGCCTCGGAGCCCGCGCCGGGCGCGAGCACGAGCGCCAGAAAGAGACCGGCGAACCACATTCCGTGTCGCATGGCTCTCACCCCTCCGGCCCGCGCGCGCGGGCAGTTCAAGGCGGCGTCAACTCTTCGGGTCTATCCCGTACTCCTCTCGATAAACCCGCGTGTACTCGACGTAGTTCTTCCAGAAGGTGTCGAGGTCGGCGACCTCCGCGTCGCTCAAGATTCGCTTGACGCGCGCCGGCACGCCCATCACGAGCGAGCGCGGCGGGACGATTGTCCCGGGGCTGAGCAGCGCCCCGGCCGCGACCAGCGAACGCTCGCCCACGCGGCAGCCGTCCATGACGATTGAGCCGATGCCGACCAGACACCCGCGCTCGACGTGACAGCCGTGCAGCGTGACGTTGTGGCCGACCGTCACCTCGTCTTCGAGGATGGTGGCGTGCGTCCCGTTCGAGACGTGGATGACGGTGCCGTCCTGCACGTTCGTGCGGTCGCCGATGCGTATGTGGAACACGTCGCCGCGCACGACCGCGCCGAACCAGACCGAAGAGTGCGCGCCGACGTGCACGTCGCCGACGACCTGCGCGCTCTCCTCTATGAACGCGGTCGGGTGAATCCGCGGGCTGACGCCCCTGAACGGTCGAATCATCTCGGTTTGACCTGTTGACGGCGGAGCAGACGCCCCCGGCCGCCCTTCCGTGAAAGCGAAAACGGTAGCACGCGCCGCTCGCGCCGGGCAAGCAGGCCGTCTGTGCTACAATCGCCCGCGCCGAACAGAGGAGAGACCGACAAAGTGCCGACCGAGACGCCGCCGCCATACTTCCCGCAGAACCCGCTCTCGCCCGGCGACGAGAAGACCGCGAAGAAGATGCGGCTCGCCCTCTACGGCTGCGCCGCGCTGGCCGCGCTCGCCCTGCTGGCGGCCATCGCCGGCGTCGTCTACCTCGTCCGCTCGCTGCTCTGAAGGCGGCCCCGTCAGGGCTTCGCCGCACCAAACCCTTTTCGTCAGACTAGAGCTTCATGAAAAGGCCGTCCCCCCGACTCCTCCTGCTCCCGTCGCTGCTGGCGGCGTTGTCGTCGCTCCTGATATCCGCGCCGCGCGTCGCGCGCGTTGAAGAGGGGCGCGCGAAGGGCGTCGGCGAAGCGTGGCTGAGCGTGCGTTCGCAGAACTTTCTCGTCGAGGGCGAGGCGGGCGAGCGCGACCTGCGGCGCGTGGCCGCGCGGCTCGAAGAGTATCGCGCGGCCGTCGCGCGCCGGCTGCCGGGCGCGCCGACGGGCGTCCCCACGGCGGGGCGGGGGGTTCCCCCCCACCCAACCCACCCCCCCCCCCACACCCCGCCGCGCCGGCGCCCCC
>JBEVKV010000244.1:0-3973 GCA_040509515.1 Pyrinomonadaceae bacterium | reverse complement strand
AACTCTTTCTTACCTCTCACCCCTATCCATCTCAACTTCAGTTTCGAGGGCGACGACGAGGTTGCGGACGCTCGGCTGGTCGATGGGCTCGACGAGGCGGAGGGCTTCGTCGAGGACGCGGCGCTGGTGCTGGGGCCAGTCCGGCTTTCCGACGACGCAGCCGAACTCGCCCGCGTAGTAGGCGGCGCGCGGCGGGCGCGCCTGCTCGACCGCCGCGCGGTCTACGGCGAGCATCATCGTCGGGATGCCGGCGGCCTCGATGCCGCGCGCGGCGAGCGAGAGCGTCTGGTGGCAGAGGCGCGAGGCCGGGACGAGCAGGACGGCCTGCACCTCGTAGCGGCGGACGCGCTCGACCAGCTCGGGCAGCCCCGTCGCGGCGAACCGCGCGGCGTTGGGGATGAAGCCCGAGAGGCTCCAGAAGACCGGGTTGAGCTGGCCGATGATGCCGTTGCCCTCGAACTCTTTCAGCCGGTCGATGGGCACCTGCGAGTTCATGTCGGCGAGGACGGCCGCCGGGTCGTAGCCGCGCGGCGTCCACTTCAAATCTTCGGGGCCGACCTCGATGGGGATTTCGCGGAAGGACGTGTCGCCGCCGAAGATTTTGGTGTCGAACGGCTCGGTGCCGTCGATGTAAGCGCCGGCCGAGCTGACGAGCGCGAGGTTGAGCATCGGGAGCGCGCGCCGCGCCGGGCGGAAGGGCGCGCGCCGGTTCGCGACCCACGGGTAGTGCCCGCCCACTTCGTCGCCGCGCAGCTCGTTAATCTGCTTCCAGCGCGCGTAGCGGTCGCGCCACTCCTCCGCGCCTTCAAGTATCTCCACTTGAGACATCCTCGATCCTCCCGGCCTGTTTGCTTGTCGATGCTTGCGCCGATTCTAAATCACAAAGCGCGCGCGCGAAAGGGCGCGCGCGCCGGGCGCGTTCAGTCGTAGTCGTCCGCGCCGGGCAGGAGGCGAATGAGCGGCGGGTCGAGTTCGGCGGGCTGGACGGCTTCGCGCGGGTCTGCGGCCGCAACGAGCCACGAGAGCGAGCGCGCGAGCCGCGCGAGGTAGTCGTCGATGTCGAGCGACATGAAGCGCCGCGCGCCGAGGCGCTCGAACTTCTCCCGGGCCATCCCGTACATCCTGCGCGCCGCGCCGCGCCGCCCGATCTCGATGTGGTGGAAGACGACCGCCGACTGGATGAGCGCTTGCAGGAACAGCTTCTCGCGCGGCCCGCAGTCGTCGCGCCAGCGATCCTCCCACGCGTCGTGCGCCGCGTGGAACTCGCCCGCGTTGTAGAGGTCTATCCCGGCCAGATACTCTTCGGGGTAGGCGCGCGCGTGCTCCTCTGTGTAGGCGTCCATCGGCGCTTTTAGTAACGGGGCACCGACGGGTCGACTTCCGCCGACCAGCGGTCGATGCCGCCGGCGAGGTTGTAGAGTTTCTGGAAGCCCTGCCGCGAGAGAAAGGCGCAGACCTGCGCGCTGCGGATGCCGTGGTGGCAGATGAAAACGGTCTCGCGTTCGGGGTCGAGCGAGGGAGCCCACTCGTTGAAGAGGCTCAAGGGGAGGAGCCGCGCGCCCTCGACGCGCGCCAGCTCGTACTCCCCCGGCTCGCGCACGTCCACGAGCAGCAGGTCGTCGCCCCCGCGCACGCGCTCCCCGTACTCCTTCGGCGTAATCGTCTTGAAAGTCATGGCGGCGGAAAAATTACCAGCCCGGGTCGCCCCAGCGCAAACTAACCGGCGCTTGCGGCCGCCGCGGGGTGACGTTAATTGCTTGCCGCCGGGCGCCCCGCGTCGTAAAATCCGGCGTCCGTTTCCCGGGCCCCTGCGTCCGCGCCCTCCGCGCGCCGGCCGCCGCGCCCTCCGTCGCCGGCGAAGTCCTTCCGACCGTTTTCGCCGGGCGTCTCTTCACACGAAAGGCTCTCAAGATGAAATCCCACTTCACACGTCTACGCCCCGGAGCGTTGGGCGCGCTCGTGTGCCTCGGCGCGCTCGCGTACCTCGCCGCGCTGCCGTCCGCCGCCTCCGCGCGCGGCGACAAGGACTGGAAGCCGATTGACCCGGCCGAGCTGGCGCTCGCCGCCCCCACCGTCGAGAAGGACGCCGACGCCGAGGCGCTCTTCTGGGAGGTCGTCGTCGACGACAGCCGCACCTACGAGCTGTCGCTCAAGAACTACGTCCGCATCAAGGTCTTCAACGAGCGCGGCCGCGACTCGCAGAGCAAGGTCGAGCTGCCCTACTTCGGCGACCACCAGCTCAAGGACATCGCCGCGCGCGTCATCAAGCCCGACGGGACGGCGGTCGAGCTAAAGAAGGAGGACGTGTTCGACCGCACGGTGGTCAAGCTCAGCGGCATCAAGGTCAAGGTCAAGTCCTTCGCGCTGCCGGGCGTCGAGCCGGGCTCGGTCATCGAGTACCGCTGGCGCGAGCTGAAACCCTACAACAGCGCCAACGAGTTGCGCCTCCACTTCCAGCGCGACATCCCCGTGCGCTCCGTCACCTACTACCTCCGCCCCTTCAAGGGCATGCGCTACCGCCCCTTCAACATGGGCGACGCGCGCTTCGAGAAGGACAAGGGCGGGTTCTCGCGGATTACGATGACGAACATGCCCGCCTTCCGCGAGGAGCCGCTCATGCCGCCCGAGAACTCCGTGCGCGCGTGGGTCTTCCTCTACTACTCCTACGAGGACACGAAGACCGACGTCGAGCAGTACTGGAAGGGCTGGGGCAGGCTCCTCCACCAGACGTTCAAGGAATCGCTGAAGGCCAACGAGGAGGTGAAGGCCGCCGCGGCGACCGTCGTCGGCGACGCGAAGACCGACGACGAGAAGCTCCGGCGCATCTACGACTTCTGCCGCACCAAAATCAAGAACCTCAGCGACGACGCCTCGGGGCTGACGGACGACGACCGCTCGAAGCTCAAGGAGAACAATTCGCCCGCCGACACGCTCAAGCGCGCGCAGGGCACCGGCTCCGACATCAACTTCCTCTTCGCCGCGCTGGCGCGCGCGGCCGGCTTCGACGCGCGCATCGCGTTCTCGGGCAACAATGCCGACCTCTTCTTCGACCGCGCGATGATGCACGACGCCTTCCTCGGCGCGTCCTTCGTGGCGGTGCGCGACGGCGACGGCTGGCGGTTCTTCAGCCCGGCCGAGACCTACACGCCCTACGGCATGCTGGGCTGGCACGAGGAGGGGCAGGACGTGCTCATCACCGACGCGAAGGAGCCCGTCTGGGCGCGCAGCCCCGTCGCCGGCCCCGAGAAGTCGGTCGAGCGCCGCACCGCCCGGTTCAAGCTCTCCGAGGACGGCACGCTCGAAGGCGACGTGAAGATAGAGTACACGGGCCACCTCGCCTACGAGCGCAAGGAGTACAACGACGACGACTCGCCGGCCGAGCGCGAGAAATCGGTCGTCGACGCCTGGAAGTCGCAACTCGGGGCCGAGGTCACGAACATCCGCGTCGAGAACGTCGACGACCCCGACAAGCCCTTCGTCTACACGTTCCACGTCCGCGTCGCGGGGTACGCGCAGCGCACGGGCAAGCGCCTCTTCCTCCAGCCCGCCTTCTTCCAGAAGGGGCTCGCGCCGCAGTTCACCGTGGCGACACGCCGCCATCAGGTCTACTTCCAACACACATGGTCTGAGGAGGACAGGGTCGAGTTCGCGCTGCCCGAGGGCTACGCGCTCGACAACGCCGCGTCGCCCGCGCCCATCAGCGGCGGCGAGGTGAGCAGGTACGAGCCGACGGCCGGCATCACGAAGGACGGCCGCACGCTCGTCTACACGCGCAAGTTCTACTTCGGGCTGGGAGGCCAGCGCGCGGCGCTGCTCTTCCCGCCCGACACCTACCCGTCGCTCAAAAACTACTTCGATCAGGTGAACAAGCAGGACGGGCACACGCTCGTCCTCAAGCATGGCGCGGCGACGGCCGCCGCCGGCTCGCCGTCGAACTGACCACGGAAGCGCGACGGATGAGGGCGTCGCCCTC
>JBEVKV010000243.1:0-8462 GCA_040509515.1 Pyrinomonadaceae bacterium | reverse complement strand
TCATCCAGTCGCTTCAGGTCGGCGACCCGCGCCTCGACCGCGTCCCCGTCTAAATAAGCCAGATCTACAACGAACAGGAGCCGGTCGACGGCTACATCGGGCTCTCCGTGCTCGGCAAGTACATGACGGTCGTCGATTACGGCGGGCGCAATCTGCAACTCCTGCGCGACGAGGAGTCGCGCCGCGCCGAGACGGCCGCCGCGCCCGCCACGGCGTTGGAGGTGCCCATCCGCACGACTTCGAGCGGCTTCTGGAGCGGCGAGGTCGTCTTCGACGGGCTTGAGAAGCCGGCCAACTTCATCGTGGACACGGGCGCGTCCATCTCGGTCGTCTCGCAGGCGCTCGCCACGCGCGCCGGGCTCGCGCGCTACGAGCGCGGCGACCGCATCAAGGTCTTCGGCGCGGCCGGGCTCGCCGAGAACATCCAGACGCTCCTGCTGCCGAACGTCGCGCTCGGCCCCTACGCGTGGAAGAACGTCTACGCCGCGGTGCTCGACATGGATCCCATCAACGAGACGGCCGGGTTCGAGCAGACGGGCATCATCGGCGGCAACGTCCTGAGCCGCTACCGCGTTACCTTCGACTTCGCGCGCGGGGTGATCCGGCTTCAGCCGACGGGCGCGGCCGCGCCGGCCCCGGACAAGGGCGCGCCGCCGGTCGTGACGAGCCAGTCATGAAGCAGAGCATCTACCTTGAGACCTCGGTCGTCGGCGCGTACCTCGACAACGGCGAGCCGTTCCGCCGCGACCTGACCATCCGCTGGTGGGAGCACGAGATGACGGAGTACCGCCCCGTTGTCTCGCCTCTGGTCGTGCGCGAGCTTGAGCGCGTGCCGGAGCCGCACCGCACGGGCTACCTCAAGCTGGTCGCGCCGCTGGAGTCGGTCGAGCTGACGGAGGAGGTCGCCATCCTCGCCGAAGGCTACGTCACGCGCGGCATCTTCCACCGCAAGTACCTCGGCGACGCCGTCCACGTCGCGCTCGCCTCGTTTCATAAGATAGACTATCTGGTGACGTGGAATTTCGGCCACCTCGCGAACGTCCGCCGGCAGGCTCGCATACGCCTCTTCAACGCCGCCGCCGGCTTCTTCGTCCCGCAGATCGTGACGCCCGAATTCCTCGTCTCCGAGATGACCGAAAAGTCGTGAACCGTGAAACGTGACGAGAGAAGAACGCTTTTCTTTCTTGTCACGGTTTACGGTTTACGGTTTACTATTTAAGGGTTACGATTAACGCACGACGACGACGACAATCATGTACCGCAAGCCGAGATTTCTGGAAGAGCTGCACGCCATCCGCGAGGAGATGTCGCGCGAGGCCGACTACGACGTGGAACTGTTCGCCGAGATGGTGCGCTCCGGCGCGCCCGCGGGCCACGGCCCCGTCCGCAACATACGCGGCTTCCGCAGCCGCGCCCCGCGCGCCGCGGGGCCCGACGCCAAGCCCTCGCCGAAGAAGAGGGCGTCGAGGTAAGTCCCCTTTAAGTTAGAAAGCAATGGAAGAGACTTTTGAAGCCATCGGGCTCGACCTGCCGAGCGAGAAGGATTTCAACCACCTCGCCGAGCGCGCGGGCGATCAGGGCGAGCCGACGCAGCTCTGCCGGCGCGGCGCGGTGCTCCACGGCCGCTGCTGGAAGCTGGGCGAAGGGTTAGAAGTCTGGACGGTGCTCTACGAGTCTGGCACCGGCGAAATCTTCTACGCCGACTGCCGGCCGGGCTTTCGCGCGCGCTACGCGCAGCGCATCACGCCGTGGGCGCTCACCGAGTACGACGAGGACGGCGAGGCCATCGTCCACGGCTACTACGACGGACACGAGACCGAAGTCCTCTTCGAGTTGCAAAACCTGACCGAGGTCGGCCCCGAGGGCTTCCGCGCGCAGGAGCTGCACGTCGGCCTGTGCGGGCTGGCGTACCGCGCGCGCGTTCTGCCCGAGCCGGCCGAGCCGCGCTGGCAGCCGCTCGAAGAGGCCGCGCCCTCGCGCGCCGCGCACGAGAACGACTGGTCGCTCTCGGGGCGCGTCATCTCGTTCAAGCCGCTGCGCAACCCGCTCTCGGGCACGGAGCTGTACTGGGTCTACGTCGACCTCGGCCGGCTCAAGCTCGAAGTCCTCGTCAACGTGCGCGCGCTGCGCGGCGAGCCGCTCGCGGTCGGCGCGGGCTTCTCGGCCGAGGTCTGGCTTCAGGGTCACGTCCTCGACCGGCGCGCGCTCCTCTCCCGCTACGAAGGCCGCGACACCTCCACCACCCGCGCCTCGCTCTGGTCACACCTGAGGAGAAAGAACTGAGGGGAGTTTAAGCATGACGCAGGAGTTCACGGCGACGGTCTGGCAGGAGGGCGACTGGTTCATCGCCCAGTGCAGGGAAGTAGAGGTCGCAAGCCAGGGGCTGACGGAGGACGAAGCACTAACCAACCTCCGCGAAGCGTTAGAACTACATTTCGAGCCGCCGCACGCGACAATCTTGCCGAGCATCCGCAAGATCGAAGTCGAGCTGGATGCCGCTTAGGCCGCTGCCGTACCGCGAGGTGAAGCGGAAGCTCGAAGCCGCCGGATTCAAAGAGGTGAGCAGTAAAGGCAGCCACGTCAAATTCGCAAGGGTGACGCAACTCGGGACTTACACCGCCGTCGTCCCGCATCATCGTGAAGTGCCCGTCGGCACCATCCGCAGCATTCTCAAGCAGGCCGGAATCACCCCCGACGAGTTCGAGAGATTATAGACTGTCGCAAAACTGATGCGCGCCCTCAAACGTCTCGCCCTCGTCGCGCTTTTCCTCATCGCCGCCGGCGCCCTCGGGCTTTACCTCTTCAACCAGTATTGGGTTCACCGCTTCGACTCGCTGATCGAGCGGCAGGCCGCCGTCTACAAGCTCGACCCCGACCTCGTGTGGAGCATCATCCACGAGGAGACGTACTTCCGCCCGTGGGTGAAGGGCGAGGCGGGCGAGGTGGGGCTGATGCAGGTGACGCCGACGGTCGGGCGCGAGTGGGCGGCCGAGACCGGGATGCGCGAGCTGGCCGAGCAGATGCGCCGCGACCCCGAGGGCGCGCTCAGCGACCCCGAGCGCAACATACAGGTCGGCTGCTGGTACCTCGAAAAAATCTGGAAGAACTATCAGGACACGCCCGGCGCCGAGCCGCGCGTCGTCGCCGCCTACAACGCCGGCCCCTCGCGCGCCGCCGAGTGGAACCGCGTCGCGCCCGGCGCGCGCCCGCTCACCGCCGAAGAGTTCGTCGCGCGCATAGACTTCCCCACGACGCGCGCCTACGTCACAAACATCCTCGAACGCTACCGCGGATTGAAGGCGGGTGGGGGGCGTTGACTTACCGCCAGTTGCTCGCGGGCAACGCGGACTTCCGGCGGCTGTGGGGAGGCCAGGTCGTCTCGGAGGTCGGCGACTGGCTGAACAACATCGCCGTGCTCGCGCTCGCCATCCAGCTCGCGGGCGCGGGCAGCGTGGGGCTCGCGGTCGCGACCTACGCCATCGCGCGACACCTCCCGCTCTTCATCTTCGGCCCCGTGGCGGGCGTCGTCACAGACCGCGTGAGCCGGCGGCGCGTGATGATCGCGGCGGACTTGGCGCGCGCGGTACTGGCGCTCGGCTTCCTGCTGGCGAACCGCTCCGGCTCGCTCGCGCTCATCTACGCGGTCGGCGCGGCGCTCTTCTCGGTCTCGGCCTTCTTCAACGCGGCCAAGCGCGCCTCCATCCCGAACCTCGTCACGGGGACGGAGGAGTTGCTCGCCGCCAACTCGCTCTCGGCCTCGACGACCGCCGCGACCATCGCGGTCGGCTCGGCGCTCGGCGGCGTCGTCGCCACGGCGCTCGGCCGCGACACGGTCTTCGTCCTCAACGCGCTGACCTTCCTCGTCTCCGCCGAGATGATTCGCAGAATCCGAAGGCCGGTCAGCAGGACACGCGAAGCGCCACCGCAACAGGAGCGCGTCGAGCAGAAATTTGTGAGCGTGGAGGACGAGGCACGGCCGACCTCTCAAACTCCGTCTGCGACGAACGCCGCCCGCCGCTCGCCCGTCGCCGCTTACTTCCGAGACTTCCGCGACGGGCTGCGTTACGTGCGGCGCGACCGGTTGCTGGCGGCGGTCTTCGTGGTGGCGGCCGGGTGGGGGTTGGGGAACGGCGCGGCGCGCGCACTCTACAGCATCTTCGGCGCGCGGCTCGGCGTGCAGGCGGCCGCCGGGTGGGGCGCGGCCTTCGCGCCGGTGGCCGAGCGGCCGACCGACTTCGGCATCTCGGTGCTCTTCGTCGCGATGGGCTTAGGCGGCGTGCTCGGCGCTCCGCTCGCGCGGCGCTTCAACAGCGGCGCGGTCGAGGGGCTCGGCGCGCGCATGGGGCGTTCGCTCGTGCTCGACGGCTGCGGGCTTCTGATCTTCAGTCTGACGCCGAGCCTCTTCGGCGCGGCGGCCGTGCTCGTCGCGCGCGAGATGAACTTCGCCATCTGGTGGACGGCGCAGCAGACGCTCCTCATGCGGCGCACCGAGGACGCCTTCGCCGGCCGCGTCTTCGCCTCCTACGAGACGCTGACGACGCTGACGATGGTCGGCTCGATCCTCATCTCGGGCGCGGCGGCCGACCGCGTAGGGATTCACGTCGTCGCGGCCGGCGGCGGGAGCGTCGTCATTCTGTCGGGGCTTCTATGGTTCGCGCTGCGCCGACGCGGCGGGGAGACGAGATGACGAAAATCTACTGCGCGCGGTGGGTGCTGCCGATACTCTCCGAGCCGATTGAAGGGGGCGCGGTCGCCGTCGAGGGGACGCTCATCAAGGGCGTGGGCGTGCGCGCCAATCTTGAAGAGAGATTCCCGTCGGCCGTGGTCGAAGACTTCGGCGACGCCGTCATCCTGCCGGGCCTCGTCAATTGTCACACGCACCTTGAGCTGACCGCGATGCGCGGCTTCCTCGAACCCGAAGAGGGCGACTTCTTCGCGTGGCTGCGCCGCGTCACCGTCTCGCGCGGCGAGCACATGAGCGCCGAAGACCTCTACACGTCGGCGGCGTGGGGCGCGGTTGAGGCCGCGCGCGCCGGGATAACCTGCGTGGGCGACGCCAGCGACTCGGGCGCGCCGGTGATGCGTGCGCTCGGCGACGCGGGACTGCGCGGCGTCGTCTTTCAGGAGGCTTTCGGCCCGGACGCCCGCTCGGCCGCCGCGCAGTTCGACGTGGCGCGCGCGAAAGTCGAAGCGCTGCGCGGCGGCGAGACGCCGCTCGTCACGCCGGGGCTCTCGCCGCACGCGCCCTACTCGGTCGCGCCGAAGCTCCTCGGGATGCTCGCGCGTTACGCGACGGGCGAGCGCCTGCCGCTGATGATGCACGCGGCCGAGTCCGAGGCCGAGCAAGAGTTGATGCTCGAAGGCGGCGGCATCTTCGCGATGGCCTACGCCGTCCGCGGCTTCGAGTTCGACTCGCCGCGCACGACGACCGTCCGACACCTCGCCAACCTCGGCGTGCTCGACGCGCGCCCGCTGCTCGCGCACTGCGTACGCGTGGACGCGGGTGACGTTGAGCTGCTCAAGCGTCACGGCGCGGGCGTCGCGCACTGCCCGAAGTCGAACGCGAAGCTCGGGCACGGGCGCGCGCCTCTGGCGTCGATGCTCGGCGCGGGCGTCAAGGTCGGGCTCGGGAGCGATTCGGTCGCGAGCAACAACACATGCGACATGCTCGAAGAGGCGCGCTTCGCCGTACTCGCCTCGCGCGCGGCGGGCGAGACGGTCGCGGCCGAGACAGTTGAGGGTGACCGTGCGCTCGACGCCGCTGACGCCCTGCGGATGATGACGCGCGGCGGGGCCGAGGCGATGAACCTCGAACACCTGACGGGCGCGCTCGCCGAGGGGCTTGAAGCTGACCTCGTCGCGGTGCGGCTCGACGCCGCGCATCTGACGCCGGCCTACGACCCGGCGGCGGCGCTCATCTTCTCCGCGTCGGGGCGCGACGTAATTCTCACGCTCGTCGCCGGCCGCGAGGTCTTCCGCGACGGCCGCGTGACGACGCTTGACGAGTCCGCCCTCCGCGCGCGCGTCCTCGACCTCGCGCGCCGCCTCGCCCAGTCGCGTTGAGCCTGTGCGTTGACTTTCTCCCCGGCGTGTCATAGAAACCACACGTAACTTCTCCCCGTGCCGGCCGACTTCGTCGAGCGGAAGGAGCCTTGCGATGAGAACCGAACTCCTCAAATATTTCGGGCGCGCGTTGGCGCTCTGCCTGCTCGCGCCGCTCTCGGGAGGCAGGCGCGCTACGCCGCTTGGCTCGCGCGCCTCTAGCCGCGCCGCGCCCGGACGATGATTCACCTCCGCTCAATCGACCTCAAGCCGGCGGCGCGCCGCCTCGAAGGCTTCCCGTTCGAGCTGCCAATCGTCAGGAAGTTCGAGCAGGTCGAGTTCCGCAGCCCCGTCACGTTCCTCGTCGGCGAAAACGGGTCTGGGAAGTCCACGGTGCTCGAAGCCCTCGCGGCGGCGGCCGGCTCGGTCGTCGTCGGCGGCGAGGACGTGCGCACGGACAAGACGCTCGGGCACGCGCGCTCTCTAGGCGCGCAGCTCAAACTCGTCTGGACGAAACGGACGCACCGCGGTTTCTTCCTGCGCGCCGAGGATTTCTTCAACTTCAAGCGGCGCGTCAACCAGACGAGCGCCGAGCTTGAGGAGATGGCCGGAGAGTTCGAGCGCGAAGGGCTCAAGGGTTACGGGCTGAGTCTGGCGCAGGGCGTGGTGCGCGGGCAGCGTCGCGCGCTCGCGAGCCGCTACGGAGAGGACGCCGACGCGCGCTCGCACGGCGAGAGCTTCCTCGACCTCTTCCAGTCGCGCTTCGTCCCCGGCGGCCTCTACCTGCTCGACGAGCCGGAGGCGCCGCTCTCGCCGCAGCGGCAGTTGGCGCTGCTCGCGATGCTCAAGGGGATGACCGAACAGGACTCGCAGTTCGTCGTCGCCACGCACTCGCCCATCCTGATGGCGCTGCCCGGCGCGGACATCCTCAGCTTCGACCGCGCCCCCGCCGCGCGCGTCCCTTACGAAGAGGTCGACCACGTCTCGCTCACACGCGCCTTCCTCAACAACCCCGAAGCTTTCCTCCGCCGCCTCTGAGAATCGTAAGCCGCGGGACGTGAGCCGTGACGAGAAGAAGAACCGGCCTTCTCTCGTCACGGTTCACGGCGCACGTTCTTGTCACGGTTTACGGTTCACGGTTTACGGTTTACGATTCACGCATGAACGTACTCGTCTTGAACTGCGGCAGCTCGACCGTGAAGTTTCAGTTGATAGCGACCGACCTCGACCACATCGCGCAGGACGCCGACGAGCATCTGGCGGGGGGCGTGGTGGAGCGCATCGGGGGCGAGGCCATCATCAACTTCGGCGCGCGGGGGCGCGAGCCGCGGCGCTCGACCGCGCCGGTGCGCGACATCCGCTCGGCCGTCGAGACGGTCATCCGGTGGGTGACCTCGGCCGACTCAGGCATCGAGGAGGTCAAGAGCGTGGCGGACGTGCACGCCGTCGGGCACCGCGTCGTCCACGGCGGCGAGCGCTTCAAACAGTCGGCGCTCGTCACGGACGAAGTCCTGCGCGGCATAGAGGACTGCATCGACCTCGCGCCGCTGCACAACCCCGGCAACATCCGCGGTATACAGGCCGCGCGCGAGGTCTTCGGGCCGGGGCTCCCGCAGGTCGCGGTCTTCGACACGGCCTTCCACCAGACGCTCCCGCCGCACGCGTACCTCTACGCGCTCCCATATCAGTGGTACCGCCGTCACCGCGTCCGCCGCTACGGCTTTCACGGCACGTCGCACCGCTACGTCGCGTACCGTTATCGCAAGCTGCGCGGACTCAAGCGCGAGCAGACAAACATCATCACGCTCCACCTCGGCAACGGCTGCTCGGCGGCGGCGATACGCGGCGGAGACTCGCTCGACACGTCGATGGGGATGACGCCGCTCGAAGGGCTCGTGATGGGGACGCGCTCGGGCGACATCGACCCGGCCATCGCCGACTACGTCGGGGCGAAGGAGGGGCTGTCGGCGCAGGAGGTGGAGTCGGTTTTGAACAAGCAGTCGGGGCTGCTCGGCATCTCGGGGCTGACGAACGACATGCGCGAGCTGCTCGACGAGTCGCGCGAGTCAGGCGACCGTCGCGCCGGGCTCGCCGTGGAGATTTTCTGTTACCGCGTGCGCAAGTACGTCGGCGCGTACCTCGCGGCTTTGGGCGGGGCGGACGCGCTGATCTTCACGGGCGGCATCGGCGAGAACTCGGCGGAGGTGCGCGAGCGCGTCTGCGAGGGGCTCGGGTGGATGGGCGTCGAGCTGGACGAAGCGGCCAACCGGGCGACGACGGGGCGGCGCGAAGGGCTCGTCAGCCGCGAGGGCTCGCGCCTCGCCGTCTACGTCATCCCGACCGACGAGGAACTTCTCATCGCGCGCGACACCGTCCGCCTGATACGCGGCGTGACACAGAGATTCTGAAGCGGGGAAAGG
>JBEVKV010000242.1:0-20545 GCA_040509515.1 Pyrinomonadaceae bacterium | reverse complement strand
CGTGAACCGTGTCGAGAGAAGAAAGGTCGCCCTTTCCTTCGCGTCACGGTTCACGGTTTACGGTTTACGGCTTTTTCTTACTTACAGGTCGCGCCGCCCTGCGTGGCGTGAATCTGCCCCGCGTCGCGCGCCGTGGGCCTTGGCTCCCTCGGACGCCGCAGGCGCGACAGAAGCCCCGCCAAGTCCTTCGGCGAGGTCTTCACCAGCGCCACGCCCAGCAGGATGACGAGCGCCGCGCCGCCCTCGCGCCAGCCCAGAGGCTCCGAGAGCACCAGCCACCCGAGCACGAGCGCCACCAGCGGGTTGATGTAAGAGTAGGTCGAGACGAGCGACAGCGGCAGCTTCTGTATCGCGTACATGTACGCGCTGTAGGCCACTATCGAGCCGAAGACGACGAGGTAGACGAGCGCGCCCGCGCTCCTCGCGCTGAAACTCATACGGCCCCACTCGCCCGCCAGCGTGCCGGCCAGCGTCAGGACGAGGCCCGCCCAAAGCATCTGCACCGCCGACGCCATCAGCGGCGACACGCCCGTCGGACGCCGCTTCGCGTAGACCGAGCCCGCCTGCCACGCGAAACACCCGATCTGGATGATGACGACGCCGAGCAGATACTTGCCGTTCAATTCCGTCCCGAAGAGCTGCGGCCCGACCAGCAAGGCTAGTCCCCCGAAGCCGACGGCCATCCCGAGCAGGCCGCGCAGGCCGACCCGCTCGCCGTCTTTCTGCGCGCGTTCGAGCGCCGCCGCCCAGAAGGGCGAGGTCGCCACCAACAGCGCCGCCATCCCGCTCGGCACCCACATCTCGGCCCACACGACCGTGCCGTTGCCCACGCCGAGCAGCAGAAGGCCGATGACGCCCAAATCCAACCACTCGCGCCCGATGGGCAGACGCGCGCCGCGCTGCCGGCTCATCACGAAGAAGAGCAGCCCGCCCGCGACCAGAAAGCGCAGCCCCGCGAGGAGCGTCGGCTCGAAGCTCTCCAGCCCGACGGCAATCGCCAGATAAGTCGTCCCCCAGAAGAAACAGACCGCCGCCCACGCCCCGTAAGCCCCGAACTTCTCCCTGCCCATCTCACTCACCCGCCCTTTCCCTGTCCAGCGGCAGCCCCTTCGACTCCTTGACAGTCTTTAAAACAATCGTCGTCCGCGTGCTCCGAATCTGCTTAAAAGGCCCCAGCTCGTCCCGCAGAATCCTGTAGAGGTCGTCCGTGTCCCTCGCGCGCACCTTCAACAGAAAACAGTCCTCGCCCGCGAGGTGGTGCAGCTCAAGCACCGACGGCAGCGCCGCCAACTGCTCGGCCGTCCCTTCGGCGCGCCCGACTAAGTCTTCGGGGTCGTCCACGCGTATGAAAACGAAGGCCAACAGCCCCAGCCCGAGCGCGTGCGGGTCGAGAATCGCCGTGTAACCCTTAATCAGACCGCGCTCTTCGAGCTTGCGGACGCGCTCGGAGGTCGTCGAAGGCGTCAACTCGACGGCGCGCGCCAGATCGACGTTCGCCGCCCGCCCATCCTTCTGCAAAATCTCAAGGATTTTCGCGTCCTTTTCGTCAAGCACCGTCAAAACCTCCGCCGGCCGCCGTCCCTGAGCCCCCGAGCCGTCCATTAAACTTTAAATTCGGTTGAGCCGTACAATTAACGAAGATTGTACGGCAAGAGTTCCTCACCGTCAACATTTATTCCCTTCTTCGCACTGTACAGCGTAAAAAAAGAGGCGGGAGGGTCAGACGAAGTCAAAGGCAACGCGAGGGTTTTCCTGTTCATCTACAGACTTGACAAGAAGGCACTCAATCTTTATTATCGCGTTGTGCTCACGCATTGACGCAAGCCTCCGCGCCCGGCGAAAATCGGCGCGGAGTAAATTAATTCTCTACGGAGGTTAAAAATCATGAGCATCACCCGTTACGACCCGTTCCGCGACCTCAAATCATTACAGGACGAGGTCAACCGCCTGTTTTCGACCAACTTTTCGCGCTCCTTCGGCGACGAAGGCATCGCGCGCGGCGCATGGACGCCGAACGTCGACATCTTCGAGAACAAGGACGACATAGTCCTCGAAGCCGAACTCCCGGGCATGGCGCGCGAGGACTTCGAGCTGACCATCGAGAACAACGTGCTGACGCTGCGCGGCGAGCGCCGCTTCGAGAAGCGCGACGAGGCGGACAATTACCACCGCGTCGAGCGCGCCTACGGCGGCTTCACGCGCTCGTTCACGCTGCCGCAGACCGTCTCGTCGGAGAACGCGACGGCCGAGTACAAGAACGGCGTCCTGCGCGTCACGCTCCGCAAGCGCGAGGAGGTCAAGGCGCGCCGCATCGAGATCAAGGGCGAGTCGGCCTCGGGCGAGACCGCCAAGACCATAGAGGCGAAGGCCGAGCAGCAGCCGACGCCCGGCGCCAAGGGACAGACGGCCGGCGCCTGAGCCGGCCCGAAGCCTTCCGCGGCCAGCCGGCCGGTTGAGCAGCCCTCCGAGCCGCGTCTCGGGGGCGGCCCCGGCGGGCTGGCCGCTGCGGTTTCCGAACGCGTTTTGCGGCGCGCGGGGTCAGTTTTCCAAAGGCAAGCGAGAGAAAGCTTTTTTTAAGTCATCATGCGTCTAGAACGTTTCACACTGCGCGGCCAGGAGGCCATCCAGTCGGCCATCGAGGCCGCCGAGCGCAACCAGCACCAGCAGGTCGAGCCAGAGCACCTCCTGCTCGCCATGCTCGAACAGCCCGAGGGCGTCGTGCGCCCGCTGCTCGGCAAGCTCGGCGCGAACGTCCAGGTCGTCTTAAACGACTTGCAGGCGGCGGTCGCGCGTCTGCCGAAGGTGCAGGGCGGGCAGCAGTACTTCAGCCCGCGCACCACGCAGGTCTTCCAGGCGGCGCAGAAGGAGGCCGAGGGGATGCAGGACGAGTACATCTCGACCGAGCATCTGCTCCTCTCCATCACGGCCGAGAAGGACGGCGCTTCGGGGCGAATCCTGCGCCAGCACGGCGTCACCCGCGACGACCTCTTCAAAGTCATCGAGCAGACCCGCGGCGGCGCGCGCGTCACAGACCAGAACGCGGAGGCCAACTACCAGGCGCTCTCGAAGTACGCGAAAGACCTGACCGAGCTTGCGCGCAAGGGCAAGCTCGACCCGGTCATCGGGCGCGACGACGAGATACGCCGCACCATTCAGGTGCTCTCGCGCCGCACGAAGAACAACCCCGTGCTCATCGGCGAGCCCGGCGTCGGCAAGACCGCGATTGTCGAAGGATTGGCTCAACGCATCGTCTCGGGCGACGTGCCGGAGACGCTCCGCAACAAGCGTCTGGTCGGGCTCGACCTCGGCGCGATGCTGGCAGGCGCGAAGTACCGCGGCGAGTTCGAGGACAGGCTGAAGGCCGTCCTTAAAGAGATAGAGAACGCGCAGGGGCAGATCGTCCTCTTCATCGACGAGCTACACACGCTCGTCGGCGCGGGCGCGGCCGAGGGCGCGATTGACGCGTCGAACATGCTCAAGCCGGCGCTGGCGCGCGGCGAGCTGCGCTGCGTCGGCGCGACGACGCTCAGCGAGTACAAGAAGTACATCGAGAAGGACGCCGCGCTCGAACGCCGCTTCCAACAGGTCTACGTCGGCGAGCCGACGGTCGAGGACACCATCGCCATCCTGCGGGGCTTGAAGGAGCGCTACGAGGTGCATCACGGCGTCCGCATCAAGGACTCGGCCATCATCGCCGCCGCGACGCTCTCGAACCGCTACATCACCGACCGCTTCCTGCCCGACAAGGCCATCGACCTCATCGACGAGGCCGCCTCGCGCCTCCGCATAGAGATCGACTCGCTGCCGCAGGAGATCGACGTGCTCGAACGCGAAATCCTGCAACTGGAGATCGAGCGCCAGGCGCTCCAGCGCGAGGAGGACGAGCGCTCGAAGGCGCGCCTGAAGGACATCGAGCAGCGCATCGCAGACCTCAACGAGACCTCCTCCGGGATGAAGGCCAAGTGGCAGTCCGAGAAGGAAGAGATCGAGCGGATGCGCGAGGCCAAGAACGAGCTGGAACAGCTCCGCCTTCAACTCGACCAGGCGCGCAACGCGGGCGACCTCCAACGCGCCGCGGAGATTCAGTACGGCCAGATTCCCGAGTTGGAACGGCACCTCGCCGACGAGCAGCAGAAGCTCGCCGAGCTACAGAGCGAGGGCGTCATGCTCAAGGAGGAGGTTGACGAGGAGGACGTGGCGCAGGTCGTCGCCAAGTGGACGGGCGTGCCCGTCTCGAAGATGCTCGAAGGCGAGATGCAGAAGCTCGTCACGATGGAGGAGCGGCTGCGGCAGCGCGTCATCGGGCAGGACGAAGCCCTGACGGCCGTGGCCGACGCCGTGCGCCGCGCGCGCGCGGGGCTGCAAGACCCGAACCGACCGGTCGGCTCCTTCATCTTCCTCGGCCCCACGGGCGTCGGCAAGACCGAGACGGCGCGCGCGCTCGCCGAGTTCCTCTTCGACGACGAGCGTTCGATGATCCGGCTCGACATGTCCGAGTACATGGAGAAGCACGCCGTGGCGCGCATGATCGGCGCGCCGCCGGGCTACGTCGGCTACGAGGAGGGCGGGCAGTTGACCGAGGCCGTCAGGCGTCGCCCCTACAGCGTCATCCTCTTCGACGAGATCGAGAAGGCGCACCCGGACGTTTTCAACATCCTGCTGCAGATTCTCGACGACGGCCGCCTGACCGACTCGAAGGGGCGGACGGTGGACTTCAAGAACACCGTGCTCATCATGACCTCGAACCTCGGCAGCCGCGAGATACAGACCGCGGCCGGCGACGAGAAGCAGATGCGCGAGGCCGTGCTGGAAGTCCTGCGCGAGCACTTCAAGCCGGAGTTCCTGAACCGCGTGGACGACATCGTCATCTTCCACCAGCTCACGCGCGAGCAGATCGGCGACATCATCGAGATACAGCTCGAACGCCTGCGCCGGATGCTGGCCGAGCGCGACATGCACCTCGCCCTCGACGACTCTGCGAAGGAGCTTCTCTCGCGCGAGGGCTACGACCCGCTCTACGGCGCGCGGCCGTTGAAGCGCGCCATCCAGACGCTCATCCAGAACCCGCTCGCGTCGAAGCTCCTGCGCGGCGAGGTTCAGCCCGGCCAGGCCATCCGCGTCTCGGCCGATGGCGACCAGTTGAAGTTCGCGACCGAGACGGCCGCCGAGGCGGCGACGACCACATAAGGAGAATCCGATGAGACACCACAGGTTCGACCCGCGCGACCTGTTCACGTTGCAGGATCGCATGAACCGCCTCTTCGAGGAGGCGGCCGACCGCCGCCCGCCCGCGCACGAGGCCGAGGCCGAGATAGAGCGCGCCGACTGGATTCCGGCCGCCGACGTTTACGAAGACGAGCGCGAGTACCTGCTCGCGCTCGACCTGCCGGGCATCAAGCGCGACGGGCTCGACGTGAGTCTGGACGAAGGCCGACTCGTCATCCGTGGCGAGCGCGCGCCGGCCGGGGGCCTCCACACGCGACGCGCCGAGCGGCCGCAGGGGCGCTTCGTCCGCACCTTCAGTCTGCCCGACGCCGTAGACCGCGCCGCCATCACGGCCGACTACAAGGACGGCGTGCTGCTGCTCCACCTGCCCAAGCGCGGCGAGCGGACGGGGCGCAGCCTCAGGATAGACGTGCAGTGAGGGCGGCGGGTGACAAGTGACAGTTCTGCCTTTATGCTGTCACCTGTCAACACACCCTTAACCGCCATGAGATTTTTCCGCAGGGGGAGCAAGAAGCAAGCTATGGCAGAGAAGGAGTCGGCCGAAAGAGATTGGCCGGAGGAGTTGGGCTCCGAGGAACAGTCGCCGAAGGTGCGCGTCAACGACCGCCGCCGCGTACGCCTCGGCGAAGAGGCCGAGGCCGCGGGCGACGACGAGTCGGCCGCGACCGACTCGCCGAGCCGCAAGCCCGCCTACGTCGAGGAGCTTGAGGCGCGCGCGCAGGCGGCCGAGCAGAAGACGGCCGACGTGCAGTCGCGCTTCGAGCAGGTGCGCGCCGAACTCAAGCGCGAGACCGACGAGCTGCGCCAGCGCCTCGCGCGCAACGCCGACGAGCGCGTCACGCGCGAGAAGGCGGCCTTCATCTCGTCGCTTCTGCCGGTCATCGACAACCTCCAGCGCGCGGTCGAGGCCGCCGCGGCGGGCGGCGCGCAAGGCTCACTCTTGGACGGCCTGCGCGGCACCATCAGCGGCTTCGAGAACGCGCTCGCGCAGGCGGGCGCGGAGCCGGTCGACGCCATGGCACAGCCCTTCGACCCCGAGCTGCACGAGGCCGTGGACACTCTGGAGGTCGAGCCCGAGTTGGACGGAACCGTCACCGCGCAGTACGGGCGCGGCTACCGTCTGGGCACGCAACTGCTCCGCCCCGCGCGCGTCCAGGTCGGCCGCGCGAAGAGCGAGAGCGCGGGCGCTTGAGCGACCCGGCGGACTATTTGAACCGACAATTTTATTTTCTCAGGAGAAGAACAAAGTGGCAGCGAAGGATTTGAAGTTCAGGGAAGAGGCGCGGGCCGCGATGCTCAAGGGCGTGAACGTGCTGGCCAACGCCGTGCGCGTCACGCTCGGGCCGAAGGGGCGCAACGTCGTCATCGGCAAGAAGTTCGGCTCGCCCGTCATCACGAAGGACGGCGTGACGGTCGCCAAGGAGATCGAGCTTAAGGACAAGTACGAGAACATGGGCGCGCAGATGGTCAAGGAGGTCGCCACCAAGACCAACGACATCGCGGGCGACGGCACGACGACCGCCACCGTGCTCGCGCAGGCCATCTTCCGCGGCGGCGTCAAGAACGTCACCGCGGGCGCCAACCCGATGCTGCTCCAGCGCGGCATCCAGCTCGGCGTCGAGGCCGCCACGGTCGAACTGGAGCGGCTCTCGAAGAAGGTCAAGGGCAAGGAAGACCTCGCGAGCGTCGCCGCCGTCTCGGCCAACAACGACCGCGAGATAGGCGAGCTGATCTCGGAGGCGATGGACAAGGTCGGCAACGACGGCGTCGTCACCGTCGAAGAGTCGAAGTCGATGCAGACCGAGCTCGACCTGGTCGAGGGCATGCAGTTCGACCGCGGGTATCTGTCGCCCTACTTCGTCACCAACCCCGACCGCATGGAGGCCGTGCTCGAAGACCCGCTGATTCTCCTCCACGAGAAGAAGATTTCGGCGATGCGCGATTTGCTGCCCCTGCTCGAACAGGTCGCCAACCAAGGCCGCCAGCTCCTCATCATCGCCGAGGACGTGGAGGGCGACGCGCTCGCCACGCTCGTCGTCAACCGCCTGCGCGGCACCATCAAGGTCTGCGCCGTGAAGGCCCCGGCCTTCGGCGACCGCCGCAAGGCCATCCTCGAAGACATCGCGACGTTAACGGGCGGCCGCCTCATCACCGAAGACCTCGGCATCAAGCTGGAGAACGTCACGGTCGAAGATTTGGGGCGCGCCAAGCGCATCATCGTCGACAAGGAGAACACGACGGTCGTCGAGGGCGCGGGCGAACGCAAGGCGATTCAGGGCCGCGTCGCCACCATCCGCCACCAGATTGAAGAGACCTCCTCGGACTACGACCGCGAGAAGTTGCAGGAGCGGCTCGCCAAGCTCGCCGGCGGCGTCGCGGTCATCCGCGTCGGCGCGGCGACCGAGACCGAGATGAAGGAGAAGAAGATGCGCGTCGAGGACGCCGTCAACGCGACGCGCGCCGCCGCGCAGGAAGGCATCGTCCCCGGCGGCGGCGTCGCCTTAGTGCGCGCGGCGAAGGCGCTCGAAAAGATCGACGAGGAGGGCGACGTGCTGACGGGCGTCCGGCTGCTCCGCCGCGCGATGGAGGAGCCGCTGCGCCGCATCGCGGAGAACGCCGGGATGGACGGCGCCGTCGTCATCGGCAAGGTCGACGAGACGAAGGGCGCGGTCGGCTACAACGCCGCCACGGGTCAGTTTGAAGACCTCGTCAAGGCCGGCATCATCGACCCGACGAAGGTCGTGCGCACCGCGTTGCAGAACGCGGCCTCAATCGCGGGGCTCATGCTGACGACCGACGCGGCCGTCACCGACGCGCCCGAGCCGAAGAAGGCGGCCACGCCGCCGATGGGCGGGGGCGAAGACTACGACTACTAAAACCCGACCCAGAGTCTTAAAGTCCGGGGCCGCCAAGACCAGCGGCCCCGGGCTTTCTTACTTTGCCCGGTCATTTACATGGCCGGACAATTGCAACGCCGCGCTGTGCTATAGTTCGAGTGTCCCGAAGCGCGACGAAAGCGCAACGGGTCATCCGAGCCAGGCATCTAACAGAAGCCGGACGACGGGCAGGTTTTGGCGAAACTGTTTCGGCTAGAAAGCCCCGGAGTAGACGCGCCGCCCGCCGTCCAGATTTTTTTTAGGCTGATGTTTTTGAGCCCCTGCGGAGGTCGCCCCGTGACTCCCCCCGCGGCTCACCAGAAGGAAAAGCAATGATAGATCTGGGAACCTACAAAGACCGTTTCGCCGAGAGCGGGCAGCGCGTCCTTGAGCACGCCGTGCAGGAGTCGCGCCGCCGTGACCAAAACTACATCGCGGTGGAACACATTCTCAACGGCCTCGCCGTCGAGGAGGCCGAGCTGTTCAACTCGACGATGCGCGACCTCTCGCTCGACCCGCGCTCGGTCAAGGTGCTGATTGAAAAGCGACTTGAGAATGCACGCTATCAGAACGTGAACAAGGGCATCCGCATCGCGCCCGAAACCATCGAGCTTTTCAAGCGCTCGATGGAGCGCGCGCGCGCGCAGGGGCGCAAGACCATCGAGGCCACAGACCTCTTCATGGCCTTCTCGCAGGACGAGAACAGCGCGCTGATGGGCGTGCTCCGCAACCTCGGCGCGAACGCCGAGACCGTGGTCGAGCAGGTGCGCGCGCGCGTCCGCACGCGCGAGCAGCAGGAGGAGGAGTACAAGAAGAAGTTCGAGCTGCCCCCGTACCTCAAGCACTTCGGCGTCTCGCTGAACCGGCTGGCGCGCGCCGACAAGCTGCCGCCGACCATCGGCCGCGAGCGCGAGATTCAGCAGATGATCGAAATCCTCTGCCACCGCGAGCGCGCCAACTCGCCCATGCTCGTCGGCGAGCCGGGCGTCGGCAAGACGGCGGTCGTCGAGGGACTCGCGCGTCTGATCGAACTCGAACCGGAGAAGGTTCCGTCGCGCCTGCGCGGCACGCACGTCGTGCAGTTGCAGATGGGCGGACTCGTCGCCGGCACGATGCTGCGCGGCATGTTCGAGGAGCGCATCAAGGGCATCATCGACGAGGTGAAGGAGCGCGACAACCTGATCCTCTTCATCGACGAGGCGCACACCATCATCGGCGCGGGCGCCGCGCTCGGTACGTCGAGCGACGCCGCCAACATGTTCAAGACCGCGCTGGCGCGCGGCGAGATGCGCATCATCGGCGCGACCACCATCACCGAGTACAAGGAGTACATCGGCGAGGACGAGGCGCTCGCGCGCCGCTTCCGCATGGTCAAGGTCGACGAGCCGTCAATCGCCGAGACGCGCGAAATCCTCTTCGGCCTGCGGCCGAGGCTTGAGCGCAACTACTCGGTCACCATCTCGGACGACGCCATCAACACGGCGCTTGAGATGGCCCCGAAGTACATACGCAACCTGCACCTGCCCGACAAGGCCATCGGCTGGTTGGACACGGCGGCCGTCAAGGTCGAGATCAACGAGCCCGACACGCTGGTCGTCAGGCCCGAGCACATCATCGACGTCATCTCGCAGGAGTCGCGCATCCCGCGCGACATGATTTACCGCGACACCAACGACCGCTTCTTCACGATGGAGGAGGAGTTGGGCGGGCGCGTCATCGGGCAGAAGGACGCCATCCGCGCCGTCGCGCAGCGCCTCCGGCTGAACAAGGGGCCGCTCAAAGAGTCGCACTACAAGCCCGACGGCGTGCTCCTCTTCCTCGGGCCGACGGGCGTCGGCAAGACCGAGCTGGCGAAGGCCGTCGCCGAGTTCATGTTCGGCGACGAGGAGAAGATGGTGCGCATCGACATGTCCGAGTATCAGGACGGCACCATCGGCATCGAGAAGCTCATCGGCATGCCGCGCGGCATCGTCGGCAGCGAGCGCGGCGGCGTCTTGACCGAACAGCTCCGCGAGAACCCTTACACGGTTCTGCTCTTAGACGAGGTCGAGAAGGCTTCGCCGACGCTGATGAACCTCTTCCTGCAAGCCTTCGACGAGGGCTGGCTGACGGACGGCCGCGGCAAGAAGGTCTACCTGTCGGACGCGATCATCATCATGACCTCGAACCTCGGCTCGGAGAACTTCAAGAAGTACGAGAAGCCGTTCGGGTTCGGCACGAAGACCCTCGGCGACATGAAGGCCATCAAGGGCGACGTGATGAAGGCGGCCGAGACGAGGTTCACGCCCGAGTTCCGCAACCGCATCGACGAGATCGTCGTCTTCTCGCCGCTGATGATGGACGAGGTGCGCGACATCGCGAAGATTTACACCGGCAAGCTCTGCCGCCAGATGGAACAGCAGGGCAAGAATTGCCGCGTGACGCAGGCCGCCATCGACCTCCTGACCGAGAAGGGCTACAGCCCGGCCTACGGCGCGCGCTTCCTCAAGCGACACATCGACGAGAAGGTCAAGCTCCCCATCACGGCGATGTGGAAGGAGGCTTCCAGCTTCGTCGCCGACGTGGTGGACGGCGAGGTCGTCGTCCGCGCCGAAGGCTAAAGGCGCGCTCACACTCGAACAAACGCGAAGGCCCCGGCTGGAAACAGTCGGGGCCTTCGCGGCGTTTGCCTTCCCTCCCCGCGAGCATTTATAAATTTCGCCATGAGAAAGAAGCTCCACCTCGTCGCGCCGGCCTGTCTCGCGGCGCTCTCACTCTTCACGCCCGCCCCCCCGAATTCGGCGCGCGCGCAGGAAGGCGCGAAGCCGGCGGCGGCGCAGGCCCCAAAGTCCGAAGTCCCGCAGTCCGACGCGTCGAAGTCGCGGGCGGCGAAGGCTGACGAGAAGGCGCTGGCGGTCGTCGCGCGCGCGGTCGAGGCGCTGGGCGGCGCGGCCTACCTCGGCGTCCGCTCGGTCGTCTCGCAGGGCTACTACACGCAGTTCCGCGACGGCGTCGGCGGCATCCCTTCGACCTTCCGCGACTACCTCGTCTTCCCCGACCGCGAGCGCACGGAGTTCAAGGGCGCGGCCGGCCGCTCCGTCCAAGTCAACACCGGCGACACCGGCTGGCTCTTCGACGGCAAGAAGAAGCTGCTCACCGACGTGACGCCCGAGCAGGCGGCCGACTTCCGCACCGTGATGCGAACGAGCGTGGACAACGTGCTGCGCGGCTGGTGGCGCGCGGAGGGCGCGTCGCTCGCCTACGTCGGCCGGCGCGAGGCGGGGCTCGCGCGCCGCAACGAGGTCGTGCGGCTCTCCTACGCGGACGGCTTCGAGGTCGAGTTCGAGTTCGACGCGCGCGAGGGGCTGCCCTCGAAGGTCGTCTACAAGCGGCCGAACGCCGAGGGCGAGACGGTCGAGGAGGAGGATCGCTACGCGCAGTTCATCCTCGTCGGCGCGGTGCGCTTCCCCTACGTCATCGACCACTACCGCGCGGGCGTCCAGACGAGCCGCGTCAACTACGACAAGGTCGAGGTCAACACCGCCGTCCCCGACTCGCTCTTCGCCAAGCCCGCCGACGTTAAATCGATCAAGCTCTAAACGTCATAGCGGTCAGTTGTTCTTCAAGACCGACTCGCCCCGCGCGGCCTCGGCGTGTGCGGTCTGGGGGTCGGCGGCGACGAACGCCGGGGCGGGCGGCTCGATGCCGGCCATGCGCGCGAAGAGGCGCTCGTACTCGACGACGACGTGCTCCCAGTCGTAGCGCTCGCGGACGCGCGCCTGCGCGCGCTCGCGGTACTGGTTGACGACCGTGCCGCCGCGTAAGATTCGCTGTAACTGCGCCGCGAGGTCGTCGGCGTCGCGGTAGTGTATGGCGGCGTCGCCCGTCACCTCGACGTTCTCGGGCGTCGCGAGCGTGAGCACGCAGTTGCCGTAGCCCATCGCTTCCAGCAGCGCCGGGTGCGTGCCGCCGACCTCGGTGGCGTGGACGTAGCAGTATGCGTTCTGCTGGAGCGAGCGGTAGGCGTCGCCGAAGACAAAGCCGGTGAAGACGATGCGCCGGTCGCGCCGCGCGAGCGAACGCAGGTGCGCGATGTACTCGTGCGCGTAGGGCGCGTCGCCGACGACGAGCAGCTTCTGCGGCGTGCGCACGCGCCGGAACGCCTCGATGACCATCTCGGCGTTGTTCTCGGGCTCAAGCCGCGAGACGTAGAGGACGTAGCGGTTGGGCTCGACGCCCCAGCGCGTGACGGCCGTGCGGTCCGTGCGGCGCTCGACCTCAGCGCCGTAGGCGATCATCGTCGAGCGCGCGCCGTACTTGGCGAGGTAGTAGTCCTGAATCACGCGCGCGTCGGTCACCGTCTCGTTCGGCAGCCAGACCGACAGGCGCTCGGCCACGCGGTAGTAATTCTGCCCGAGCCAGTTCCACTTCCGGCGCTTGTGCTCCAACCCGTCGACGTTGATGGCGACGGGCGTGCCCGAGGCGCGCAGGACGGGCGCGAAGGGCGCGTTGGCGGCGTTGCAGATGAGCGCGGCGTCGAAGCGGCCCAAGGAAGCGGCGTGGAAGGCGGAGAGCCCGGCGTGGACGA
Organism: Pyrinomonadaceae bacterium; assembly: GCA_040509515.1. GTDB lineage: Bacteria > Acidobacteriota > Blastocatellia > Pyrinomonadales > Pyrinomonadaceae > QHXN01. The sequence continues at coordinate 7,876 of JBEVKV010000242.1, read as the reverse complement.
CCGTGTCGAAGTACTTGTGTCGGATGGTCGGGAGCACCTTGAGGCGAACGCCCTTGTACTCAATCTGTCGCGGGCTGACGTAGTGCGCGCGGCAGTAGACCGTCACGTCGTGCCCGCGCGCGACCAGCCGCGTCGAGAGCTGTTCGGCGAAAGTCTCGAACCCCCCGTAGCTGGCGGGAATCCCCCTCGTCCCCAGAATGGCGATTTTCATCAAGTGATAAGTGACGAGTGGTGAGTGATGAGTGATAGGAAAAAGCCCGCGACAGTTCCCTCTTATCACTCATCACTCATCACTCATCACTCTCCTGTAAACCTGCAAGGTCATGCGGGCCGTGTCCCGCCAGTCGAAGCCGCGCGCCCTCTTCAGCCCGCGCTCTCGGAGTTCGGCGCGCAGGGCGTCGTCGTCAATGAGCCGCGCGAGGCCCTCGGCCAGCGCCTCGGCGTCGAAGGGGTCAACCGTCAGCCCCGCGTCGCCGACCACTTCGGGCAGGCTCGTCAGGTTCCCGGTCAGGACGGGCGCGCCGCAGCTCATCGCTTCGAGCGGTGGCAACCCGAAGCCCTCGAAGTAAGACGGGTATGCGAAGCAGAGCGCCCCCGTGTACAGTGCGGGCAAATCGCCCTCGCGTACGTAGCCGGTCACGACGACCGAGTCGCCGAGACCTTCCGCTTCAATCGCCCGCAGCGTCTCGCCATAGAGCCAAGCATTTTTGCCGACGAGCACCAGTTGCGGCAGATTACTCCTCCCGCGCGCGCGGCGCAAGGCCGAATAGGCGCGCACGAGCCGCCCCAGATTCTTCCGCGGCTGGATGGAGCCCACGGCGAGCACGTACTCGCCCGCGATGCCGTAGAGCCTCCGCACGCGCGCCAATTCTTCCGCTTCTCGGACGGGGCGGAAGCGCGGCGAGACGGCCAGCGGTATCGCCGTCACGCGCGCGGGGTCGAGCCCGTAGGTCTCCAAGAGGTCGCGCCGCGTGTACTCCGAAGGCGCGATGACGTGCGCCGCGCGCCGCGCGGTCGCGCGCACCGTGAGCCTGAGTTGTACACGACTCCGGCGCTTGAAAGTTTCGGGAAGGTGCTCGAAGGAGAGGTCGTGGACGGTGGCGACGACGGGGCACGGCGCGAAGGGCGGCGCCGTGTACTGCACATGGAGCAGGTCGACCGGCCGCCTGCGCAGCTCGGCCGAGAGCGTCAGCGGTATCCTCACCAGCGGCGTGTGCGGCAGCGTCCGCCGCACAGAGACGTTCGGCCAACGCCCCCCGAAACGCGCTTCGGCCTCCGGCCTCGTCACGTAGACCGTGTAACGGTTCTCCCCGTCGACCTCCGCCAGCGCCTCCACGAGGTTCGCCGCGTAAGTCTCGTTCCCCGCCAACCCCGTCCCCACCGAATGCGCGTCAATCGCTATGTGCACGTTTGAAAGATTCTCAGCCGGGCGAATCGGGGACGACGCCGCGGAAGGTGCGGCGGTGGATGGGGCAGCAGCCGTGGGCTTTGAGCGCGGCCCAGTGGTCGCGCGTGCCGTAGCCGACGTGGCGCGCGAAGCCGTAGTCGGGGAACTGCGCGTCGTAGTCGCGCATGAGCGCGTCGCGGTAGGTCTTGGCGAGGACGGAGGCGGCGGCGATGGAGGCCGAGGCCGAGTCGCCGCGGATGATGGCCTTCTGCGGCAGGGGCGACTCGCGCAGTTGGAGCGCGTCGATCAGAAGAAAGTCGGCGCACGGTTGCAGTTGCTCAAGAGCCTGCAACATCGCGCGCCGCGTGGCGATGAGGATGTTGGTGGCGTCTATCTCCTGCGGGCTGATGAGCCCGTAGGCGTAACAGACGGCCGTCCGCCGCAGCTCTTCGGCGATGCGCTCGCGCTGCAGGGCGGTCAGCTTCTTCGAGTCGTCGAGACCCTCCGGGACGGGCGCGTTGGGGTCGAGGATGACCGCCGCCGCGACCACCGGCCCGGCCAGCGCCCCGCGCCCCACCTCGTCGAGCCCGGCCACGCGCCCGTAACCAGAGCCGCGCGCCTCCTCCTCGAAAAGCGTGTGGATGAGTGACTCGCGCCGCCTCTTCATGGGAAGCCCGTGATAAGTGATAAGTGATAAGAAAAAGCGGGAACCGTTTCCTATCACTTATCACTCATCACTAAAGAGCTACTTGCTGCTCTTGTTGGAGGCCGAGGCGCCCTGCGCCTGCCCGCTGCCGCCCTTGGTGGCTTTGCGCGTGTCGAGTTCCTTGATGCGCGCCGCCTTGCCGCGCAGGTTGCGCAGGTAGTAGAGCTTGGCGCGGCGGACGCGGCCGCGGCGCACCAGCTCGACCTTGCCGATGACGGGGCCGTGGACGGGGAAGATGCGCTCGACGCCGACGCCGAAGCTGGTCTTGCGCACCGTGAAGGTCTCGCGGATGCCGTCGCCCTTGCGCGCGATGACCACGCCCTCGAACGCCTGCAGGCGCTCCTTCGTCTCCGACTCCTTGATGCGCACGTGGACGCGCACCGTGTCGCCCGGCGCGAAGGCCGGGATGTCCGTGCGCCTCTGCGCGTTGTCAACACTGTCCAAGCGATTCATGATGTCACCTCAAAAAAGCAGTAGTCCGTAGTCAGTAGCCAGCAGTCAGTAGAACCCGCCTCGCGTGCGCCTTCAGCTTCTGACCACTCGCGGAATCCGTAAGCTCTAAATCAACCGTCCTCTTCGTCGAGCGCGGCGCGCTCTCTGTCGCTCAGCTCGACGTGCGCGAAGAGGTCGGGTCGGTTGCGGCGCGTCTTGCGCAGCGCCGCGCGCCGGCGCCAGCGGGCGACCTCCGCGTGGTGGCCGCCGAGCAGAACCTCTGGCACGCGCCGCCCTCGGAACTCGACGGGGCGCGTGTAGTTCGGGAAGTCGAGAATCCCTTCGGAGAACGACTCGTTGACCGCCGAAGTCTCGCTCCCCAGAGCGCCCGGCACGAGCCGCGTGACCGCGTCCACGAGCACGACCGCCGCCGGCTCGCCGCCCGACAGAACGTAGTCGCCGATGGAGACTTCGTCGGTCGCCAGCATCTCGGCAACGCGCTCGTCCACGCCCTCGTAACGGCCGCAGATGATGACGACCTGCACGGCCGACGCCAGCTCCGCCGCCGACGCCTGCGTCAGAGAGCGCCCCTGCGGCGAGAGCAGCACGACGCGCCGGCCCGCCTCGCGGAACGCGTCCGCGCCGCCCGCCAGACCGGTCAAAGATTCGACCGCCTCAAAGATCGGCTCGGGCTTCAAGACCATCCCGTCGCCGCCGCCGAAGGGCCGGTCGTCGACGACCTTGTGCCGGTCGTGCGTCCAGCCGCGCAGGTCGTGCGCCGCTATCTCGACCAGACGGCCCGCGCGCGCCCGCCGCACGATGCCGAAGTCGAACACCCCCCGGAAGAACTCGGGGAAGATGGTGATGATGTCAAACCTAAGCAAGCGTAAACCGTGAACCGTAAACCGTGACAAGTTGAAAGCCGCCAGCCGTGCCCGGTAACAAGTGATCTAATTCTTGTCACGGTTTACGGTTCACGGTTTACGTCTCCAACAGTCCTTCGGGCGCGTCCACGCGGATGCGCTTGGCGGCCACGTCTATCTCGACGCAGATGCTCAGGGCCAGCGGGACGAGGTTTTCGCGCCCCGCTTCGTCGCGGATGACGAGCACGGGGGCCTCTCCGCCCGTGTGGAGCACCTCGCGCACTGTGCCCACGTCCCGGCCTTCGATTGTCTCGACGCGGCAGCCTTCGAGCTGCCAGTCGTAGAACTCGCCCTCTTCCAGCTCGACCGCCTCGGACTCGGGGACGGCCAGCTCGCAGCCCGCGAGCGCGGCCGCCGCCTCGGGCGTGTCGTAGCCTTTGAGCTTGAGGACGACGCGCCCGCCGTGGAGCCAGTGGCCTTCGAGCGCGAGCCGCTCGCGCCGCCCGCCGGGGAAGACCGCGATTAACTCTTCGACCCGCCCGAAGCGGTCTGGGAAGTCGGTCAGGAGGTCGCAGGCCACCTCGCCCTTCAGGCCGCGCGGCTTGGCGACGCGCGCGACCAGCACCAACTCCAACGCTCCCGGGTCTTCGCCCACGCCCGCCCCGCTCATTCGACGATTTCGAGGACGTAGCGCCGGCCCTTCTTCTGGCCGGCGGCGTAGAGGAGCGAGCGCAGCGCCTTCACCGTGCGCCCCTGCCGGCCGATGATTTTGCCCACGTCCGCCTGCGCCACGCGCACCTCGATGACGCTCGTCGAGCGGTCGCGCTCGACCTCGCGCACGTCCACCGACTCGGCCTCGCGGACGAGACGCTTGACGATTAGTTCGACGGCGTCCTTCATCATTTCGTCGTGTTACGCGGCGGGCTGCGCCTCGGCGGCCTGCGCACGCGCCTGCTGGCGGATGAGCTGCCGGACGGTGTCGGTCGGCTGCGCGCCGCGCGCGATCCAGTAGTTGACGCGCTCCATGTCGAGGCGCACCTCGGCCGGGTCACGCGTCGGGTTGTAGAAACCGACGTTCTCGACGTAGGCGCCGTCGCGCTTCGACAGCTTCTCCTTGACGACAACACGGTAAGACGGGCTCTTCTTCGCGCCCATGCGCATCAGTCTGATTGCTAACATCTATCCTCCAAGTGATGAGTGATGAGTGATGAGTGATGAGTGATAAGCCAGAACGAAAGACCGCTGTTCTTTCTAATCACTTATCACTCATCACTCATCACTTTCTTTTCTTGTGTCGCGGCTTCTTCTTACGGCGCGCGCCGCCTCCTCCGCCGCCGGGCGCGGGGGGCAGTTGCGGCGGGCCGGCGTCGCCGCCGTCTTCGCCGCCGCCCATCATCCCGCTCATGTCGGGCATGCCCATCATGCCGGCCATCCGGCGCATCATCCGCCCCTTCATGCCGCCGCCCCCGCCGCCGCCCGCGCCGAAGAGGCCCGAGCGCGAGAGCTGCTGCATCATCTGCCGCATCTCGACGTACTGCTTGATGAGCGCGTTGACCTCCGTGACGGTCGAGCCCGACCCGCGCGCCACGCGCCGCCGCCGGCTCGCGTTGAGGATGCGGTGGTCTTCGCGCTCCTCGCGCGTCATCGAGTCGATGATGGCCTCGGTGCGCCTGAGCTGCTGCTCCATCTCGGCCGTCTGCTCCTCGTCGAGCTGCGGCATCCCCATCCCGCCGAGCAACTGGTCGGGCAGCAGCTTCATGATCTTCGAGAACGAGCCGAGCTTCTTGACCTGCCGGAGCTGGCCGCGGAAGTCGTCGAGCGTGAACTTGTTCTTCTGTAACTTCTCAAGCTGCGCCTCGGCCTCGGACTGGTCGACCTTCGACTGCACCTCCTCGATGAGCGAGAGCACGTCGCCCATGCCGAGGATGCGCTGCGCGATGCGGTCGGGGTAGAAGGGCTCAAGCGCGTCGTACTTCTCGCCGACGCCGACGAACTTCACCGGCTGCCCCGTCACCTGCTTGATCGAGAGCGCCGCGCCGCCGCGCGCGTCGCCGTCCATCTTGGTCAGGACGACGCCCGTGATGCCGACGCGGCGGTGAAACTCCTCGCCCGAGCGAACCGCGTCCTGTCCCGTCATCGCGTCGGCGACGAAGAGAATCTCGACGGGCCGCGTCTCGCCCTTAATCTGAACCAGCTCCTCCATCAACTCTTCGTCGACGTGGAGGCGGCCGGCCGTGTCGATGATGAGCGTGTCGTAGCCGGTCTGCTGCGCGTGCTTGAAAGCCTCGCGGGCCAGCTCGACCGGGTCGTTCGACTCGGGCTTTTCAAAAATCGACTGCCCCGTCGCCTTGGCGATGACGGCGAGTTGCTGGCGCGCGGCCGGGCGGTTCACGTCCGTCGAGACGAGCAGCGGCTTGCGCTGCTGGTTCTTCGCCAGCCACATCGCGATCTTGCCCGTCGAGGTCGTCTTGCCCGAGCCCTGCAGGCCGACGATCATCACGACGTTCGGGGTCGTCTTCGTGAAGACGAGCCGCGAACTCGTGCCGCCGAGGAGTTCGACCAGCTCGTCGAAGACGATCTTGACGACCTGCTCCGAGGGCTTCAGCCCGTCCCAGACGTGCTGCCCCTCGGCCTTCTCCTTGACCGAGTTGATGAAGTCTTTGGCGACCTTGTAGTTGACATCCGCTTCGAGCAGGGCGAGGCGGATTTCGCGCAGCGCGGCCTCGACGTGCTCCGGCGTGAGCACGCCCTCGCCGCGCAGATTCTTCAGCGCGCGCTTCAGCTTATCGGATAAAGACTCGAACATAACTACACAGACGCGTCGGCCAGCCCCAGCCGAAAACAAGGATGATACCGGCGGGGTTAAATAGTGTCAAGGAAAGGGGGATATTGACCCGCGCGGGGGCGGCGCGGGCGGCGTCCGGGGGGCGCGGTCTGAGGGATTCGGCGGGCCAAATACGCGTTAAAAGTCAGAGGGGAAATTCAAACGGACGGCTGCGGGAGCGCCGCGGCATAACGACCGACGCAAGTGGGTTTTCGTGTGCGCGGCGGCGGACAGAAACCGCCCGGTGGGATTTCAGAAACGGTGTATTTCCGGCGGAATCCGGCGCACTGTCCCCTTCTCCCCGACAGCATAAAACGTCTCCCCACGACGCCCATTCTTGTCCCAAACCGTACTCAGGGAGGATCCATGCACCTACACCAGCGCCTTTGCACATTCTTCACCGCGGCGGTCGTCTGCGGCCTCGCCTTCGCGGGGCGACCCGCCGCCGCGCAGACACAGATACAGCCCGGTCAGGTCGTCATCAGCGAGCTGCGGCTGCGCGGCCCCGCCGGGCCGACCGACGAGTTCGTCGAGCTTCATAACAACACCGATCAGGACATCGTCGTCCAGGCGACGGACACGTCGGCCGGGTGGACGGTCGTCGCCTTCAACGGCCAGTTCGGGGCCGGCCTCTTCACCATCCCGAACGGGACGCGGATACCCGCGCGCGGCCACTTCCTCGGCGCGAACTCGCTGGGGTACAGCCTCGCCGGCTACCCTTCGGGCAACCCCGACGGGGGCATCATCCTGCCCGCCGGCCCGAACGTCGCGGTGCAGGGGTCGTTCGCCTCGACCACGCCGGACGCGACGTGGCAGACGGACGTGCCGGACGGCACCGGCATCGCGCTCTTCTCGTCTTCGGACGGCGGGAACATGAACGCGGCGACGCGGCTCGACGCCTTCGGCTACACGAACTCGCCGGCGCTCTTCAGGGAGGGCACGGGCTTCCCCGTCGTCGTCACCGCCACGAGCGAGCACACGTACTACCGCGACCTGCGCAACGGGCCGCCGCGCGACACGAACAACAACGCGGCCGACTTCCTGCTCGTCGGGACGGCCGTCAACATCCAGATCACGCGGCTCGGCGCGCCGGGGCCGCAGAACCGGCTGAGCCCCGTGATTAACAACACGACCGTCGGCCACAGTCTGCTCGACCCGGCCGTCGGCGCGGCCTCCGCGCCCAACCGCGAGCGCCGCCCGAACGTCGAGCCCAACGCAAACCTCGGCGTCCTGCTCGTCCGACGCACCTTCACGAACAACACGGGCGCGCCCGTCTCGCGTCTGCGCTTCCGCACCACAGACATCACGACCCTCGGGACGCCGGCCTCGGAGTGCCAGGCGCCGTGCGCGGACGTGCGCGCGCTGACCTCGCAGGACGGCGAGGCGGCCGTGGGCGGGCAGGTCGTGACGGTGCGCGGCGTGACGCTGGAGCAGCCGCCCGAGCAGCCGGCCGGCGGCGGCTACAACTCAAGCCTGTCGGCCGACTTCATCACGCTGGCGTCGCCGCTGGCCCCGGGGGCGAGCGTCAACATCGTCTTCAAGCTCGGCGTGATGCGCACCGGCAACTTCCGCTTCATCATCAACGTCGAGGCGCAGAACGCGCCCGTGGTTGGCGAGCCCAGCCCGCCGGGCGTCTAGGAAGAAGACCGGGGCGAAAAAGTCAG
>JBEVKV010000241.1:0-6804 GCA_040509515.1 Pyrinomonadaceae bacterium | reverse complement strand
TGAGATACGGTGGCCCCCTTGTCTTGCGCCGCCGCGAGGTGACGGCGCGGTTCGGGCACGCGGGGTAAACGCCCCGCGCTCGGGTCGGTCGAGATGTTAGCCGCCGGGCGTCTTACGTTGGGAGGGGCGGCGCTCCTCAGGCCGCGGCGCGCTCGCGCCTGACGATGACGAGGGTGATGTCGTCTACGGCGGGCATCCCCTGTGCGAAGGCGGAAATCGCGGCCTCTATCTTGTCGCGCAGGCCGGCGGCCGAGCGGTCGAGGTTCTGCGTGATGACCTCTTGCAGTCGCATGGTGCCGAACTCCTCGCCCGCGGGGTTCTGCGTCTCGGTCACGCCGTCGGAGTAGGCGACGAGCGTGTCGCCGTGCCGGAGCTGCGTGCGCCCCTCGCGGAAGTCGAAGTCGGGAAGGATGCCGAGCGGGACTCCGCCCGCGCCGAGGTGTTCAAGCGTCCCCGACTCGTGCGCGATGATGGGCGGGTTGTGCCCGGCGTTGATGAACGAGAGCGCGCCGGTCAGCGGGTCAAGCTCGGCGTAGAAGAGCGTGACGAAGCGGTTGGCCGGCGTGTTGTCGGCGAGGTAGCGGTTGACCGCGCCGACCGTCTCCGTGATGGGGCGGCACGACGCGACCTGCGCGTGCACGGCGGCGTGCAGGCTCGACATCAGCAGCGCCGCGCTCGTCCCCTTCCCCGACACGTCGCCGAGCGCGACGACGAGCCGTCCGTCCGGGCACGGGATGAAGTCGTAGTAGTCGCCACCGATCTGGTACGAAGGGAAGCTGATGCCCTGAAACTCGAAGCCCGGGACGACGGGCGGCGCGGTCGGCTGGAAGCGCTGCTGTATCTCGCGCGCCAGTTGCAGCTCGCGCTCGTACTGCTGCTGCTCAAGGTGCTCTTCCAACAGCCGCGTGTTCTCGACGCGGATGGCGGCGACCGAGCCGAGCGTCGTCAAAACCTTCAGATGGTCTTCCGAGAAGCGCGAGGTGGCGAGCGGCGAGTCCGCGTAGATCATGCCGAAGATGCGGTCGCCGACGCCGAGCGGCACGGCCAGCACCGAGCGGATGCCCTGAAAGGTGACCGTGCTCGAACGGAAGCGCGGGTCGTGCTGCGCGTCCGACGTGAGAACCGAGCGCCCCTGATTGACGACCTCCTCGACGATGGTGCGGCTGACTCTGACTTCGCCGACCTCGGGGCGGCGGTCGCGCATCTCGGCGGCGCGAATCTTCAGCTCGCCCGCCTCGCCCTCGCGCAGCATGACGAGGCAGCGCTCGGCGGGCACGGCCTCGAAGACGAGGCGCGCCACCTGACCCAGCGTCTCGTCGAGCGTGGCCGAGGCGAGGAGCGTGACGCCGACTTTCGAGATGAGCGCGAGCAGGTCGCCGTGGTCGCCGGCCGCCGCCGCCGCCGCGCCGGTCGAGCCCGTGCGGTGCGGCATCACGGCCGCGAGGTCGAAGCGGCCCGAGGTCTGCGTGCGCGCGCCCTCGATGGCTTCGAGCAGCCCCGAGGTCGTGTGCTGCGCGGAGTCGAAGGCGATGGTCGCCTCGGGGACGGGCGCGTCCTCTTCGATGGTCGTCTCTGGCAGGGCGCGCTCGGCCGCGTGCTCCTTGAAGACGATCTCGGTCTCGCCGATCTGGATGCGGCTGCCGTGCGTGAGCGTGACCGTGCGGTCGAGCCGCGAGCCGTTGTAGTAGGTGCCGTTGGCCGAGCCGAGGTCTTGCAGGAAATACTGGTCGCCCTCGCGCCGCACCTCCGCGTGGACGCGCGAGGCGAACGGGTCGGGGACGCACACGTCGTTGCGCGCCGAGCGCCCGATGGTGATGCGCAGGCGGCCGAGCTGCAAACGCTCGGGCGCGCGATCCGGGTAGTTGACTAGTAATTCAGACATGGCTCAAATCAAGTGATGAGTGATAAGAAAATACACGGCCCGTCTCTTCTTTCTTATCACTTATCACTCATCACTTATCACTCCCTTACTTATCACTGCCGCCTCAGTCGGTCAAATTCCTTCTCCAACTGCTGCGCGTAGCCGCGCGCCTGCGAGGCGTGCTGGCCGCCGCGCTGCGCGAGCTGGAAGTGTTGGAGCGCGGCGACGACCTCGGCGCGCTTGAGCGAGCCGGTGTTGCGCCCCTCGACGTAGGCGAGCCCGAGGTAGTAGTGCGCGTCTAAGTTGCCGCCCGCGGCCGCCGCGCGAAACTCTTCGAGCGCCGCCCCGCGGTTCGCCCCCCAGAGCTGGACGCCGCGCCCGTAACGCTCGGCCGGGCTGGCGGGCGCGGGCGGCGCCGGCGTCGGGGTCGGCGGCGGCGGCGTGGGCTGCGCGGGCGTGGGCTGCGCGGTGGGCTGTGTGACGGCGGCCGTCTCGACCCCGGGCGTCGGGCTCGGATGCGCGCCCGGGACTTGCGTCGGGGCGGGCGTCGGCTGCGCGCGCGCCAGTTCGTCGAGGGCGGCACGCGCCGAGCCGGCGACGCGCGCGTCCGAAGAAGACGCGAGACGCTGGAAGAGTGCGCGCGCCTCGTCCGTGAGCCCGGAGCGGCGCAGCACGCCGGCGTAGGCGAGCAGGTCGTTCGGGTCTGCGGCCGCCTCGCCGCCCGTGAGCGCGATGAAGCGGCGGAAGGATTCGACGGCGTCGCGGTCGAGCCCCTCCTCCTGCTGCATGAGGGCGAGCCGCCGCCACGCGTCCACGTCGTCGGGCGCGTTGCGCGTGGCGGCGCGGTACTCGTCGATGGCGGCGCGGCGCGCGCCCGACTCGAAGAGGAGGTCGCCGAGCCGCCGGCGCGCGCGCCAGTTGGCGGGGTCGAGTTCGTTGGCCTCGCGCAGACGCGCCATCGCGCCCTGAATGTCCCCGGCGGCGAGCAGCGCCTCGGCCTCCGCGAGCTTCTGGTCGAACTGCTGGCGCGCGGCGTCGTTCGCGGGCGGCGGCGCGGCCGGCTGCGTCGGCACGTCTATGACGGCGGGTCTGTAGAACAGTCGGAAGGCGAGCCACGCGCCGCCGCCCGCGACGAGGGCGACGATGGCGACGACGGCGACGACCGCCGGCCACGCGCGCTTCGGACGCGCGGCGTGCGCGGCCTTGCCGGGAGCGACGACCGCGGAAGAGCCGTTGACGCGCGCGGAGTTGATGAGAGGGCCGCCCGCGGGAGCGACGCCCGAGCCGTCGGACGCTTCGCGGTTTCCGTCCGCCGCCTCGCCGTAAGGCCACGAGCCGACATGGGCGGGGGCGACGCTCTCAAGCTCGTCGGCCGTCGAGGTCGCGCGCCCCGACGCCGCGGACATCGAAGAAGCCGGGCGGGTGGCTTCGAGGTCGGAGAGCAGCGTCGCCTCGAAATCCGCGGTCGTCTCGAAGTCGCCGGTCGCGCGCGGCTCGGCCGAGCGCGGGACTGTGATGGTCAACTCCTCGTCGTAGTCCGCGGGGTTGAAGTCGGGGCGCGTGGCGGCGGGGTTGCGCGCGGCGAGCGTCGCCTCCGGGTCGACGCCGTGCGGCGTCGGCGCGGCGAGCGCTTCGTCCTGCGCGCGGAGCAGGCGCTCCATCTCCGCGAGACTGACGCGCGAGGTCTGCGGCGCGGCGTGCTCCTCGTCGGGCGCGAGTCCGTCGGTCATGCGCGCCTGCTCGGCCGCGAGCGGGACGGTCGCGGCGTTGGGCGAAACGTTGCCCGTCTCGCCGCCCGGGCCGCCGCCGACGGGCGCGCCGCAGCGCCGGCAGAAACGCGCGCCGGGGAAAATCTCCGCGTCACAGCTCGGGCAGGTGTTCTGCATCAAGGGAGTCGAATCTTCCGGCGGGGGCGACGGCCCGCCTCTACTTCAGCGAACGCGCGGCGGCGCGCGGCGCGCGGCTGCGGACGACCACCGTGCCGGCGAGCCAGTCGTGCAGCGCGCGCCCCTGCGGGTCGAAGGCCGCGACGAGGAAGCCGAAGCCCAGCGTCAAAATCGTCAGGGGGTAGCCGACGAGGTGGCGCAGCAGCGCGCGCCTGACGCTCAAAGCCTCGCCGTCCCTGCGCTCGATGCGCAGCCCCGCCACCCACTTCCCCATCGTGCGCCCGCTCAGGTTCGCCAGCAGCACGAAGTTGACGAAGGCGACGCCGGCCGTCGTCAGGTAGCCGACGAAGAGGATGAAGGAGCTGCCGCGCCGCGTGTCGTCGCCGAAGACGCGCGCGGCGAGCGTCGCCAGCGCCAGCACGCCGACCACGATGATGTAGTCGATGAGCAGCGCGCCGCACCGCAAAGAGAACGGCGCGCGCAGCCGCTCGAAGTTGACCGGCGCGCGCTGTGCGACCGCCCCCCTCGCGCCCGCGCGCGCCGCCACCCGTCGCTCTCGTTCCAGTTGAACAGACATTTTAAAAGTAGTCAGCAGCCAGTCAGTAGCCGGTAGCCAGTAGGGTTCATTACGTCAGTTGAGTGCCGGCAGTTGCGGAGGAGTTCCGCGAGGAGATGTTTTTCTACTGGCTACTGACTACTGGCTACTTCATCGGATTTACCCGATGAGGAAATGGAGCGTCGTCTCGCCGAGGCGCAGGCGGTCGCCGTTGGCGAGCGGGCGCGGCTGGCGCGGCCCCAGACGGACGGCGTCGTTGACGACCGTCCCGTTGACCGAGCCGAGGTCTTCCACGAGGAAGGTGTCGCCCTCGCGCCAGACGCGCGCGTGGCGGCGCGAGATTTTCGTCTCGGGGTCGAAGCGCGAGAGGTCTATGTCGGGGAAGATGTTCGACTGCGGGTCGGTGCGCCCGACGAGGTTCGCCTCCTTGTTGAGGACGAAGGTCGCCTCAAGCTCGGTCGTCCCCGAGACGACGAGCCGGGCGGTGGCGCGCGCCGCGCGCAGACTCGCGCTCGCCGCCGCGATGGGCTGGCGCGCGCCGCAGTGCGGGCAGAAGACATCCTCCGACGAGATGGACTTGCCGCAGAAGCCGCAGAAGACGCGCTCGACGGCGAGCGTGCGCGCGCTCACCTCCTGCGCGCCGCGCACCACGCCGTAGGTGACCGCCCCGGCCCTCAACTGCTCGACGTGTCGCATGAGCGCGTCGCGCATCTCGGCGGCCGAGCGGAAGCGGCGCTCGGCGTCGTGCTCGACCGACTTCATCAGAATCCACTCCATCTCGTTCGAGACGGCCGGGTTCAACTGGCGCGGCGCGGGGTTCTTCGAGAAGTCGAAGATGAGCAGCGGGTTGTCCTGCGGGTCGGCGCCCGTGAGCAGGTGGAACATCGTCGCGCCGAGCCCGTAGATGTCCGTGCGCGGCTCGGCCTTGCCGCTGAACAGCTCGGGCGGCGCGTAGCCCATCGTGCCGACGGCGGTGACGCCCTTCTCCTGCGGCGCGACCCAGCGCGCGATGCCGAAGTCGATGAGCATGACGCGGCCGGAGTTGCCGTCGATCATCAGGTTGGCGGGCTTCAGGTCGCGGTAGATGATCGGCGGGCGCTGGTTGTGCAGGTATTCGAGCACGTCGGCCGCCTGCGCGCCCCAGTCGGCGACCGTCAGCTCGTCGAGCCTCCCACCGGGCGCGTTGCGCAAACGCGCGAGGCAGTCGCCGCCCGAGATGTACTTCATGACGAGGTAGAAGCGCGAGGCCGTGTCGTCGTAGAAGTAGTCGTAGATGGTCGGAATCGACGCGTGTTCGAGCGAGGCCAGCAGCATCGACTCGCGGCGGAAGTCGGCGACGGCCTTCTCCTGCTGCGTCTCGTCGATGTGCGTCTGGATCATCTCCTTGACGGCGCGCGGGGCGTCGCCGAGGTTCTTGTCCTTCGCGTAGTAGACCGCGCCCATGCCGCCGCCGCCGATGCGCTTGACGATCTCGTAGCGGCCGTAGAGCACCGTGCCCGGGTCGAGCTGGCTCGCCGTGCGGCGACCCGAAGAGGAGCCGCCGCCGCCCGTCCGCCCCGTGTAGGCCATCGGGCGCGACGACGGCAGGTCGCCCGTGCGCCGCCGGTCATCGCCGCCGGTCGCAGCACCGCGCGAGGGCGGCGCTGACTCCGGCCCGACGGCGGAAGTCGACTCGGTGGCGTCGCCCGCGGGCGCGACCGTCGGCTGTTCGTCGCGGGCGTCGGAGGTGTCGGCCGTCACCTCCGTGTCGTCCGGGGGCGGGAGCGGAGAGCCTTCGGCGGAGAGCCCGGCCGACTCGCTCGGCGACGCGGCGGGCTCGGCCGGCTCGTGCGCGCGAGCGGGCGCGGCGGCGGAACCGCCGTGCGAGGACTCGATGATGGTCGGCTGCATGTCCTCCGCGGGCTCGCTCGCGTCGGCCGGCTCGTCAGTCGAGTCGGTCGGGCCGGTGTCCGCGCCTTGCCCGAACGGCTCGGAGGCCGAGGCATTCGCGGGCGCGCCCTCGCCTTCCGCCGCCGCGACGGGGCGCGGGGCGGACTGGAGCGCGAGGCCGCAGTTGCCGCAGAAGCGGTCTTCCGGGGTCACGGGCGCGTCGCAATCGAAACAGGAGGACATCTCTTCTTCAGTTCAACGGACGGACTCGACGCACGCGCGCGCCGCTCGCGGCGGCGTGCGCCCGGCGTCGCCGCCGACGCATACGCCTAGCTGTTGAGGACGTGAAATTTCAGGAACGTCTTCCCGACGATGACCTCGTCGCCGTCCCGCAAAGGCTGCCGGTCGCCCGGCAGCAGCCGCCGGCCCCGGTTGACGAAGGTGCCGTTGGTCGAGCCGAGGTCTTCGATGTAATAGACCCCGCCGCGCCGCGTGATGCGCGCGTGGCGGCGCGAGACTTTAGCCTCGGGGTCGTCCGAGTCCAAATCCACGTCGGGGAAGATGCCGCCGTCGGCGTCCCAGCGGCCGATGTGCGCCTCGTCCGCGCCCCTCGGGAACACCTTGGCGACCGA
>JBEVKV010000240.1:0-4196 GCA_040509515.1 Pyrinomonadaceae bacterium | reverse complement strand
CGCTTTTTAGAAGAAGATTCTGATGCCGAACTGGACGTAACGCGGCGCGTCGAGCGCGCGCAGCGTCCCGAAGTTGTTGTCGTAGGCGCGCCGCAGGCGGTAGAGCTTGAAGCCTTCGAGCGTCCTGATGTCGAACTGCGTCGCGACCGTCGTCGCGAAGCCTTCGGGGAGGTTCTGGCTGCTGAAGAAGTTCAGCGGGATGCCGCCCGTCGGCAGGCGGTTGTTGTTGATGACGTTCTGAGCCTGCGTGAAGGCGGCCGCGCCCGCCGGTGTCGAGCGCGCGAGCCCCGAACGCGACGCGTCGGCCGCGACCCACGCGTCGTAGTCGGCCGCCGAGATGGCCGTCTCGTCGGGCAGGTTCGTGAAGTTGAGCGAGTTCAGACGGAAGTTCGGGTGGTTGAAAGCGTTGATTAAGTCAACGCGCAGGTTGATGCGGCGCTTGCCGTCCGCGTTCCAGCGCGAGGGGAACGGGAAGTTCTTCTGAAACGCGAGGTCGAAGTACTCCTGCATCGGCCCGCGCACGTCGAGCGTGCGCGGCGCGTTGCCGAGCGAGCCCTTCGCCGGGCGGCGGAACGCGGCCGGGTTGACGTAAGGCTCGCAGGTCGTCCCCACACGGCACTCGCCCGAGTAGCGCGGGTTGAGGAGCGGCACGCCCTCGACGATGTCGGGGCGGACGACGCGGTTGACGCCGCCGAGGCGGTTGGTGTCCACCAGCGTCGGGATGAACGGCGTCCCGCCCTGCATGCGGAAGAGACCCGAGATCGTCCAGCCGCCGAGCACCGCGTCGACCACGGCCGGCGCGTCGCCGAACAGCCAGCGCTTGCGCCCGACGGGCACGTCCCAGACGAAGGTCGCGCTGACGTTGTGCTTGATGTCGAAGGTCGAGAGCGAGCGGTCGAGGTTGCGCGGCGCGCCGTAGGTGACGTGCCCCTGCGTCGAGCTGGTCGTCAGCACCCTCGTGTCGGGGCTTGAGTCGGAGGCGTCGTCAATCGACTTGGCGTAGGTGTAGTTGGCCGTGAACGTCAGCCCGCGCGCGACGCGGCGGCGCACGTCGACGTAGCCCGCGTGGCGGATGCTGTTGGCCGACGGGTCGTAGTAGCGGTAGAGGTTGTTGAAGCCGACGAACTGCGTCGTGAGCGCGCCGCGCTGGACGGTGATGGGCGAGCCGGCGAGGTCTGTGCGCCCGAGCGGGTCGGCGACGTTGGCGTCCACGTTCAGGTTCAGCGCCTCAAGCGCTTCGACCGTGTCGAAGTCGCGCGGGTTGATGTTGACGAGCGGCATGTAGAGGTGCGTCCCCTTGTTGCCGACGTAGGCGAACTCGACGACCGTGTTGCGGATCGGCTCGAACTGGAGCGTCAGGTTCCAGTTCTGCGAGTAGGGCACCTTGCCCGAGCCCGTGCCGAAGCCCGAGTCGGCGAAGGCCGGGATGGCGAGACTCTTCAGGTAGATGAGCCCGTCCTCGGGGACGCCGCCGAGCGCCTGCTCGAAGGTCTGGGTAGTGATGGGCGGCGCGTTCGTCAGGCTGAGCGGCTGCGACGGGTCTGCGCCGGCGCCGGACGTGAACGCGCCGAAGTCGGGGTTGGGCAGGCGGTTGTTGCCCGTAATCGCGGCGTGCGATAGCCCGTAGCCGCCGCGTATGACGGCGCTGCGGTCGGAGAGGAACTTCATCCAGCTCAGCTTCGGGCTCCACGCGAAGCCGAAGCGCGGCTCGAAGCCCCAGTAGTCTACGCCGGTGATGTACTCGGAGCGCCCGCCGCGACCCGAGAGCGCGAAGGGCGGGACGGAGAGCGCCGTCGGCACGCCCGCCGGAATCGGCGCGGTCGAGCCGGTCGGCAGCACGCCGAGGCTAATCGCCAGCGAGCGGCGCTGCGCCTCCGTGAGCGTGAAGTCGCGCGCGAGGTCGGGGCGGAAAGAGCCCTGGCGGTTGTACTTCTCCGTGCGCGGGAGTTGCAGCGAGTAACGCAGCCCGAGGTTCAAGGTCAGGTTGGGCTTGACCTTCCAGTCGTTCTGGACGAAGGCCGCGCCCGCGTTCCAGCGGTAGTAGTAAGGAATGAGCAGCGGGCGCACGTCCACGCGGTTGGGCGTGCCCAGCAGCAGGCTCGCCACGGGGTTGCCGCCGTTGGCGAGCGCCGTCCCGCGGTTGTTGCTCGTCTGCACGACGCGGAAGTCCCAGCGGCCGCCCGACGCGGCGAAGAACGGGATGACGTTCAGCAGCGCGTGCTGGAGGTCGGCGCCGAACTTCCACGTCATGCTGCCGCGCGACCAGTAGACGATGTCGTTGATGTTGAAGCGCTCCTCGACGTTGTAGTTATTCGTCGAGCCCGAGGAGCCGATGTTGGAGAAGGCGTTGTAGCCGTTGGTGTCCGAACTGATCTGGAAGAGCGGGATGCCGCCGGCCGTCAAGGTGGGCAGCCCCAACTCGGTGGCGACGTTGCGCCCGCCCTTGATCGAGAACTCGGGCGAGAAGTCTTCGCTGAAGACGCCGCGCGTGTAGTTCAGGCGCAGGTCGTTGACGACGTTCGACGAGACGATGTTGTTGAAGGCGAGCAGCATCTGCTTGGCGTCGCTGTAGACGCCCGAGTTGCCGTTCACGTCGCTGCCGAAGCCGCGGATGCCGATGGCCGGCGTGCTCGAATAGCGGAAGTTGGCCTTAAAGTTGTCGGTGAAGCTGTGGTCGAGCCGCAGCGTGTAGCGCGTCTCGTCCTGCTGGACAAAGCGGTTGACGACGTAGTTGCGGACGAGCCCCGCGTCGTCGAGGAAGTAGTCGCCGCCGTTGGGCATGAAATCAAGCACCTTGAGCGCGGTCGGGTCGATCAGCGCCTGCGGGATGCGGTTGCCGGCGAACGCGCAGTAGGTGGCGACCGTCACGCCGCCCGTCGTGCAGGTCTGCGGGAGTTGGACGAGCCGCCCCGAGGCGTCGCGCGTGAACTGCTGGTAGATGGTGTTCGAGCCGATGACGTTCGCGCTGGTCGTCTGCGAGGCGAACTGCGCCGCGACCGCCGTGGGCAGCCAGCCGCTCGCCGTCCGCACCACGCCGCTGAAATCGCCGGCGCGCTCGGCGGCCGTCGGCAGCAGCGTCGTCTGCGCGAGGAAGTCGCGCCGCCAGCGCGGCTCGTAGGCGAAGAAGAAGAAGCTGCGGTTCTTGCCGCTCCAGAGCTTCGGGCCGCCCTCGCCGAATTTCGGCAGGTAGATCGGGCCGCCGAGCGTGAACGACGCCTGCGTGTAGCGCAAATTGTTGGGCGGGCGCGGCCCCGTCCCCTGCCGCCACGGGCGCGCGTTGAACTCCGGGTTGCGGTGGTAGAGGAGCGCGATGCCGTTGAAGTCGTTGGTGCCCGACTTGGTGGTGGCGTTGATGACGCCGCCGCCCGTGTTGCCGAACTCGGCCGAGAAGGCGGAGGTCTGGACGGTGAACTCCTGCACGGTCTCGGGCGTGAAGCTGACGACCGAGCGCGCGATGCCGACCCCGGTGTTGTTGACGCCGTCGGCCAGAATCGCGGTGCTGCCCGAGCGCCCGCCGTTGACGTTGATGTTGAAGCCCGGCACCGGCTGGTCTGAGGTCACGCCCGGGTCTTCGCTGCCCACGTCGCCCGAGACGTTCGGCGCGGTGACGGCCAGGTCGAGCACGCTGCGGTTGTTGAGCGGGATGTCCTGAATCTGGCGCTCGCTGACGGTCGCCGTCGTCGTGCCCGACTCGGTGTTGAGCAGCGCCGAGTCCGCCACCACCGTTACCTGCTCGCCGACCGCGCCCGGCTCCATCATGATGTTGGCGCTGGCGACGGTCGCGGTGTCCACCTTCAATCTCTCGACCGTGGCCTTCTTGAAGCCCTGAGCCTCGACCGTGATGGTGTAGACGACGGGTTCGAGCGAGTTGACCGTAAAGGCCCCCGACTCGGAGGTCGTGAGCGTCTGCTTCTGGCCGGTGCCGACGCTGGTCACCGTCACGGTCGCGCCGGGGATGGCCGCGCCGTTCTGGTCCATGACCGTCCCCGCGATGCCGCCCTTGTTGGTCTGCCCGAGCGCGGCGACGGCCAATAGCAGCACAACCGCGATAATCTGTATCGGTCGCATAAGCTAACTTCCTCTCTGTAACTCCTGTGGTAAGGCGGAGCCGTTACCGGGTTGCTTGTTGACGGTCTGAACTACGGGTAAAAATCGGGAAAAACACTACGGTAAAGCGGTTACCTTAGAAATTCATC
>JBEVKV010000239.1:0-9258 GCA_040509515.1 Pyrinomonadaceae bacterium | reverse complement strand
GCGCCGCTGTGCGCGCTGCTGCTGGCGCTGATGGGCGCGCAGATGCTCGCCGTCGTCCGGCAGAAGAGCATCACGGTCGACGAGTGGGTTTTGATACCCGCCGGCCTCTACCACTTGGCGGAGGGCGACTTCCGCCCTGTCAATGAGCACCCCCCGGTCGCCAAAGTCCTCGGCGCGGCGCCGCTCTGGCTCGCGGGCGCAAAGCCGCCGCGGGCCGAGCCGGGCGCGCAGGAGTACAGATACTTCCTCGGGCGGTTTCAGGAGTTCTGGGACGCGAACGTCTGGCGGTTCGACTACCTCAGCTTCTGGGCGCGCGTGCCGATGGTCGCCGTCGCCTTGCTTCTGGGCGCGCTCGTCTTCGTCTTCGCGCGCCGACACTGGGGGCCGCGCGCGGCGCTGTTCGCCGTCGCGCTCTACGCGTTAGAGCCGACCTTGACGGCGCACGGCCGCGTCGTGCAGACGGACGTGCCGTCGGCGCTCGCGCTGCTGCTCTTCTCGTTCGCGCTCTACGAGTACCTGCGCGCCGCGTCGGCGAAGCGGGCCGCGCTCGTGGGGCTGGCCGCCGGGTTCGCGGCGGTGACGAAGTTCTCGATGGTCGCGCTCGCGCCGGTGCTCTGCGTCGTCTTCGCGTGCCTCTTCGCACTCGCGCCGCGTTTGAAGGGGAAGGGTTTGAGCCGCGGGCGCGTGGCGGCGCACGCGGGCGCGTTGGCGCTGGCGGCCGTCTTCGCGGTCAACGCCGGCTACTTCTTCAGGCGCGGCCCCGTCCAGTCTTTCGACGACGCGCTCGCGGGCGCGGTCGTGCAGTTCGACGCGGGGCAGGGGACTCTCAGGCGCGCGGCGCTCGAAGCGGGGCACGGCGCGCTTCAGATAATCTTCCCGCCGGACTTCGTCTCGGGCGTCGGCTGGCAGCTCGGCCACGCGAAGCTCGGGCACGAAGCGGGACTGCTCGGCCGGCACGGCCGTTACGGCTGGTGGTACTACTTCCCCGTCGCGTTCGCGCTCAAGACGCCGCTGCCCGTCCTGCTGCTCACGCTCGCGGGACTCGTTTGGGCGCTCGTGCGTCTGAGGCGCGGGGCCGAGGGGCGCGTGCTCCTGCTCCTGCTGCCGCCCGCGCTCTTTACGTGCCTGCTGATGCTCTCGACCATCAACATCGGCGTGCGCTACTACCTGCCGGCCTACCCCTTCTTCTTCATCCTCGCGGGCGCGGCGCTCGACGACCTGCTCGGGCGCGCGCGACGGCGGGCGCTGGCCGCCGCGCTGGCCGCCGCCGCTTTGTGCTGGACGGCGTTCGAGGCGGCGCGCGCCTACCCCGACCACATGTCTTACGTGAACCAGCTCGCCTACGCGGAGCCGCACTGGTGGTACCTCTCGGACTCGAACGTCGAGTGGGGCGACGACGTGCGCGCGCTCGCGCTATACTTGCGCGGGCGCGGCGAGGAGCGGGTCGGCTCGGCGCTCCTCGGCTGGCAGTTGCTCGAACTCTACGGCATCGAGCCGGCCGAGGTCTTCGTCCCGCCGGGTGAGGAGCCCGACGACGTGCGCTACGTCGCCATCGGCGCGAGCCTCCTGAACGGCTCGACCGTCCCCGGAGTCTTCGAGGACGGGACGGAGTTGACCGAGGAGCAGCGCGTCAACTACTTCGACAGCTACCGCCGCCGCACGCCCGAGAAAGTCTTCGGCGGCTCGATCTACCTCTACAGGGTGAAGGACTGAAGTCGCCCGCCGTCCGCCCGCCCCGCGCGAAGCATGAACACAGACCGCACGCTCATCGTCGTCCCGACTTACAACGAGCGCGACAACGTCCCCCGCCTCGTCGCCGAACTGCTCGGGGTCGCGCCCGGGGCGGACGTGTGCCTGCTTGACGACGACTCGCCCGACGGCACGGCCGCGCACGCGAGCGAGCTGTTCAAAGGCGAGCCGCGCTTCTCGGTGCTGTGCCGCAAGGGCGCGGCGCGCGGCTACGGGCGCAGCCTCGTGGACGGCTACCGGAGGGCTTTGGAGGGCGGCTACGCGCGGCTCGTCCAGCTCGACGCAGACTTCTCGCACGACCCCCGGAGGGTTCCCGCGTTAATCGACGCGAGTGAGCGGGCCGACGTGGTCATCGGCTCGCGCTACTGCGAGGGCGGCGGCGTCGAGAACTGGCCGCTGCGGCGGCGCGCGCTGAGCCGCTTCGCCAACGCGTACGTCTGCCGCATCACGGGTCTGCGCGTGCGCGACACGACGAGCGGGTTCCGCTGCTACACGCGCCGCGCGCTCGCGCGGCTGCTCGAAGGCCGCATCGCGGGCGAGGGCTACGCCTTCCTTGTCGAGGCAGTCTACCGCGCGCACCGCGAGGGTCTGACGGTGGCCGAGGTGCCCATCACCTTCACAGACCGCCGCGAGGGCCAGTCCAAGATGTCGCGCAAAGTCATCCTCGAATCCGTCCTCATGCCCTGGCGACTCCGCCTCGCCCAACGCGGCGGCGAAGACGGCGGGATGAAGGACGAAGGGAAGCTGGCGGAAGACAGCAGACAGTAGACTCCGCTTGACTCTCCCGGCCCGTTAGCGTAAGAAGCCACACGTTCTACCACCCTTTCGGCGGAGTTCCTTTCATGAAAAGATTGCTCGCGCTGGCCGCGCTGCTCGTCGCAGCGTCGTCGGCCTGCACCACCACGACGAACACGAACACGGGGGCGGGGAACAACACGGGCGCCGGCTCGAACGCCAACGCGGCCGCGTCGCCCGCGCCGGCCGCCGGCCCGACGCTGGCGGACATCGAGGCCAGAGAGCGTCAGAGCTGGGAGCACATGAAGTCGAAGAACTGGGACGCCTTCGCCGCGACGCTCGCCGACGACTTCGTCTTCGTCGGCGCTCCCGGCGTCATCGACAAGGCCGGGACGCTCGCCGCGCTCAGGCAGATGGAGCTACTCGAATACACGCTCTCCGACTTCCGCTTCGTCAAGGTTGACGCAGACCTCGCCGTCGTCACCTACACGGCCACCGACAAGAGCACGTTCGAGGGTAAGCAGACCGGCGGCAAGCCCATCCGCAACTCGTCGGCGTGGGCCAACCGCGGCGGCAAGTGGCTCAACGTCTACCATCAGGAGTCGGACGTGTTGGAGGTGACGGGCGCGCAGCCGACGCCCTCGCCCGCCGCGAGCCCCGTCGCTTCGCCCGCCGCGACGCCGGCGGCGAGCCCGGCCGCCAGCCCCGCCGCCGTCGCCTCCGCGACCGACGCGGAGAAGGCCGTCTGGGAGGCCATCAAATCGAAGAACGCCGACGCCTTCCGCAGCTACCTGCTGCCCGACGCGCTCGAAGTCGAACCCGAAGGCGTCTTCGACACGGAGACCTCGGTCAGGATGGTCATGACTTCGGACGCCCCGAAGTTCACGCCCTCGGACTTCAAGGAGACGAAGATCGACCCGGACGCCACGCTCCTGACCTACAAGACCACCGGCCCCGAACGCGGCCGCACCGTCGAGATGTACCACTCGACGATCTGGACTCAACGCGGCGGACAGTGGAAGGCCGCCTTCCATCAAGGCACCTACGCGCAGACCCCCGGCCCGCAGTAAGGCAGAAGGGGTCAAGGGGAAAGTTGAAAGGGGAAGGGGTAAGGGAGGACACGCGTCTTTCCCTTACCCCTTCCCCCTTTCAACTTCATCTCACCCCCAGACGCCGGGAATCTTCTCCCCGCACGCCGGGCAGAGTCCGTCCGCGCCGAGCCTCATCCGCATGATGCGGTAGCCGCGCCGCTCGACGAGCAGCTCGTCGCAGGCCGGGCAGTGCGTGTTCTCCCAACGCCCGACGCGGCCGGGCAGGTTCCCCGCGTAGACGTACCGCAGGCCCGCCGCGCGCCCCAGCTCGCACGCGCGCACCAACTGCTCGGCCGTCGTGTTCGCGTTCTCCGTCATGCGGTAGTCCTGGTGGAACGCCGTCAGGTGCCACGGGATGTCCGGCGAGACCGACGCGATGAAGTCGGCCGCGCGCTTCAGCTCGTCCTCCGAGTCGTTGAAGCCCGGGACGACGAGCGTCACGACCTCCTCCCAGAAGCCGCGCTCGTGCACCATGCGGACGGTGTCGAGGATGTTGTCCACCACGCCGCCCAACTGCCTGTAGGCGCGGTCGCTCATCGACTTCAAATCTATCTTGTAGCAGTCCGTCACGGGCCGCAGGTAGTCGAGCACCCTCAGCGTCGCGTTCCCGTTCGAGATGAAGGCCGTCCTGAACCCCTCGGCCTTCGCCTTCACGAAAACCTCGGCCGCCCACTCCGCCGTAATCAGGGGCTCGTTGTAACTCGACCCCACGACCCTCGCCCCGCACTCGCGCGCCGCACGCACCAGACCATCGGAAGAGACGCGACGCGGCGACGCCCCCGCCGCGTCGTCACGAAGCGACTGGCTCGTCACCCAGTTCTGGCAGTACGCGCAGTGGAGGTCACAGCCGAGCATGCCGAAGGTGAGCGTGTCGGAGCCGGGGAGGAGGTGGAAGAAGGGCTTCTTCTCGGTCGGGTCGCAGGCGAGCGCGGCGACGTAGCCGGAGGGGACGAGCAGGCGGCCGCGCTCGTTGAATCGCACCTTGCAGATGCCGCGCTTGCCCTCGCGTATGAGGCAGCGGTGGCCGCAGGCGTGGCAGCGCAGGTCTTGGCCTTCGAGGCGGTCGGTCAGCTCCTCGGCCGCCTCCGCCGTCAACGCGTCGAGGACTTCCGCGAGGCTCGCGGAACGCTCTCCCAGTGGCATCGCCTTAAAACCTCTGTAAACCGTGAACCGTAAACCGTGACGAGAGGAAGAACTTGTTTTCTCTCGTCACGGTTTACGGTTCACGGTTCACGCCCTTTAAGACTTCTCGGCGGGCTTGTGCAGGCGCTCGTTCTTGAGCTTCTCCCATTTCTCGCGTGCGTCGCCGGTAAGGTCACTGGGGAGGGTCTCGACGGGGATGTCGGCCTCGGCGCAGAACGTGCGCCAGAGGACGAAGCGGTTGTCGAACTGCCCCGTCCCTTCGGGAATTTCGTTGGTCACTTTCGGTTTCTCTTCCGCCACTTCCGCCACACTCCTTCGGGTCAACTTTTCGGACAGTGTAGCAAAAGGAAAGATGAAGGGTAAGGGGTAAGGGAGATCAGGGCCTTTCCCCCTTACCCTATGCTTTCACCCTTTCGAGGTGCCGACGAGGAAGATGTCGCCTTGCGGGGCGGGGACGCCGCCTTCGCGTTCGAGCGTGACGGCGAAGGTGGGCGCGGCGTGGCCGGGCGGCAGACGGTCGGCCATCTCCGCGTGCCCCTCGGCGTCGGCCTTGAAGGTGCCGCCGGGCAGCGGCTTGTTGTCCGCGATGAGCCAGAGCTGGTAGGCGTGCCCCGCGGGGCAGGGCGGCAGACCTGTCGCCATGATGACCGCGCGACCCGTCGAGCGGTCGTAGGCGAGCATGGCGCGCCCGCCCGGCGCGGGAGTCTTGCCCGCCAGCTCCGCGACGCGCACGCCCGGCGCGGAGAGCAGGTCTTTCACGTCGCGCGCGCTCGCGAGTTGTTCGCGCTGCGCCGACATCTCGGACTCGGTCGCGCGCAGACGGTCGTAGAGCCGCGCCACCTCCGCGCTCAGAGATTGATTGCGGTTCCAGAGCGAGAGCGCCGTCGCGCCGAGCAGGACGAGCGCCACGGCGGCCGCCGCCGCGCCGAAGCCGAGCGCCGGCCGCCCCGTCAAAAGCTGCCACAGGCTGAAGCCGCCGAGTAGCGAGCGCGCGTCGCGCGCCTCCGAAGAATCGACGGCCTCGGACGGGTCTACGAAAACTTCCGACGGGTCTACGGCGCGGACTCGCGCGAGGATGTCGGCGCGCATCGAGGGCGGCGGCTGGACGGGCGCGATTGTGTAGGCGAGCGTGGCGGCGGCGTCCGCCAATTCGCGCAGCTCTTCGCGGCACTCGGCGCAAGACGGCAGATGGGCTTCGAGCCGCGCGCGCTCTTCACTGTCGAGCGCGCCCACGGCTTCGAGCGCCAAAAGCTGTTTGTAGTCTTCGTGCCCCATCAAGAAATCATCCGACCTGAACGCCCGCCCCACTTGGATGCCGCGACGCCGGCGGCGGGAAGCCGCGCGGCGGCGCGCAAGCGAACTGCTGACCCAGCCGCGAGCGCAGCGACTCGGACAGCTTCTTCAGTCCCGCGCGCGTGCGCGTTTTCACCGTGCCGAGCGGCTGGTTCTTCGCCGCCGCTATCTCTGACTGCGACATCCCCTCAAGGTAGGCGAGCACGAGCACCTGCCGCTGCTCCTCGGGGAGTTCGCCGAGCGCGCCACGGACGGCCTCCGCGCGCTCGGCGCGGATGGCGTCGTCGTCGGCCAGCGGTCGCGCCTGCGTGACGGGCTGGCCGTCCTCGGCCGAGCGCAGCGCCGCGCGCTCGCGCGAGTCCACCGCGCGCAGGCGGTCGATGGCGCGGCTGCGCGCCAGAGTCACCAGCCAGGTGAAGGCGCGCCCGCGCGACTCGTCGAACGAGCGCGCCTGCTGCCAGACCTGTAGGAAGACTTCCTGTAGAACGTCCTCGGCCTCGGCCCGGCTGCGTAATATACGGAGCAGGAGCCCCAGGAGGATGGGGCTGTAGCGGTCATAAACGCGCGCGAACGCGGACTCGTCGCCGCGCGCCACCGCGCGCAGGAGTCCGGCGTCTTCCGCGTCAGTCTGTTGGTTCGGCAGAGACAAAAGCCTTAAAAGCCCCGCTCAAAAAGATTCAGGCCGCGCACCTTCATACCTACGAGGGCGCGCGGCCGTTCAGATTCGGTGGGCCGTAGACAAAACTGCACTCTACTTCTTCAGGCGACGGAAATCTCTTCCGCGAGGTAAACGTCCTGAATGGCGTTGAGGAGTTGCGCGCCCTCCTGCATCGGGCGCTGGAACGCCTTGCGGCCGGAGATGAGCCCCATGCCGCCGCCGCGCTTGTTGATGACGGCGGTGCGGACGGCCTCGGCCATGTCGCTCGCGCCCTTCGACTCGCCGCCCGAGTTGATCAGGCCGCAGCGCCCCATGAAGCAGTTCGCCACCTGATAGCGGACGAGGTCGATGGGGTTGTCGCTCGTCAGGTCGGTGTAAATCTTGGGGTTGGTCTTGCCGTAGGAGCTTTCGATGTTGAGCGCGTTGTAGCCGCCGTTACGCTCGGGCAGCTTCTGCTTGATGATGTCGGCCTCAATGGTGACGCCGAGGTGGTTGGCCTGCCCCGTCAGGTCGGCGGCCGTGTGCATGTCGCCTTCCTTCGTCTTGAACTTCGGGTTGCGCAGGTAGCACCACAGGATGGTCGCCATCCCGAGTTCGTGCGCGAGCGCGAACGCCTCGGCGACCTCGACTATCTGGCGGCCCGACTCGTCGGAGCCGAAGTAGATGGTCGCGCCGACGGCGGTCGCGCCCATCTCGTGCGCCTGCTCGACGGTGCCGAAGAGGATTTGGTCGAACTTGTTCGGGTAGGTCAGCAGCTCGTTGTGGTTGATTTTGACGATGAGCGGAATCTTGTGCGCGTACTTGCGCGCGATGATGCCGAGCACGCCGAAGGTCGAGGCGACGGCGTTGCAGCCGCCTTCGATGGCCAGCTTGCAGATGTTCTCCGGGTCGAAGTAGAGCGGGTTGGGCGCGAACGAAGCGCCGGCCGAGTGCTCGATGCCCTGATCGACGGGGAGGATGGAGAGGTAGCCCGTCCCGCCGAGCCGCCCGTGGTCGTAGAGCGACTGGAGCGAGCGCAAGACCTGCGGGCTGCGGTCGGAGTGCGAGAAGACGCGGTCGACGAAGTCGGGGCCGGGCGTCTGAATCAGGTCTTTCGAGATTTTCGGCGAGTCGAATTCCAGCAGCGCGCGCCCGTCATCGCCCAGCAGCTCCTCGATGCGCCCGAGCGCCGAGCCCTCGCGTTTGAGTTCGGTGGCCATGAAGTGAAACCCTCCTAAAAAATTTACCCACGAGCGGCCTGTGTTGTGATTGCTGTCGCGGCGGATTATAGCACGCGCCCCGCGCCCGCGCGGAAGGGTCGCGACGCACCGGAGGGGAACGCGAACGGTTGTGAGCGGGCGCGTTTACGCGGCCGAACCGGCGTGCGGCCCGACCGGCTCGTAGCGCTCGGGCGAGACGATGAGGAGCAGCGCGCCGCCGTCCGTGGCCAACTCTTCGTGGACGCTCCCGGGGAGCGAGCAGTTGAAGTCGCCGGCCTTCATCGCGACGGCGCCCGAGCGCACGTCGCCTTCGAGGACGAGACACTGCTCGACGCCGAGGTGTCGGTGCGAGCGTATGCGCGAGCCCGGCCGCATCCTGACGAGCGTCGTGGCGGTGCCGCGCGCGGCGTCCGCGAAAAGGAGTTTGTACGAGACGCCCTCGTCGTGCGTCGGGAGCCACTCGCCCTCGCCCGCGCGGACGACGAGAAAACCTTCACCGCCGCCGCCGCCCTCTTCGGAGACGAGCGCCAGCAGGCGCGCGCGGACGCCGTGGGGCGGCTCGGCCTCGGGGGCCGCCAGCCCCAAGTCGGCGACGACGCCCTCGAACTCGCGCAGCCCGGCCGCGCAGGCGGCGCAGCCCGAGGCGACGTGCTCCTCGAAGGCGCGCGCCTCCTCGCCTTCGAGCGCGCCCAAAGCGTAGAGCGCGGCCCGCCCGGCCGCTTCTTCGTCCGTCGTCGTGTGGCTCATAAAATCCCCTCCCATGCCGGCTTGAGCATCTCGCGCAAACGCATCAGCCCGAGCCGCGTGCGCGTCTTCACCGTCCCCAGCGGCAGCCCGCGCGCGGCCGCGATCTCGCTGTGGCTCATCCCGCCGTAGTAAGCCAGCTCGATCACCTCGCGCTGCTCGGGCGCGAGCGCCGCGAGGGCTGTGCGGACGACCGCGCTCACCTCGCCCGCCAGAACTCCCGCCTCGACGCTCTCGCCCGCGGAGGCGCGCGCGGCGTCGTCGAGCGGGGCCTCGCGCTGGTGCTCCTGCCGCGTGCGGCGGACGCGGTCGATGGCGCGGCTGCGCGCGATGGTCGTCAGCCACGCCAGCGGCCGCCCGCGCTCGGGGCTGTAGCTGGCCGCCTGCCGCCAGACCTGCGCGTACACGTCGAGCAGCACCTCCTCGGCCGACGAGGGGTCGGAGAGGATGCGCAGCAGCAGGCCGTAGACCGTCCGGCTGGTCGAGTCGTAGAGCGAGGCGAGCGCCTGATTGTCCCCTTCGGCGACGCCCCGGATCATTTCAGCCTGCAACGACTCGGCGTCGTTTGGCGGCCGTGCTGGGGGTGATGACACTTTTGGCACCTCTCCCCTCAAGGAGTTACGGTATCTTTAACACCCCCGGATTC
>JBEVKV010000238.1:0-9574 GCA_040509515.1 Pyrinomonadaceae bacterium | reverse complement strand
ACGCGGTTGAAGTCTAAAAAAAAATAGCCCGGCGCGACGGCCGGGCTACTTTCAAACATCCCCGCGTGAAGTGAGGGGGCGCGCTACTTCTTAACCTGCGCCTGGCTGACCTCTTTCTGGAGCGTGTCAATCTCGCGCTGGAGCGCGCCCTTCAGCTCGTCGTCGGTCGTCTTCTCGACGGCCTTCTTGAGCGCCATCAGACGCGCGGTCGTGAGCGCCTGATCGGCCGGCACCTTCACGTCCGGCTCGACGCCCGTGCCCTCCCAGTTGGTCTTGGTGATGGGGCTCACGGCGCGGCCCCTCGGGATGAACGCGCCGAAGTGCTTCGAGAGGCGGCTGCCGCCGCCGGGGTTCGCGCCGCCGCCGGTCGTTTCGCCGATGATGGTGGCGCGCTTCAGGTTCTTGAGGTTGTACGTGAACTCCTCCGCGCCCGAGAAGGTGTAGCCGCTCGTCAGCACGTACACGTCCTTGCCCGTGTAACGTTTGCCCGCGACCTCCTTGCGCGTCCAGAACTCCTCGACGCGCTCGCCCTTGCCCTCGCGCCAGTGGAGCGAGTTGAGGTGGACGGGCTCCGCGCCGAAGAGGTAGGAGCAGATGAGCGCGACCATCGCCGGGTCGCCGCCGCCGTTCCTGCGCAGGTCGAAGATGATGGCGTCGGTGTTGGAGAGGAAGTTGAAGACCGAGGCGACCGTCTCCGCCCCGCCCTCCGGGTCGAGGAAGTTGCGGAACTCGACGTAGCCGATGTTGCCCGGCAGCCGCTCGATCTTCTGGAAGCCGTAGTTGACGCGCGCCATGTCGCGCCGGAACTGCTCGCGCTCCTCGGCGGTCGGCTCGCGGGGGCCGCCCTGCCGCTCGGGGATGGGCTGCGCGGAGTAGCGCACGCGGAGGTGCTTGTCGCGGCTCACCTCCTGCACGTCGGCGGTCAGCTTCTCGGCGAACTTCTTCGCGCTCGTGATCTGGTCGTACTCGCCCTTCGCGACGCGCGCGCGGACGGCCTGCTCCATCTTGGCGGCCGCGTCGGCGAAGACGTACGTTTCGTTGAGGCGTTTGATGAGGTTCTCGATGACCTCCTTGCGCGCGGCGGCGTCCACGGCCATGTCGGGCTGCTCGGGCGGCGCCTGCCGCGCGGGGGCCGCGGCCGGGTCGCCGAGCATGACGAACGCGCAGAGCGCGAGGGCGAAGATTGCTTTCAACTTCATCTTTCTCAATTCTCCTTAGTTACTGGCGGGTTTGTTCGGCTCTTGACTGAAATCGGGCTTCAGTCACAAATTACGGTATACGCTCCTCCGAGTTCCAATTTCTTACGACGCCGGAGGTCGGCGTTGCGGCCGGGCGGGGCGTGATGTAACATCAGGCCGCCAAAAACAAGCCGTCAAACCAGAGACAAAACAAGCCTGGAGGAGCCTTAGAGGATGAGCGACCTTTTGAACGCGCCTTTGGCCGAGGTAGACCCTCTGATCGCCCGCGCCGTGGACGACGAGGTGCGCCGGCAGGCCGAGGGGTTGGAGCTGATCGCCTCGGAGAACTTCGTCTCGGAGGCCGTGCTCGAAGCGATGGGCTCGGTCTTCACGAACAAGTACGCCGAAGGGTATCCGAAGAAGAGGTACTACGGCGGCTGCGAGTTCACGGACGTGGTCGAACAGGCGGCCATCGACCGCGCGAAGGAGCTGTTCGGGGCCGAGCACGCCAACGTCCAGCCGCACTCGGGCTCGCAGGCCAACATGAGCGTCTACCTCGCGGCCTTGCAGTACGGCGACACCATCCTCGGCATGAACCTCTCGCACGGCGGCCACCTCACGCACGGCCACCCGCTGAACTTCTCGGGATTCAGCTACAAGGTCGTCGAGTACGGCGTCTCGCGCGAGACCGAGCAGATCGACTACGAGGAGCTTGAGCGGCTCGCGCAGGAGCACAACCCGAAGATGATCGTCTGCGGCGCGTCGGCCTACTCGCGCGTCATCGACTTCGAGCGCATCGGCGAGATCGCGCGCGCGGTGGGCGCGCGCGTGATGGCGGACATCGCGCACATCGCCGGCCCCGTCGCGGCGGGGCTGCACCCTTCGCCCGTCCCGCACGCCGACTACGTGACGACGACGACGCACAAGACGCTGCGCGGCCCGCGCGGCGGGCTCGTGCTCTGCAAGGCCGACTACGCCGCCGACGTTGACCGCAAGGTCTTCCCCGGCATACAGGGCGGCCCTCTCGTCCACATCATCGCCGCCAAGGCCGTCGCCTTCGGCGAGGCGCTGCGCGGGGACTTCAAAGACTACCAGCGGCGCATCCTCGCCAACGCGAAGGCGCTGGCCGGCGAGTTACAGGAGCAGGGCTTCCGCCTCGTCTCGGGCGGGACGGACAACCACCTCGTCCTCGTCGACGTGTTCATGGAAGGCAAGGGCGTGACGGGGAAGGTGGCCGAGAAGGCGCTCGAAGCCGCGGGGATAACGGCCAACAAGAACACCATCCCCTTCGACACCAACAAGCCCTTCGTCGCCTCCGGAATACGACTCGGCACGCCCGCGCTGACGACGCGCGGGATGGGCGAAGAGGAGATGCGGCAGGTCGCGCGCCTCATCGCGGCCGTGCTCCACGACCCGGAGTCGGAGGAGGTGCGCGCGCGCGTTACCGAGTCGGTTCACGAGCTGGCCGCGCGCTTCCCGCTCTACACGCGACGCCTGCGTCCGCGCGCCGAGGCCGAGGGCGCGGGGGCCGACTAGCGCGACAGCGCGAGAAGTCACCGACCCTGTAAACCTCGCCCGACCACTCTTGCCCTCGCCGCGCCCGCGGGCGGCGATGCTTCACGCGAAGGAGGACGAACGATGAGCACTCCCATTGACCCGAACCCGAGAGGCGGCGACGGGCCGAACAAGGACGAGCCGGGCCAGAATCGTGCGGGCGGCGCCAGCGAAGAGCACCGTCAGGACGAAGGGCGCGGCGAAGGCGGCGGCGCCGGTCACGCCGGCAGCGACGCGCCGAAGACCGCTTCAAAGGGCATCAACCCCGTCCAGCATTCCGAGTAGCGCACGCCCCGCGGGACGCGGAATCCGAGAGCCGGTAGTCAGCCCGAAGGCGCGGCCTTTATACTGACTGCCGGCTTCTCATTTGTTCACACGCGAAACTATGAACAGAAAAATCTCCGCCGCCCTCGCCGCCGCGCTGCTGCTCTTCGCAAGCTTCCCCTTCGCGCCGCGTGCGCGCGCGCAGGCCGCCCCGGCGGCGGCGAAAGAGTCTCCCGCGTGGATGAAGGACGTGTTGACTAAACTCGAAGCCGAGCTGGCGTCGAAGTACGGCGAGGCGCAGCGCGTGCGCGCGTCGCGCGGGCTCCGGCAGGTGTCGAGCTTCTGGCGCGAGGAGGACGGCGGCGCGGCCGTCTTCGAGGAGTTCGTGCGCGCCAACTTCGCGGGCGAACAGGCGACGCTCGACACGATGTTCGCGCGCTTCCAGCACAACCTCGAACAGCTCTACGGCCACATGGGCGAGGTCGGCCGCGAGTTCCGCACGCAGGCCGACCTCGACCGCGGGCCGATTCTCCCCTTCGACGACCTCTTCAACGGCTACGACCCGGGCGCGCACCTCTCGGACGACTTCTTCCGCAACAAGCTCGCCTTCGTCGTCCTGCTCAACTTCCCGCTGACGACGCTCGAACAGAGGTTGAGCGAGGGCGAGCGCTGGACGCGCCGGCAGTGGGCCGAAGCTCGTCTCGCGCAGCAGTTCTCGCGCCGCGTCCCGGCCGAAGTCAACCTCGCCAACGCGCGCGACTCGGCCGAGGCCGACCGCTACGTCTCAAGCTACAACGTCTGGATGCACCACGTCTTCGGCGACGGCGGCGTTCGGCTCTTCCCGGCGAAGACGCGCCTGCTCACGCACTGGAATTTGCGCGACCAGATCAAGGCCGACTATGGTGCCGAGTCCAACGGGCTGGCCAAGCAGCGCACCGTCCAGCAAGTCCTTGAGCGCATCGTGACGCAGACCATTCCGGCCGCCGTCGTCGATAACCCGTGCTACGACTGGAACCCCTTCACCAACGAGGTGTGGCCGGCGACCGTGCGCGACTTCGACGCGGACGCACCCGTCACGGAGTTGCCGGCGGGCTCAAAGCTCAACGCGCCCGAGCCCGACACGCGCTACGCCAAGCTGCTGCTCGCCTTCCGCTCGGCCGGGCGCGTCGACCCGTACGTGCCGACCGCGCCGACTTACATGGCGCGCAGCTTCGACGAGGGGCGCGAGATACCCGAGGCGCGCGTCCGCGCGATGTTCGAGCAGGTGCTCTCCTCGCCGCTCGTCCCGCGGGTCGCCGCGCTCGTCGAGAAGCGTCTGGGCCGCCCGCTCGAACCCTTCGACGTGTGGTACGACGGCTTCCGCCCGCGCGGCACGTACACCGAAGCGCAGCTCGACGAGATGGTCTCGAAGAAGTACCCGGACGCGGCCGCGTTCGAGAAAGACATCCCGAACATTCTCGTCAAGCTCGGCTTCTCGAAGGAGCGCGCCGAAGAGTTAGCCGCCAACGTCGTCGTAGACCCGGCGCGCGGCTCGGGGCACGCGCTCGGGGCGTCGATGCGCTCGGCGAAGACGCACCTGCGCACGCGCGTCGAGAAGACGGGGATGAACTACAAGGGCTACAACATCGCCGTCCACGAACTCGGCCACAACGTCGAGCAGACCTTCTCGCTCAACCACGTCGACCACACGCTGCTTCAGGGCGTGCCCAACGCCGCCTTCACAGAGGCGCTCGCCTTCGTCTTCCAGAACCGCGACCTCGAACTGCTCGGGCTCTCGCGCCCCGACGCGCGGAGCGAGGCCCTGAAGACGCTCAACGACTTCTGGGGTACGTTCGAGATCGCCGGGATGGCGCTCGTCGACATGCAGACGTGGCACTGGCTCTACGAACACCCGCGCGCGACGCCCGCCGAGTTGAAGGAGGCCATGCTGCGCATCGCGCGCGAGGTCTGGAACAAGTACTACGCGCCGGTCTTCAAGCGGCGCGACGTGGTGCTGCTCGCCGTCTACTCGCACATGATCAACTACCCGCTCTACCTGCCGAACTACCCGCTCGGCCACATGATCGCTTTTCAAATCGAGGAGCAGATGGAGCGCGCCGGCCGCGTCGGCCCCGAGTTCGAGCGCATGGCCGCCGCCGGCAACATCGCCCCCGACCTCTGGATGAAGCGCGCCACCGGCGCGCCCGTCGGCCCCGAGGCGCTGTTGACGGCCACACAGAAGGCGCTCGCGGCGCTCGGCCCGGACGCAAGTAAGAACGAGTGATTTTTGCTCGCTCCCGTCTCACGTCTACCGCCCCGCGTGCGGTAAACTAGCGGCGTGGAAGAGATTTTCGGACCCGGCGGCCTCATCGCCCGCGCACATCCCGAGTACGAGTTCAGGCCCGGACAAGTCCAGATGGCCGAGGCCGTTCTGCGCGCGTTCGAGGAGCGTCGCCACCTGCTCGTCGAGGCCGGGACGGGGACGGGGAAGACTCTGGCCTACCTCGTCCCGGCGATTGCGGCGGCCCTCTCGCGCGGCGGCCGCGTCGTCGTCTCGACGGGGACGAAGAACCTGCAGGAGCAGTTGATGGAGAAGGACATCCCCTTCCTGCAGCGCGTGCTCCCGCGAAAGTTTTCGGCCGCCTACATGAAGGGGCGCTCGAACTACGTCTGCCTGAGCCGCGTCAAGCGCGCCGAGCACTCGCCCATCCTCGACGGCCTCGACGACGTTGACCACTTCGACGCCGTCCGACGCTGGTCGCGCGACTCCGCCTCGGGCGACCGCGCAGAGCTGGTCGAGCTTCCCGAAAACCTCACCTTCTGGCGTCACATCGACGCGCGCTCCGAAATCTGCACGGGGCAGAAGTGCGCCGAGTACGACGCCTGCTACATCACGCGGATGCGGCAGCGCGCCTCCGACGCCGACATCGTCATCGTCAACCACCACCTCTTCTTCGCCGACCTCGCGCTGCGCGGCGGCGAGTACGGGCAGGTGCTGCCCGACTACTCGGCGGTTATCTTCGACGAGGCGCATCAGGTCGAGGACGTGGCGGCCGAATACTTCGGCGCGCAGGTCTCGAACTTCCAACTCGAAGACATGCTGCGCGACTTGCAGATGCTCCCCATCACCGACACGGGCGTGCACCGCGAGCTGTCGCGCGCGTCGAACCGCGTGGCGCGCTTCGCGGAGCAGTTCTGGATGGGGTTCGCGCGCGAGTCGCGCTCGGACGAGGGGCGCTACCCGCTCGCGCCCGGCACGTTCGCGCGCAAGGGGCGCGGCGGCGAGATAGAGGCCACCCCACTCGGCGACGCGTACCTCGGCGTTGATGGCGCGCTCAACCGGCTTGAGACGACGCTCGACGTGTTGCGCGAGAAGCCGCCCGAGGTCGATAACCTCGTCCGGCGCATCCGCGAGACGCGCTTCAATCTTGAGTTCATCGTCGCGGGCGACGACCGGCGCTACGTCTACTGGGTCGAGCGGCGCGGGCGCGGGACGTTCCTGCGCGCCTCGCCGATTGACGTTTCGACCTTGCTTCAGGACAAGCTCTTCGACCGCGTCGAGACGGTCGTGCTCACCTCGGCCACGCTCGCCAGCGCGGGCAGCTTCGACTTCATCAAGCAGCGGCTCGGACTCTCGCCCGCGGCGGAGGAAGAGGACGGCGCCGTCGAAAGCAGGGAGGCGAAGACGGACGAACTGGTCGCCTCATCCGGCTACAACTACGAGGAGCAGGCCGTGCTCTACCTGCCGCCGCGGATGCCCGACCCGCGCAACCCCGGTTGGATAGAGCGCGCGGCGGCCGAAGTCACGGAGCTGCTCAACATCTCGCGCGGCCGCGCCTTCGTCCTCTCGACATCCCTGAGCGGGATGCGCGCGCTCTACGAACGCGTCGCGCCCGAGGTCGAGTTCCCGTGCTTCGTGCAGGGGAGCATGGCGAAGGCGGGTCTGTTGGAGAAGTTTCGCACGACGCCCAACGCGGTGCTCTTCGCGACGGCGAGTTTCTGGCAGGGCGTTGACGTGCGCGGCGAACAACTCTCGTGCGTCATCATCGACAAGCTGCCGTTCGCCGTCCCGACCGACCCCGTGGTCGCCGCGCGCCAGCGCTTCATCGAGCAGCAGGGCGGCTCAAGCTTCTACGAGTACAGCGTCCCGCAGGCCATCATCACGCTCAAGCAGGGGCTCGGCCGCCTCATCCGCTCGGCCACAGACCGCGGGCTGCTCGCCGTCCTCGACCCGCGCCTGCGCACGGCCTCCTACGGCCGCCTGTTCCTGCAGAGCCTGCCGCCCTGCCGCGTCACCTCCTCGCTCGCCGTCGCGGCCGCCGTCTTCGAGTCCGACGAGACGCCCGTGGGCTGAGAAGCGCGAGCCGTTCAGTCCGTTCAAATCCCCTTCATTCTGACACTCCGGCCGCGCTCATTCTGACCGACTGAGCCTGACCGGCATGCCCGTGACCCTCAAAAAGCCTGCAAAACCGACGTTTTCTCCCGCCCCGCCGTGCGGCACAGGCCGTGCACTGTCTGAGGCGGATTCGGGCGAGGAACGTCCGCCCGAGCCCACCACCACAACCCCGTCCCCTCGCGGTGGCGGAATCGAAGGACAAAGAAAATGAAGAGAACCCCCAAGTCGCAACTCCGCACGCTCCTGCCGGCGCTGGCGCTCGGCGTGCTGCTCGCGTTGCCCATGATGCCGCTCCCCTTCGCGGCGCACGCCGCAGGCGCGGGGCCGAAGGCGAAGACCGAAGAACGCGCCGACAAACTCTCGCCCGACCTGCGGGAGAAGCTGCGGGGCGCGCGCGGCCCGCAGGAGAGGGCCGAGGTCGTGCTCCAACTCGACGGCGACGAGGGCGGGCAGCTCCGCGCCTTCCTCAGCCGCAACGGCGTCCACGTCAAGGGGCGCTTCGACAGGCTGGGAGCCATCGCGGCCGAGCTGCCGCTCGACGCCATCGAGGAACTGGCGGCCTTCCACGCGGAAGTTTCGTCTGTCTCCTTCGACCACGGCGTGACGGCCGCCGGCCACCTCTCGACGACGACCGGCGCGGCCGCCGTGCGCAGCCAGACGAACGCGAGCGGCGCGGCCTACAGCCTCGACGGCAAGGGCACGACCATCGCCGTCGTCGACTCGGGGATAGACCCGACGCACAAGTCTTTCATGCTGACGGGGAAGATAAAGCTCAGCAAGGACTTCACCGGCGAGAAGCGCACCGACGACCCCTACGGCCACGGCACGCACGTCGCGGCCATCGCCGCCGGGCTGACCGGGCCGACGAGTGGAAAGTACGAGGGCGTCGCGCACAACGCGAGCCTCGTCAACCTTCGCGTGCTCAACAAGCAGGGCGTGGGCAAGGTCTCGAACGTGCTGGCCGCGCTCAACTGGCTGCTCTCGAACCACACCGCGCAGGGCGTGCGCGTCGTCAACCTCTCGCTCGGCGCGCCGGCGGTCGAGTCCTACAAGACCGACCCGCTCTGCGTCGCCGTGCGTAAGCTGGTCAACGCCGGCCTCGTCGTCGTGGCCGCGGCCGGCAACGACGGCAAGGACGCCGCGGGGCGCAAGACCTACGGCCTCATCCACTCGCCGGGCCACGAGCCCTCTGCGCTGACGGTCGGCTCGTCGAACACCTTCGGCACCGACGCGCGCTCGGACGACGCGGTGACGACCTACAGCTCGCGCGGCCCCACGCGCGGCTCCTACACGGACGCCTCGGGCGTGCGCCACTACGACAACCTCGCCAAGCCCGACCTCGTCGCGCCGGGCAACAAGATCAGCTCGGCGCAGGGCGCGAGCAACGCGCTCGCCCTCGGCTACGAGATCGAGTCGAGCGTCTACCCCGTCGGGAACATGTCGTTGATGTACCTGTCGGGCACGTCGATGGCGACGCCGGCGGTCGCGGGCGCGGCGGCGCTGATGCTTCAGGCCAACCCGAAGCTCACGCCGAACATGGTCAAGCTCCTGCTCACGTACACGGCGCAGCCGCTCGCCGGCTTCAACCAGTTGGAGCAGGGCGCGGGGCAGTTGAACGTCGAGGGCGCGATTCGCCTCGCCAAGCTCGTCCGCACAGACCTGTCGGGCACGACGCCGCTCGGCGCGCCGATGCTCACGGGAGCGGCCCCCGCGCCGCAGTCCAGCGTCGGCGGGACGACCTTCCAGTGGTCACAGGCCGTCTGCTTCGGTCAGGCGTACGCGCGCGGCGGTGAACTCATCACCAAATACCAGAAGGTCTACGGTCAGGGTTTCCTGATGGGCGACGGCATGATTCTCACCGACGGCTTCCTGATGGGCGACGGCATCTTCCTGACGGACAGCATCCTCTTCGGCGACGGCTTCCTGATGGGCGACAGCCGCCCGTGGAGCGACCAGCCCGTCTTTCTCGCGCGCGGGTTCCTGATGGGTGACGGGTTCCTGATGGGCGACGGCTTCCTGATGGGCGACGGAGTTCTGCGGAGCGACAAGAGCCTCGTGGGCGACGGCTTCCTGATGGGCGACACGACTATCAACCCGCTGACCGTGCTCGTCAAAGGCGACAACACCGCCTACATGAAGTAAGCGGCGCGGGCGGTTTCGGGAGTTTGAACGGCGGGGGCGGGACACAGAGATGTGTCCCGCC
>JBEVKV010000237.1:0-17163 GCA_040509515.1 Pyrinomonadaceae bacterium | reverse complement strand
CCTTGCGCTGAAAAATTCTTACGTGCGTCTCAAAGCTCGCGGACGACGAGGCCGTCGCGCGCGAAGTTCCATCTGAGGACTTCGGTGCCCTCGCCGGCGGCGAGCGCGCGCTCGACCGACTCGCGCGCGCCCTCTTCGCAGAGGAAGGCGATGCAGCCGCCGCCGCCCGCGCCGCAGACCTTCGCGGCCAGCGCGCCGCTTGCGAGCGCGGCCTCGACCAGTCGCTCCATGTGCGGCGTCGTGATGTTGGGCGCGAGCCGCTTGCGGTTCGGGTAGGCCGCGCGCATCACGTCGGACACGCGCCCCCAGTCGCCCGCCGCGAGCGCCGCGCGCATCTCGCGCCCCGTGTCCCTGATGCCGTCGAAGAGTTGGAAGATGGTCGGGTCGCCGTCGATGTGCGTCTTGAACATCTCCCAGTTGTTGATGCCCGAGAGCCGCGGCTCGCCCGTGTAGCAGACGACGACGCGCCGCTCAAGCTCCTCGGGCGCGACGTTGACGGCCTCGCGGCGGATGCCGTCGGCCTTGAACTCGATGGCGTTCACGCCGCCGTAGAACGCGCCGTAGTAGTCCTGAAAACCGGCGGGCACGCGGATGACGGTCGTCTCGACGTTGGCGGCGATGACGATGAACTTCGACGCCGGGTAGCGTTCGCCGACCAGACGGTTGAGCGCGCCGATGCACGCGATGGCCAGCGCGCTCGAACCGCCGAGGCCCGCGCCGGCCGGCGCCTTCGACTCGGCCGTCAGGTGGAAGCCGGTCTCGGGCTTGAAGAAGTGTACGAGCTTTGCGATCAACTCAAGACGCTGCTCGCGCGCCAGCGCCTCGACATCCGCGAGCCGCGTCTCGAACGAGACGCCGCGGTCGCGCGACTCAAGAATTATCCGGTCGTCGTCGCGGGTCTCGATGCGGCAGGTGGCGTTGAGCGAGACGGCGAAGTTGACGGTGGTGGCGCCGGGGTGGAAGAGGTAGAGCGGCCAGATGTCGATGGTGCCCCCGGCCAAATCTACACGCGTCGGGGCGGTTGCTTCGATGATCATTGGATGATAAGTGACGAGTGACGAGTGACGAGTGACGAGAAAGAACAACGGGCGTTGTCTTAGTCTCGTCGCTCGACACTCGTCACTCGTCACTGCCTTGTTCTCCTTGCTCGTCTGCTTTACGGACGCGTCCTTGTGACGCGCGAGCGGGTGCGGGATGAGTTCCTGTATCTCGTCCTTGATTTCGTGGAGCTTCTCCTCGGCGGCCTGCTCGAACTTCTGGATGGCCTCGGGGCTCGCCTCCTCGACCTTCTTCGAGAGCCAGTACTTCTCCGCGACGTAGAAGCCGCCGATGCCGACGACGATGAGCACGACGACGACGCCGAGCAGCCAGTAGCTCAGCTCGTGGAGGTCGCCGATCAGGTTGTAGATGGCGCTGTGGAAGACGTAGCCCGTGCCCGCCAGCGACGCCACCCACACGAAACAGCTCGCGAACGAGAGCAGCAGGAAGCGCGGGTACGGCATCTTCGCCACGCCGTAGAAGGCGCACGAGCCCCAGCGCAGCCCGTACGTGAACTTCGAGATGAAAATCGACAACACCCCGAACTTGTCGGTCAGGCGTTCGAGCCGTGGCCGCGCCGCGCAGTAGAAACGGTACTTCTTGACCTTCGAGCGGCCCGCGCGCCCGAGCGCGTAGGCGACGTTATCGCTCGCCGCGCCCGCCACCGTCCCGACCAGCAGCACCAGCGGAAAGCTGTACTCGCCGAACGCCTGCCCGTGCGCCAGCACGCCCGCCAAGAGCAGCGTGATGTCGCCCTCCGCCATCGTCAGGAAGAAGATGGCCGGCAGCCCGAACTTCCAGAGCAGGTCGTTGACGGAGTTTAAGTCCATAAGAGCCGTGAACCGTAAGCCGTGAACCGTGACGAGAAAAAAACCGTCTTCTTCTCGTCACGGTTTACGGTTCACGGTTTACGTTCCTCCGGAGGTTTGACGACGAGCACGGGGCAGTGCGCGTGGCGGACGACCGACTCGGCCGTCGAGCCGAACAGGATGCGACCCAGCCCCGTCCGCCCGTGCGAAGAGATGACGATGAGGCCGGCCCCGTGCTCCGAGGCCGCGCGCACGATCTCGGCCGCGGGCTCGCCGCGCGCGATCACGTCCTCGACTTCGAGCCCCTCGAACTCCGGGCTCTTCGAGAAGGCCGGCAGGTCGCGCGCCGCCGACTCTTCCAACCGCTCGCCCAGCTCGGCGGCCGGCAGAGGCTCGGCGAGCGGCGTCCACCCGACGGGCTGCACCACCGGCTCGACGACGTGCAGGCAGACGACGCGCGCGCCCAGCAGCCGCGCGAACTCCGCCGCCACCGGCACGGCGTGGCGCGCGCACTCGCTGAAGTCGGTCGGCAGAAGGATGGAGCGAACGTCCATAGGTCGATGAGTGTTAAGTGATGGTGATAAGCGATGAGAAAGAACAGGAGCGCCCCCTCTTATTGCTTATCACTCATCACTTAACACCCCGACATTCTACACGCAGAAGCTGTTGTTTGACAGCCCCCCGACCCTTTGTTACCATCACGCCGTTTCAAACCCGGCACCCAAACTAGTTTTTAATCTCTTGACCCAGAAGACTTTGAGATGAGCGCCCCGCCGTCAAATCAGGAGCACTACGTTGGCGTGGAACTGAGCGCCCGCTCGGCGCACGCCGCGCTCGTCAATTCTCTGGGCGAAGTCGTCGCGCGGCGCGAGTCGGCGCTCGCGGGTCTCGACATCGCCGCGCAGCTCGCGCGCCTCGTCGCCGAGTTGCGCGACGCGGGCTCCTCGCGCGTCGCGGCCGTCGGCGTCGGCGTCCCCGGGCTCGTCAACCCGCAGACCGGCCGCGTCGTCATCTCCTCCGACCTCCCCGCGGTCGTGCGCGAAGACCTGCGCGAGTCGCTGCGGCAGGCGACCGGCCTGCCCGTCGCGCTCGACAACGACGCCAACGCGGGCGCGATGGGCGAGTACGCCGCCGGGGCAGGTCGCGGCAGCCGCAACATGTTCTACGTCACCATCGGGACAGGGATCGGCGGCGCGCTCATCCTCGACGGCCGGCTCTGGCGCGGAGCCTCCGGCTTCGCGGGCGAGTTCGGCCACATCACCATCGACCCCGAGGGCATCGACTGCTCCTGCGGCAACATCGGCTGCCTTGAGACGGTCGCCTCCGCGCCCAACATCGTCCGCCGCACGCACGAGCGGCTGATGAGGGACTCGACCTCGTCGCTCTCGCGCCTCGGCCTCAACAAAGACTTCACCGCCGCCGACGTCGCGCACGAGGCTCGGAACGGCGACGACTTCGCCGCGATGATGATGGCGCGCACCGGGCGCTACATCGGGACGGGGCTCGCCGCCGTCATCAACCTCCTGAACACGGAGCGCGTCGTCCTCGGCGGCGGCGTCATGGACGCCGGCGAGTTGATTCTGAACCCCGTCATCGAGGAGGCGCGCCGCCGCTCCTTCCAGCCCAACTTCGAGTCCACGCAGATCGTCGCCGCCACCCTCGGCGCCGACGCCGTCCCCATCGGCGCAGCCCTCCTCGCGCGCGACGCCGCGCAGCCCGGCGGCTGAGCGACCACAGGCCCGCCCGCCCCGTCTTAAAAATTCTTTCCGCAGCAATCTTTCCGCAGGCAGGGAGTCCCGAGACCGGCGCGTGGGGCTTGTCTTGGCGCGGCGCGGTTTGAGATGATACGCGCGTGATGAAGTTGTTCGAGGCGGAGGCGGACGGCGGCCCGGGCTCGCGCGGGCAGCGTTGGGCGCGGCTCGCCTTCCTGTGGGGCGTCTGGGCGCTGGTCGGGCTCTTCTTCTCCAGCCAGATTTACTTCTACTTCCTCGGCACGCGGAAGCAGATGTCTCTGCCGAGCGCGCTCGCGTGGCAGATGAGCGCGGTCGTCATCTTCGCGCTCTCGACCCCGCTCGTGCTGCTGCTCGCGCGGCGCTACCGCGTCGAGCGCCAGAAGTGGCGGCGCGCGCTCGCCGTCCACCTCGCCGCGGGCACGGCCATCTCGGCCGCGTGGGCGGCCTACCACATCTTCCTCGACGCGTTCTTCGGCGGCGGGCTCAGCGGGTTCAGGCTGTCGAGCCTCCCGCGCGTCGTCTTCCTGCACCTCGACAGGGAGCTGCTCGTCTACTGGATCATCGTCGTCATCAGCCACGCCGTCGATTACTACCAGCGTTACCGCGAGGGCGAGCTGCGCGCGTCGCAGGCGCAGTTGCAGGCTTTGAAGATGCAGCTCCACCCGCACTTCCTCTTTAACGCCCTGCACTCCATCTCGGCGCTCGTCCACACCGACCCCGAGGCGGCCGACAAGATGATCGCGCGGCTCGGCGACTTCCTCCGCCTGACGCTCGAATCCTCGGCCGCGCAGGTCGTCCCGCTCCGGCAGGAGATAGAGTTCCTCAACTGCTACCTTGAGATCGAGCGCATACGCTTCCGCGACCGGATGACGACGCGCATCGAAGTCGACCCGCAGGTTCTGGACTGCGGCGTCCCCAACCTCATCCTCCAGCCCATCGTCGAGAACGCCATCCGGCACGGCGTCTCGCAACGCGCGGGCCCCGGCCACGTCGAGGTGCGGGCCGAGCGCGCCGGCACGTCGCTGCGGCTCGAAGTCAGGGACAACGGGCGGGGACTGCCCGAGCGCCCCGCCGCGAAGGCCGCGAAGGGCGGGGGCGTCGGGCTCGCCAACACGCGCGCGCGACTCCAACGCCTCTACGGCGCGGCCTACCGCTTCGAGCTGGCCAACGCGCCCGACGGCGGCGCGGTCGTCACGCTCGAAATTCCGCTGCAAGACTCGCCGGCCGAGCGCCCCGCGCGTCCCGGCCCCGACGAGGACTCCGCCGCGCTCGGCTCGCACGCGCCCGGCGCCGCGGCCCGCGCCGTCTCCTCCCGCGCCTGAACAGAGCCGCGAACCGTCAACCGTCAACCGTGATGGAAGGCTCTGGCGTGCGATTTCGCCCCGGGTTTGTTATAAAGGCTGTCTGACGTAGAACCGTAAACCGCGACAAGAAACGCCGCGCCCTCTTGTCACGGTTTACGGTTCACGGTTTACGGCATTTTATGAATCCCGAACGCATCAGAAATTTCTCGATCATCGCGCACATCGACCACGGCAAGTCCACGCTGGCCGACCGCCTGCTCGAACTCACCGGCGCCGTCTCCGGGCGCGACATGGAGGCGCAGGTTCTCGACAACATGGATTTGGAGCGCGAGCGCGGCATCACCATCAAGGCGCACGCCG
Organism: Pyrinomonadaceae bacterium; assembly: GCA_040509515.1. Taxonomy (GTDB): domain Bacteria; phylum Acidobacteriota; class Blastocatellia; order Pyrinomonadales; family Pyrinomonadaceae; genus QHXN01. The sequence goes on along the minus strand of JBEVKV010000237.1, from coordinate 11,919 downwards.
TCCGGCTCGACTACCGCGCGAAGGACGGGCACGCGTACGTCCTCAACCTCATCGACACGCCCGGCCACGTCGATTTCAGCTACGAGGTCTCGCGCTCGCTCTCGGCGTGCGAGGGCGCGCTGCTCGTCGTCGACGCGTCGCAGGGCGTCGAGGCGCAGACGCTCGCCAACACCTACCTCGCCATCGGCGAGAACCTCGAACTCGTCCCCGTCATCAACAAGATCGACCTCCCCGGCGCGGAGCCCGAGAAGGTGATGGAACAGATCGAGAACGTCATCGGGCTCGACACCGGCAACGCCGTGCTCGCCTCCGCGAAGACCGGCGTCGGCGTCCCCGACATCCTCGAAGCCATCGTCCGCGACATCCCCGCGCCGAAGGGCTCCGCGGACGCGCCGCTCAAGGCGCTCATCTTCGACTCGTGGTACGACTCGTACCGCGGCGTCATCGTCCTCTTCCGCATCATCGACGGCACCATCAAGCCGGGCATGAAGATTCGCTTCTTCAACACCGGGCGCGACTATCAGGTCGAGTCCATCGGCGTGAACCGCCCGCGCCCGACCCTCATCGACAGCCTCTCGGTCGGCGAGGTCGGCTTCCTGACGGCTTCGATAAAGACGGTGGCCGACGTGCAGATCGGCGACACCATCACGGAGGCCGCGCGCCCGACGAAGGAACCTTTCCCGGGCTTTCAGGAGATTAAGCCGATGGTCTTCGCCGGGCTCTACCCCGTCGAGGCCAATCAGTACGAGGAGTTGCGCGACGCCTTAGACAAGCTGCGCCTGAACGACGCCTCCTTCTTCTACGAGCCCGAGTCGTCGGTCGCGCTCGGCTTCGGCTTCCGCTGCGGCTTCCTCGGGCTGCTCCACATGGAGATCGTGCAGGAGAGACTCGAACGTGAGTTCGACTTAGACCTCATCACGACCGCGCCCGGCGTCCGCTACCGCGTGACGACGACCGACGGCGAGGTCGTCGAGGTCGACTCGCCCGCGAAGATGCCCGACGCCGTGCGCATCGCCAAAATCGAAGAGCCCATCATCGAGGCGACCATCCTCACGTCCGACGAATTCCTCGGCGGCATCCTCCCGCTCCTCGAAGAGAAGCGCGGCGTGCAGAGGAAGTTCGAGTACATCGCCGAGAAGCGCGTGATGCTCGTCTACAGCCTGCCCTTGAACGAAATCGTTCTGGACTTCTACGACCGGCTCAAGTCGGTCTCGCGCGGCTACGCGTCGCTCGACTACCACCTCGCCGGCTACATCGACAGCGACCTCGTCAAGCTCGACCTGATGGTCGCGGGCGAGCCCGTCGACGCGCTCTCCATCATCGTCCACCGCCAGAACTCGCAGGCGCGTGGCCGCCTCCTCGCCGAGAAGATGCGCCAGCTCATCCCGCGCCAGCTCTTCGAGGTGCCCATTCAGGCCGCCATCGGCAACAAGATCATCGCCCGCGAGACCGTCAAGGCGGTGGGCAAGAACGTCATCGCCAAGTGCTACGGCGGCGACATCTCGCGCAAGCGCAAGCTCCTCGAAAAACAGAAAGAGGGCAAGAAGCGCATGAAGCGCGTCGGCAAAGTCGAAATCCCCCAGGAAGCCTTCCTCGCCGTCCTCAAGGTCAACGAGTAGCGGCCGGGCGGGGCGGCCCGCGGCCCGCGACTCATCATCACACATACGGGAGCGTTTGAGATGAGATTTCCCCTGCTTGTCGCCGCTCTGTTATTGGCCTGCCCCGCGACGTTCGCGCAGCACCAGCACGCGGGTGCGGTGCCCGCCGTGGACGTTCGGTTGATTGAGGGGTTGGGCGATTTCCACCTGCCGGTGAAGACCTCCTCGGCCGAGGCGCAGAGGTTCTTCGATCAGGGCTTGATACTGGTCTACGGCTTCAACCACGACGAGGCCGCGCGGGCGTTCCGGCGGGCGGCGGAGCTTGACCCGCGGATGTCGATGGCGCACTGGGGCCTCGCGCTGGCGCTCGGGCCGAACTACAACGAGACCACCATCTCGCCCGAGCGGATGCGTGACGCGCACGAGGCCGTGCGGAAGGGTCTCGCGCTCGCCGCCGACGGCCCCGCGCATGAGCGCGCCTACCTCGAAGCTCTCGCACGGCGCTTCTCCGCAGACCCTTCGGCCGACCAGCAGAAGCTCTGGGTCGCTTACCGCGACGCGATGGCCGAACTCGTGCGCCGCTACCCGGACGACACCGAGGCGGCTACTCTCTGGGCCGACGCCGCGATGATACTCAACGCGTGGCGGCTCTTCGACGGCGCGGGCAAGCCCGCCGCCGGCACCGACGAGATCGTCGCCGCCCTCGAAGCCGTGATGCGCCGCGCGCCCGAGCACATCGGCGCGCACCACCTCTACATCCACGCCGTCGAAGCCTCGCACGCGCCGGAGCGCGCGCTGCCGAGCGCCGACCGCCTCGCCGCGCTCTCGCCCGCGGCCGGCCACCTCGTCCACATGCCCGCGCACATCTACATGCGCACCGGCGACTACGCGCGCGCCGCGCAGTCGAACGAGTGGGCGGCGAAGGCCGACCAGCAGTACATCGAGCGCGGCGGCCGGCGCGGCATCTACACGGCCGCATACTACAGCCACAACCTGCACTTCCTCGCCGCCGCCTACTCGATGCAGGGCGATTACGCGCGCGCCGTCGAGTCCGCGCGACGCCTCGAAGCCAACGTCTCGCCATACCTCAAGGAGATGCCCTTCTTCGAGAGCTTCCTGCCGACGGGCGTGCTCATCAGCGTCCGCTTCGGCAAGTGGGACGACGTGCTGAAAGCGCCCGAGCCGCCCGCGTCCGCGCCCATCTCGAACGCCTTCTGGCACTGGGGGCGCGCGATGGCGCTGGCCTCGACGGGGAAGACCGCCGAAGGCGAGGCCGCGCTCAAGACCTTTCTCGCGAAGGCCGGCGCGATTCCGGCCGACACGGGCTACGGCCAGAACACGACCGGCGCGGTCTTCAAGATAGCCGAGCACTTTCTCAACGCGCGTCTGGCCTCCGCGCGCGGCGACCGCAAGGCCGCGGTCAACTTTCTGAGCCGCGCGGTCGCGGCCGAGGACGCGCTCGCCTACGACGAGCCGCCCGGCTGGTATCACCCGCTCTCGCGCGAGTCTCTGGGCGGCGCGCTCCTGCTCGACGGCCGCCCCGCCGAGGCCGAGGCAGTCTTCCGCGAAGACCTGCGGCGCAACCGGCGCAACGGCCGCTCGCTCTACGGACTCGCGCAGGCGCTGCGCGCGCAGGGCAAGACGCGCGAGGCCGAACTCGTTAACCGCGAGTTCGAGCGCGCGTGGAAGTCTTCAGACACGGCGCTGAACGTCGAGGCGCTGTGACGCCGGAGGTTCCCTTCAAGATGAAACTGCCGGACTTCTCCAAACTGTTCGCCGAGGGCACAGAGGTCTCGACCGAGATCGGCCGCGTGCTGCTGCACGTAAAGCCGGCGGGCGACCTGACCGTCACTTCGGGCCGGGTCGTGGCCTGCGACCCGCTCGTCTCGCCGGACGTTGAGCCTTTCGACAGGCGCGTGCCCGCCGGCAAGTTCCCCGTCCTGCTGAGCGTCGCGCATTTCGAGGACAACGACCGCCGGGTCGCGGCCGCGATGCTGCGCTTCGCCGAACGCGCGCCCGCTTCGTGGGAGCTGGCCTTGCGCCCCGGCGAGGAGTTGTCGGCGCTGTCCGAGGGCGAAGTCTACGGCTACCCCGTCGACTCGGACACGGGCTGCTTTATGGACGCCGAGACCGCGCGGCTCGTGCTGTCGGGCGTAGTCGAGGGTGAGTTCGCCGACGCCATCATCGTGGAGATGGATAAGACCTACGAGGACACTTGGTCTTGGGCCAACGTCGAGTTGGGGGCGGAGGCCGGCCGCAGCGTCGTCGCCTTCTCGACCGGCGTCGGCGACGGACTCTACGCCTCATACTTCGGGCTCGACGAGGATGGCGAGGTCGTCTGTCTCGTCACGGACTTCTCGCTCTTCGAGTTCGAGGAGTTCGCCTGACGGCCGCGCGCCGCGCCGCCGAATCACTTCAACCCCAAAGGCCCCGAACATGAAACGCTGGCTCCTGCTTCTCCTACTCGTCGCGGCGGCGGTCTCGCTCGTCGTCGTGCCCTTCTTTCTCATCCAGCCGTTCAAGCCGCAGACCGGCCGCGCGCTCGCCGTCGGCTACGAGGTGAAGCGTCTCGCGCCGTGGGCGACCGTCGCGCTCACGCTCGCCGGGCTCATTCTCGTGGCGCGGATGTGGCGCGCGTCGCGGCGCTGGTGGGCGCGCGCGCTGATGGTTCTGCTGCTCGTCCCCGTCGCGGCTTCGGTCTGGGCGTCGCGGCAGAACGTCTATGAGGCGATGTTCAACCCGCTCGCCTCGCCCGCCTACGCGCGCGCGGAGGAGGCCGACTTCGTCGGCGCGGACGAGATGGTGCTCGCCGTCGAGCGCGGCGGCGAGCGCGTCGCCTACCCCGTGCTGTTGATGGCCTATCATCATCTCGCCGCGGACACGGTGGGGGGCGTGCCGCTCGTCGCCACCTATTGAACGCTCTGTCACACCGGTCTGGTGTGGGAGACGACTGTGGACGGGCGGGTGCTCAACTTCCGGCTCGCCGGCATCAACAACCAGAACTTCATCATGCGCGACGAGGAGACCGGCTCGTGGTGGCAGCAGGTCTCGGGCGAGTGCGTGCTCGGGCCTCTGAAGGGCAAGCGGCTGCGGATGGTCGAGCACGACGAGCTGACCTACGCGACGTGGAAGCGCGAGGGCGGCGGGCGCGTGCTCAGACCCGACCCGAAAATTTTGGCCGAGGACAAGTACGTGCCCGCCGACTGGGAGCAGCACGTCGGACGGATGCCCGTCACGACGACGCTCGCCGACCCCAACGCCGTGCTCCCCGCGCGCACGCTCGTCGTCGGCGTCGAGGCGGGCGGCGCGTCGAAAGCCTACCCCTTCGAGGCGCTCGCGCGGCAGAACCCGATAGTCGATCAAATCGGCACGACGCCGCTGCTCGTCCTCCTCGGCGCGGACGGCAAGAGCGTCCGCGTCTTCGACCGGCGGCTCGAAGGCCGCGCGCTCGAACTCTTTCTCAAACCCGACACGCACACGCTCATCGACAGGGAGACCGGCACCGAGTGGGACTTCACCGGCGCGGCCGTCGCGGGCGCGTACGCCGGCCGTCGGCTCGCGCGCTTGCAGCCCGTCAAGGACTACTGGTTCGACTGGAAGACCTACCACCCCGACACGGGCGTCTACCTTCTGGGCGGCCGGTAGGCTCGCTGGCCAACTCCCGATTGATGTCTTAAACTCGGCTGACACCGACAGGCGCGTCGCCCCTCCGAACCCTGCGGGCGGCGCGCGCATCCCAGAAGAGCAAATGCACGTCACAAGAGTCGAGCTGGAGAACATCAAGTCGTTCGAGCGCGGCGGTTTCGCGTTCGAGCGCGGGACGACCGCCATCGTCGGCCCCAACGGCGCGGGCAAGACCACCATCCTCGAAGCCATCGCGTGGGCGCTCTTCGACGTGCTCGACTACAGCAAAGACGACTTTCTCCGCCGCGGCGCGAAGCGCGGCTCCGTGCGCGTCACCTTCCTGAGCGACGCGGACGAGCGGCTCTACACCGTCTACCGCGACACGGGGAGCGGTTATTACGTCTACGACCCGGAGCTGCGCGTCAAGCTTCAACAGGGCAAGGCCGACGTGCGCAAGTGGCTCGACCAGCACCTCGGCGTCGAGCCGGGGACAGACTTGCGCTCGCTCTTCCGCTCGGCCATCGGCGTGCCGCAGGGTCTCTTCACCTCGGACTTCCTGCGCTCGGGCGCGGAGCGCAAGGCCGCCTTCGACCGGCTGCTCAAAGTCGAAGAGTACCGCGAAAGCTCAGACCGGCTGCGAGACACGGCCGGTCTCATCAACGAGCGCATCACCGAGGCGCGCGTCCGCATCGGCGCGGCCGAGACGCAGCTCGCGCGCTACGAGACGGCGGTCGAGGAGCACAGGGCGGCCGGCGCGCGCGCCGAAGAGTTGGCCGCCTCGCTCGTGGCCTTCCAGCGTGACGCAGAGGAGCGCGCGCGGGCGGTCGTCGTGCTCGACGAGGCCGAGCGCCGCGTCGCGGAGTCGCGCGCCGTCGCCGACCGGCTCGGGGTCGAGCTTGAGGCGGCCGCGCGCCGTCTGCGCGATTTGCAGGGCGGGCTCGCCGACGCGCGCCGCGCCGCCGAGCGGCAGCGCGCCACTGAAGAGGACTCGCGCGCGCACCTCGCGGCGCTCGAAACCCTGCGCGGGCTTGAAGCTGAGCGCGAAGAGCGCGACCGCCTGCGCGCCGAAGCCGCGGACGCCGCGCGCCAGATCGCCTCGGCCGAGGCGGTCGTGCGCGGGCTCGAAGACTCGCTCCGGCGCGCGCGCGAGGCCGCACGCTCGCTCGCGGAAATAGAGAAGGATGTGGCGATGCAGGGCGAGCTTGAGCGCGAACGCGACCGCCTCCGCGACCTGCTCATGCACACGCGCGCCGCCGCCGAGCAGCTCGCGCGACTCGACCGCGAGCTGGCCGCGCTGCGCAAGTCGCACTCGGAACTCTCGAAGCGCGTGCGCGCGGCCGAAGGGCTCGCGGGCTCGCAGGAGCGCGCCGACAAGCTGGAGAGCGAGAGGCTGGGCGTCGAGACGCGTCTGAGCCGTCTGGAACAAGACCTCACGTCGCGCGGCCACCTGACCCGCCAGCGGCGCGAGGCGGCGCGCGAGGCCGAGCGCCTGCGCCGCAGCGTCACCGCGCTCGAACGCGAGGCGCGCGAGTTCGAGCAGGCCGGCGCGGCCGCCGCCCAACTCGGCGCGCTCGAAGACCGCGGGCGCGAGTTGAACGACCAGCTCGCCGTCCTGCGCGCCGACATCAAGCGCGACGAGAAGATGAGCGAGCGCACGCAGGGCGGCTTCTGCCCCATCCTGAAAGAGCAGTGCAGGAACCTCGCGGAGACGGGGCGCACCTTCGAGGACTACTTCGACGACACCCTCAGGAGCAACCGCGCGCGGCTCTCCACGGTCGTGCGCGAGGCCGACGCGCTGGCGTCGGAAGTCCGCGCCGCGCGCGACGCCGAGAAGGCCGCCGCGCGCTCCGAGACGACGCGCGCACGCCTCGCGCACGAGCGCGAGCTGTTGGCCGAGCGCGAAGCGGCGCTCGCCGCGCTCGACGCCGAGCTGGAAAAACTCTCGGGCGCGAGCGAGACGCTGCGCGACGAGTTGCAGGCGGAGATGTCGGGCATCGACATGGTCTGGCGCACGGCGCGCGAGGAGGCGTTGAAGTACGCCGAGCTTGAGCCGCTGCGCGCGCGCCTCGCGGAGATCGAGGACGAGGGCAAGGCGCGGCGCGACGAGCGCGAGCTGGTCGCGGCCGCCGCCGGGGCCGAAGGCGCGCTCGCCGAAGACGCCTCGGCGGTCGAACGTTCCCTGCTCGAACTCGGCGACCCGCGCACGCGCGCCGCCGCGCTCCGGCTCGAAGCCGGGCGGGAGTCGGAACTGCTGCGCGAGTCGCGCGCCGCCGGGGACGCGCTCGAAGCTTTGCAGAAGCAGGCGCGCGCGCTCGACAAGAAGCTGAAGAAGTTCGAGAAGCTCGACGCCGTTTGGGCCGAGGCCGCCGCGCGGCGCGAGCAGACGGCGCAGGCGCACCGCGAGCACCTTGAGTCGGCCTCGCTCGCCTCGACGCTCCCCGAGCGCGAGCGCGAGGCGGCCGAGGCCGAGACGCGCGCCGCCGAAGCCGCGCGGCAGTCGGAAGCCGCGCGCGACGAGCACGAACGCGCGCTCGCCTCGTACGACCGCGAGCGCCACGCGAACGAGCGCGGCGCACTCGCCCTCGCGCGCGAGCGCGCGGCGGCGACCTCGGCGCAGCTCGAAGCCGCGCGCGAACGCGCCGAAGCCCTCTCGGCCGAGGTCGTCCGTCTCGACGAGGTGCGCGAGTCGATGCGCGAGGAGTTCCGCGCGCGCGAGCGGCTCGAAGAGCTTTACGCGGCGACCGACTTCATACGCGACACGCTGCGCAAGGCCGGGCCGCTCGTCACCGAGAGCTACCTCTACAACATCTCGATTGAGGCCAACCAACTCTTCCGCGAAATCACGGGCGAGGGCGGACGGGCGCTGCGCTGGTCGAAAGATTACGACATCCTGCTCGAAGAGGACGGGCACGAGCGCTCCTTCATCAACCTCTCGGGCGGCGAGCAGATGGTGGCGGCGCTCTCGATAAGATTGGCGCTGCTCAAACAGCTCTCGGACATCCGCGTCGCCTTCTTCGACGAGCCGACGGTCAACATGGACGCCGAGCGCCGCGAGCGGCTCGCGCAGCAGATCGGGCAGGTCAGGGACTTCGACCAGCTCTTCGTCATCTCGCACGACGACACCTTCGAGCAGAGCGTCGATCACGTCGTCGCCGTCTCGCGCGAGACAGTCGGAGAGGCCGCGTGAGCCCGACGTTGAAGGAGGTCACAATCTACTGCGACGGGTCGAGTCTGGGTAACGGGCGCGCAGACCCGCGCGCGGCGGCCGTCGCGCTGCTCGGCTTCCGCGGCGTGTGGCGCGCGTTCGGCGAGTACCTCGGCGGGGCGACCAACCAGCAGGCCGAGGTCGCGGCGGCCGCGCTCGGGCTCGAACAGTTGCGCGAGCCGTGCCGCGTGACCGTGCTGTCGGATTCGCGCTACGTCGTCGAGACGATGTCGGGGCGCTTCCGGCGCAAGTCGAACCACGACTGGTGGGCGCGGCTCGACAAGGCCGCCGGCCCGCACCAGATAAAATGGCAGTGGCTCAAAGGCCACGCCGGCCACGTCGCGCAGGAGGCCGTCGACCGCGCCGCCCGCGCCATCGCCGCCGCCGGCCACGCCGACGCCGACGCCCTCAGCGAAGCCGCCGCCACCGTCGCCGACGACGCCCAGAGTTAGCGGGCGCGCCTCCCGCACGTTAGCCAAGTTGACGCCTACAGGCTAGAATCTCCTCTCCCCGACCGCTCCCGAAAGTTTTCCGATGAGTGCCAGACGTGAAAAGACGGCGCGAAGGCTCGCGTGGCTCCTGTGCCTCGCGGGGGCGCTCGGGTGCGCGTGGGCGGCGGGCGGCGTCGCCGCGCAGGCCGAGCGCGCGTGGGTCTGGCAGAATCCCCTGCCGCAGGGCAACGCCATCTACGCCGTGCGCTTCGCCGCGGACAAGCGGACGGGATGGGCGGTCGGCGCCGACGGCGTCATCCTCCACACGGAAGACGGCGGCTTCCGCTGGGAGGAGCAGCACGCGCCCGCGCCCGTCCCGCTCTACGGGCTCTACGTGCGCGACGCGAAGCGCGCGGTGGCGGTCGGCTCGCGCGGGCTCGCCGTGACGACCGAGGACGGCGGGCGGCGCTGGACGCTGCGCCCGACCAACCCGAAGGAGGTGGGCGGCGCGAAGGGCGCGGCCGCGCCGAAGGAGGGCTCGAACCATCTCTACAGCGTGGCCTTCGCGCCGGACGGATTGAACGGCTGGGCCGTCGGGAGCTACGGCGAAATCGTGAAGACCGCGGACGGCGGTCGGACGTGGGCGGCGCAAGTCTCAGGCGTGAGGGCACACCTCTTCTCGGTCGCGTTCGCCGACGCCTCGAACGGCGTGGCGGTCGGGGCCGACGGGGCGCTCGTCGTCACGCACGACGGCGGCGGCAGTTGGCTCGACCGCTCGACGAAGACGGGGATGGCCTTCACGTCGGTCGCGTTCGCGGGCGGCGGCAAGATCGCCGTGGCGGTCGGCCTCGGCGGCGTCATCCACCGCAGCGCAGACGGCGGCGAGACGTGGGCGACGGTCGAAAATCTACAGCGCACGGATTTGCTCTCGGTCTTCTTCTCCGACGAGCGCCACGGTTGGGTCACGGGCGACGAGGGGCAGATTTTGAGCACGGGCAACGGCGGCGAGACGTGGTTCCCCGTGAGCGTCAAGACGCGGCCGCGCCTGACGGCCGTCCACTTCGCGGACGAGACGACGGGCTGGGCCGCCGGGCGCGACGGATTGATACTTCGCACCGACGACGGCGGCGTCGACTGGCGTCGGCTCACGGAGGGCGGGCGCGACGACCTCGCGGACATCTACTTTCTCGACGGCGAACGCGGATGGGCGGTCGGCTCGCGCGGCCGCATCCTCTACACGGGCTCGGGCGGCAAGCGCTGGACGCTCCGGCTCTCCGGGACGACGGCGCGACTCTTCGGCGTCTTCTTCGTGGACGAAACGCTCGGCTTCGTCGTCGGCGAGAAGGGGACGCTGCTCCGCACCACGAGCGGCGGGCTCACTTGGTCGGCGGTGCCGACCGGCGCGGACGAAGACCTCTTCGGCGTCCGACTCTTCGACGCGAAGCGCGGCCTGGCGGTCGGCGCGCGCGGGCGGATTCTGAAGACCGAGGACGGCGGCGAGACGTGGGACGCCGTGCGCTCGGGGACGCAGAGCTGGCTTGAGGCCGTCGCTTACGCCGACGAGAAGACGGTCGTCGCGGTCGGCTCGCAGGGGACGCTCCTGCGCTCGGCCGACGGCGGCACGACGTGGGAGCGCGTCGAGTTGAACGCGCGCGAGTGGCTCTACGGGCTCACGTTCGCCGACGCCTCGCGCGGCTACGTCGTCGGCGAGCGCGGGCTGATACTGCGCACGGACGACGGCGGGAAGACGTGGAAGGATCAGGAGGCGGGGCTCAAGATAAATCTCTTCTCGGTGGCGGCGGCCGCGCGCGACGACGTGATGGTGGTGGGCGATCAGGGGCGCGTGCTCCAGACGCGCAACGGCGGCGAGGAGTGGGAGTTGATGCCGACCATGACGAGCGCGGCGCTGTTCGGCGCGGCCTATCACGGCGGCACCGCCGCGTGGGTCGCCGGCCGCGGCGGCGCTATCCTCAAGCGCACGGACGCGGTCGCGACCGTCAAAATCCCGCGCCCCAAACTCCCGCCCGCGCTGCGCAACACGCCGCCCAAACTCAGACCCGGCGACGGGTCGGACGCGCCCGCGCTCGAAGACGACATCCCGCGCGCCACGCCGCCCGGGCTCAAGCCCGCGCCCAGACCATGATTCGCGAATCACTTTCTAAGTCATCAACGGAGGAGATAATTTGCTAAGCAGACCCCTGTCCCGTTTCACAGTCAAAGTTTTGGCCCTCTGCGTCGTCGCGGCGGGCGTCGCGTCCGCCGGAGTTGTTCAGGAGGACGGCGCGTTCGACAGTTTGGCGCGCGCGCTCCGCTCGCCCGAGAAGGTGCGCCGCCTCGTCCTACAGAGCGAAGACCACGAGATGAAGCACCTGCCCGCCGGGCTCGGCACGCTGGTCAACCTTGAGACTCTGGAGATGGCTTGCCTTGAGAATCTCGAAGACCTGCCCGAAGAGATCGGGCGGCTGCGGAGGCTGCGCGAGCTAATCATCGACAACGGCAACGGGTGCTCGATGAACGTCACGCTGCCGCGCTCGATAGGCCGTTTGGAGAGCCTGCGTGTGTTGAGACTCTACGGCGCGCTCGACGGCCGCGAGGTCGGCGCGGAAGACGCGGCGCGCTCGAAGCGTGCCAAGCCGCTGCCCGACACGCTCGCCGACCTTCGGAATCTGGAGGAGCTTGACCTCGGCAGGAACGGCATCCGCTCGGTGCCGCCGCAGGTCGCGTCGCTGCGCGGCTTAAAAAAGCTGTCGCTCGACTATAACGCCATACGCGAGGTGCCGGCCTTCGTCGGCGAGTTGAAGAACCTCGAAGAGTTGTCGGTGAACGCGAACGGCGGGACGCGGCTGCCTCAATCGCTCGCGGGGTTGAAGGGGCTGAAGGTCTACATGGGGAACAACCGGCTCACGCTCGCCGCGCAGAAGAGTCTGCGCGCGCGCTTCCCCGCCGCCGTCTTCAGCTTCGAGAACGAGTACGACGACGACGCGGCGAACCAAGAGCCGCCGAAGCCCCGCGCGCGCCGCGGACGCAGAGAGTAAGCGAGAGACAAAAACAGCAGAGCCCC